>DASZKO010000130.1:0-3614 GCA_035605655.1 Caulobacteraceae bacterium | reverse complement strand
CTTGGCCAGATGGTCGAGGTACCGGGTCCAGATCGTCGGCACGCCGCCGGTGAAGGTAACCCCCTCGCCCTGGATCAGCTCATGCAGGCTGGCGCCGTCCATCCTGTCGCCCGGCAGCACCAGCTTGGCGCCGCAGATGGGCGCGACGAAGGGCAGGCCCCAGGCAGTGGCGTGGTAGAGCGAAGAGCAGGGCATGACCACGTCGAAGGCGTCAAAGCCGAAGGCGCTGTTGAGGCCCGCCGCCATGGCGTGCAGGACGACCGCGCGGTGGCTGTAGAGCACGCCCTTGGGGTCGCCCGTGGTGCCGGAGGTGTAGCAGAGGAAGGCCCCGGCGTTTTCGTCGAAGACCGGCCAGTCGTAGGTGTCCGTTTCGGCCGCCAGCAACGCCTCGTAGGACAGAGCCTTTATCGACCCGGGCCAGGCGGCGTCAGCCAGCTCGATGAAGATCATCACCGTCTCGAGTCTGGCTGCGATGCGTTCAACGGTGGGTCGCAGGTTCGTTTCGAAGAGCAGGATGCGGCTTTCGGCATGGTTGATCGTGTAGGCGATCTGTTCGTCGAAAAGGCGCGGATTGGCCGTTTGCAGCACTGCGCCGGCGCCTGAGACGGCGTAGAACAGCTCCAGATGTCGATGGGTGTTCCAGGCGAGCGAACTCACGCGGTCGCCGGCTTTCATGCCGAGTTGCTCGAGAGCATGGGCCGCCTGGGCGGCGCGGCGGCCTAGACCGGCATAGTCATAGCGCCAGATCGGCCCTTCGGTCTGTCGCGAGACGATCTCGCGCCCGGGATGGGCCGCGACCGCGAAGCGCAGGATGGCCGAGATCTGCAACGGGGTCTGCTGCATCAGTCCTGGGATCATCGGTCCTCCTGCATGGCGCATATCCTATGCCGCGGCGGGCTGCGGCGGATCGGCGAGGAGGGTTCCCGGCGTCGCCGCGCCCAGAACCGGGGCTGTGTCGGCGGAAAGATCGAGCCACAGGCGCGCCTTGTCGGCGTCGAGCACGATCGGCTGGCGATTGTGGAACGGGGCCACGTCGTCGCCCGGTTCGGCCGCGATCATCACCATGGTGTAGGTGATCTTGGGTCCGTCGGCGCCCACGTAGTTCTCCCAGATGCCGGCTAGGAACAGCAGGCCCCCATCCGCGCGGCTGATCGCGTGGGCGGTCTTGCGGCCCGCAGGGCCGGTCCATTCGGTGAAGCTGGTGGCCGGGATGATCGCCCGCCGCCGCCGAAAGGCGTCGCGGAACGCCGGCGAGGTGGCCATGGTCTCTGAGCGACAGTTGTTGGTGCTGGCCTTCCAGGCATTGAGGGGCCCCGTGTGGAAATAGGGCGTTAGGTTC
Source organism: Caulobacteraceae bacterium (assembly GCA_035605655.1). Lineage (GTDB taxonomy): Bacteria > Pseudomonadota > Alphaproteobacteria > Caulobacterales > Caulobacteraceae > Acaudatibacter. The sequence continues at coordinate 2,275 of DASZKO010000130.1, read as the reverse complement.
CAGTGGGCGAGGGCCGGCTCCAGCCCCGGATGCGGAGCGGCGATGGGGCGCAGAATGAGGCCGTCTCGGCGCGGATAGACTGCCTGGGGGACCGGCGTGTTGGAGCTTGCAGCGTCGATGCCAGGGGGAAAGACAAGGTCGAAACCGAGCTGGTTGTGCGTCGCGAGACCGATTTCGGCGAGATTGGTCTTGAGGTTGTAGGCGTTGCACATGCCGGCAAAGGCTTAGGCGGGCCGACGCCTCAAATCCAGACCTCGAGCCGGGTGCGTTCGCCGCATCGGCCGCAGGCCAGGCGCCGGCGGGCGGTGAACGGGCTGGCGTCGCCGCCCAGACGCTCGAAAGCCTCTTTCCGGCGCCAGACCGTGCGATGGCCACAGGCCTGGCAGCGGACCTTCAGGGTGTCGCCGGGCGCGGTCATGACTCGCGCCAGGGTCTCGAACATGCCCATCCGCGGCGCCTCCGAACGCGCCGAATGAGAACCTAACAAGAACATCGGCCGGCCACCAGCCGACCCGCGCCAAGCTGGCAAAACTCATTGATTTTTGAAGCGCCGCCGAGAGTGGCGACCCAGTTCGAATGGCGCGAGACCCCGAGGACGAGGGCCCCGACCACGCGCCGACATCGACCGCGATCTAAACGCTCCGGCGGGCGCGCCGGGCCCAGGCTGGGCGCCAGAAGGCGAAGATCATGACAGGGAGGACGAACAAACTGCCCAGGGTTCCCGTGACGAGGCCGCCCAGGATGACGATCGCCATGGGGCCGAGGATCTCGCGCCCGGCCTCGCCGGCGTGGACGGCCAGGGGCGCGAGGCCGAGGGCCACCAGCAGGGCGGTCATCAACAGCGGCGTCAGGCGCTCGCGCACGGCCGTGACGACGGTTTCGCGCGACCACGGCGCGTGGTGGGTCAAGACCAGATCTTCCAGTTCGCAGAAGATGAGGATGGCGCCGCGCATGGAAAGGCCGAACAGGGCGATGAGGCCGGCGATCGCCCCCACCGACAGAGCCCCGCCTAGCGCGACCACGGCGACGGCGGCCCCGACGACGGCGGTGAGGGTCGAGGCCAAGATCAGGGCAGCCGTCCGGCCGTCGAAGGCGACGGCGAGCAGGGCGAAGATGGCGAACACGGCCAGGGCGTAGTTGGCCACAAGCTGACTGCGCGCCTTGGCGGCGTCCTGATCGGCGCCAGCGATTTCGACGAAGGCTCCGGTTGGAAGGGTTACCTTGGCGGCGATGGCCCGGCCGGCCAGGCGCAAGAACGGGCCGGGATCGGAGGGGCTGGCGGTGATCACCTGGCGTCTGAGGCCGCCGTCATGGACGATCCGGGGACGGTCGTCGGTGAGATAGACGTTGGCGACCGCCTTCAGGGGGGTCGAAATGCCAGAGGTCGAGCGCAGCAGCAACTCGCCGACCGCCTCCGGATCGCGCCGCAGCGAGGACTGGGCGCTCACCGCCAGATCGACCTCGCGCCCGTTCTGGTAGATCCGCGCCACCCGCTCGCCGGCGAACGCGGCCTGGACGGTGTCGAGGACGTCGGCGGCGGAGAGTCCGTAGAGCGCCAGGCGCTGGAAGTTGATGTCGACCCTGACAACCGGCGCCCGCGCCTGGCGCTCGACAGCGACGCCGCGGGCGCCGGGGAGGGCCCGCATCACGGCCGCGATGCGGTCGGCGGCGGCGTCGAGGGCGTCGAGGTCGGCGCCGAACACGCTCACCCGCACCGGCGCGGCCGGCTGCGCGCCATCCTGGGCGGCGTCGAAGCGCCAGCGGACCATGGGCGCGAGACCGGGGAAGCGCTGGAGGCGGTCCCGGATCTGGGTGGCGAGCCGCTGCTGGACCTCCGCGTCGAGGCCGGGGGCCAGCTCCAGGTCGAACAGGCTGGTCTCCGGCCCCCAACTATCCTCGCCGGTGGGGTCGCGACCGATGCGCTGGCTGACCGAGCGCACGCCGGCCACGGACGCCAAGGCGGCGGCGACGCGCGCGCCGCTCTCGCGACTGGCGGCGATTGAGGTGGAAGGCGGCGCGTTGGTCTGGATCGTCAGGTGGCCGTCGTGGACGCTCGGCAGCAGTTCGGATGGGCGCACGGCCATAACCACGATGGCCACGGCCGCCAATGCCGCGGTGGCGAACACGACTGGTTCCGGCCGGGCGCAGAGGCGCGCGAGCCAGCGGGCGTGAGCGTCCTTCACGCGATGCACGAGGCGAGGCTCGGCCGCCGGGCCGATGTGCTGGAGAAAGATCAGGCACAGGGCGGGAGTGACCAGGGCGGCGACCACGAGCG
>DASZKO010000124.1:0-5730 GCA_035605655.1 Caulobacteraceae bacterium | reverse complement strand
GAGTACTTCGCCGAACGAAGCTGCGAGGGAACGCCCTTCCGCACCCGCCCCGAGCGGGAGATCGGCAAGCTCATTTCGACCAACTCCAACATCGTCATGGGCGAGGGGCTGGGCGCTGTCAGATGGAGCGGCTGGTTCTGGCCCGAGCGTGACGGCCGCCACGAGTTTTCCCTGCGCGCTCCGGGCGAGGGCCGGCTCGTCCTCGATGGTGACGTCCTCATCGACGCTTCGACGCCGGAGACGTTCGACAGTTGGGACGTCGGCGGCCAGCCCGCCCCGCGCCGCTTGGCGGCCGCCACCCTCGCCGCCGGCGCCGGCTACCCGATCGTGATCGAATACGTCCGCCGCGCCGAGACGGCCGACATCGCCTGGGAATATGTCGCCATCGGCGTGCGCCCGCCGGCCGGCTCGATCGCGGAGGCGGCCGACCTCGCCGCCCGCTCGGACGCCGCCGTCGTGGTCATCGGCGCGGCCTCGATCAGCGAGGGCGAGGGCTACGACCGCGCCGACCTCGCGCTGCCGGGCGACCAGAACGCCCTGGTCGAGGCGGTGCTGGCGGCCAATCCGCGCACCGTGGTGGTGCTGGTCGGCGGCGCGCCCTACGCCCTGCCGTGGATCGACCACGTCCCGGCCGTGCTCGTCGCCTGGCTGGGGGGAGAGGAGGGGCCCGACGCGGTCGCCCGCATCATTTTCGGCCGCGCCGAGCCTTCCGGGCGCCTGCCGGTGAGCTGGCCCCGCCGCATCGAGGACACCAGCGCCCACGGCTGGTATCCGGGCGGCGCCGAGGTCGTCTACGGCGAGGGGCTGTTCGTCGGCTATCGACATTTCGACCGCGCCCCGACGCCGCCGCTGTTTCCGTTCGGCCACGGCCTCACCTACACCCGCTTCGCCTACGCCGATCTCGCCGCCCCGGAGGAGGTCGGGGCCGGCGAAAGCGTGACGGTGGCCTTCACCCTGACCAACACCGGCGAGCGAGCCGGCAAGGAGACCGCCCAGCTCTATGTGCGGCCGCGCGGGCCCTCGGTGGAGCGGCCCGTCAAGGAGCTCAAGGGCTTCGCCAAGCTGGCCCTGGCGCCGGGCGAAAGCCGGCGCGTCGAGCTGACCCTCACGCCCCGCGACTTCTCGTTCTGGGATGTGGCCGGCGGAGCCTGGCTCGCCGAGCCGGGGAGCTACGACCTCCTGATCGGCGGATCGGCCGCCGACATCGAGCTCCAGGCCACCGTCCGCCTGAAAGCGTGACTATTCACGCAACCGGTATTTGCCCTCGGCGTTATTGCCACGACTATTTGCAGCCAAGGCGCGGCTCAAGCGTCGAACAAGGAGGAAGTAGCATGGGCATTATCGCATGGCTGGTTCTCGGCCTGATCGCCGGATTCATCGCCAGCAAGATCGTCAACCACACCGGCTCCGGCCTGGTGATGGACATCGTTCTGGGCGTCATCGGCGCCTTCGTCGGCGGCTGGATCTTCAGCTTCTTCGGCCACACCGGGGTGACCGGCCTCAATATCCCCAGCCTGATCGTCGCCGTCATCGGCGCCGTCGTGGTCATGCTGGCCTACCACTTCCTCGTCCGCCGCACCTCCGTCTAGCGAGGCTCCAAGCAGGCCCCCGCTCTTCCCCGGGGAAGAGCGGGTGACAGGTTAGCGATCGCTTGACGCGCCCGGGGCCCAGCCGCCAGAAACGCGGTCCCGCCAAAGGTCTGGGACCGCGTTTTCATGCCCGCTCGTCAGGCCGTCCTCGGTATCGATCAAGGCGCCTTCTATCACGGGACGCGGCGGATTTTTTCCGGCGTCTCCTTCCTCCTCGATGACGCCAAGACCGCCCTCGTCGGCGACAACGGGGTGGGGAAATCGACGCTCCTGGCCTGCCTCACCGGCGAGCTCGAACTGAATTCCGGCAAGATCGTCCGCTCGCGCGGCCTGCGCGTCGGGGCCCTGGCCCAGGAAGCCCCGGCCGACCTCGCCCACCTCACCGTCCGCCAGGTGCTCGAACGCTCCCTGGCGCGCGTGGGCCTCGCCGGCGACGACTGGCGGATCGACATCGTCCTGGACGAGATTGGCGTCGCCCCGGCCGTCGCCGAGGGCCCGTTTGGCGCCCTCTCCGGGGGCTGGCAGAGGCTGATCCTCATCGCCGGCGCCGCCCGCCTCGAGGAGCCCGACATTCTCCTCCTCGACGAGCCGACCAATCACCTCGACATCGATCACATCAACACCCTGGAGACCTGGATCACCCGGGATTTCGACCTGCCGATGCTGATCGTCTCGCACGACCGCGAGTTCCTCGACCGGGTCAGCACCCGCACGCTTTTCCTGCGCAGCGACGGGGCCCATTCGTTCCGGGCCCCCTTCGCCCAGGCCCGCGAGGAGCTGCTGCGCCGCGACGCGGCCGCCGGCGTGCGGCGCAGGATCGAGGACAAGGAGATCAAGCGCCTCGAGAAGGTGGCGGCGCGCTATCACGTCTGGGGCCAGAAGAACCCCGCCCTGCACAAGCGGCAGAAGGCGGTGGAGAGCCGCATCGGCCACATCCAGAGCGCCCGCACCGAGGTCTATACGGCCCGCGACCGTCGCCTGGAACTCGGCGACGGCGAGATCGAGGCCAAGATCGCCCTGCGGATCGACAACCTCACCGTCACGACGCCGGATGGCGGGCGCAAGCTCATCGACATCCCCAGGCTGGCGATCGCCGCCGGCGAGAAGGTCGCGCTGCTGGGCGTGAACGGGGCGGGGAAATCGACCCTGCTCGCCGCCCTGGCGAGCGCCTGGAAGGGGCGGTCGGCGCACTACGACGGCTCGGCCAGGATCCGCTTCAACCCGGCCAGCCGCTTGGTCTATTTCGACCAGACCCTGCGCGACCTGCCGCTGGACGAGACCCTGGTCGGCTATCTGGCCGGGATCGACGGAGTGGGGGAGAAGGAAGGCACCCGCGTCCTCGCCCAGGCCGGCTTCCCCTACGCCCGCCTGCGCGACCCCATCGCCCTCCTGAGCCACGGCGAACGCTCGCGGCTGATCTTCCTGCACATGAAGCTGCTGGCCCCCAACTTCTACCTCCTCGACGAGCCGACCAGCCACCTCGACATCGAGGGCCAGGAAGATCTCGAGGCCCAGCTCGAGGAGAGCGAAGTCGCCTGCATCTTCGTCTCCCACGATCGCTATTTCACCCGCACCGCCGCCACCCGCTTCCTCGAAATCCGCCGCGGCCGCCTCCTCGAAGTCGAAGAGCCCGACACCTTCTTCGATTCTCAAAAAGCGGCGCTCAGCTGAATCCTCCCCCGCCCCCTCCCGGCTTCGCCGTACGCCCCCCGTAAACGGAGCAAGTCGCGAACTCCCCCATCCCCCACCGATCTCTTGCCCGAACTCACTTGAGACCTGCCCGACGCGCCGTGAATGGCCGCGCCTGGCGCGGCCAAGGACAAATCCGCGCTCAATAGGTAGCCGACACTTACGGTCGGCTATGACGGTGGGGGGTGGGGCGATCGCCGACTCAGATCCATGCGTCCCATAACCCCATGGGAGAGGTGATTTTTGGCCGAGATGTGTGAATCCGGTAGGTAAAGCGGGGGAGCAAGGGGGGAAGGGGCGGAGGGGGCGGGTGAAAAGAGCGCCGGCGCACGGCATCGGCCCCCCTCCCGGCTTCGCCGCCCCCCGCTTTGCGGAGGGAGATTCATGAGGGAATCGGGATCAGCCCGCCGTGCCGCCAGCCAGCGCCGCCTCGACTTCGCCCAGCCGGTCCTTGCCGAAGTAGAGCTCGTCGCCGACGAAAAAGCTGGGGCTGCCGAATACGCCGCGCGCCACGGCGGCGGTGGTGCTGGCCATCAGCCGGTCCTTCACGGCCTGGTCCTGGGTGAGACGCAGCAAGTCCGCCGCGGGAAGGCCGGCCTTGGAGAGCGTTTCTCCGATCACCGCCGGATCGTCCATCTTGGCTCCGTCTTCCCACATGGCGGCGAACACCGTCTCGACATAGGGGGCGAAGACGCCGAGGTCGCGGGCCGCCTCGGCGCCGCGCATGATGCCCAGGGTGTTGACCGGGAAATTCGGGTTGTGGCGGAACGCCGCCAGGCCGTGACGGGCGACGAAGCGGCGCGTCTCCAGGGCCTCGTAGGCCAGCTTGGCCGGGATGCCGGCGAAGGCCTCCATCGGCGAGCGGTTGCCGGTGGCCTTGAACACGCCGCCGAGCAGGACCGGAACGTAGGTGAAGGTCGCCCCCGTCCGCGCCTCGATCGCCGGGATGACCTTGTGGGCGAGATAGGCGTTGGGGCTGCCGAAATCGAACAGGAATTCCACGCCCCTGGCGGCCATCACCATGCCTCCGCGTACGGACGAAGATCGAGTTCGAAGGTCCAGCCGTCCCGGCTCTGGGTGTGCAGGGCCCAGTAGGCGTTGGCGATCGAGGCCGGCTCCATCAGGGTGTCCGGAGGCAGGCCTTCGAGCGCCGCCTCGCCGCGCGCCGCGACGATCCGTTGACGGACGAAGGCGGTGTCGACGCCGGCGTCGATGATCAGGTGGGCGACGTGGATGTTCTGGGGACCGAGCTCGCGGGCCATCGATTGGGCCACCGCGCGAAGCCCCGCCTTGGCGCTGGCGAAGGCCGCGTAGCCGACACCGCCGCGGAGGGAGGCCGTCGCCCCGGTGAAGAAGATCGAGCCACGCCCATGAGCCAGCAGGCGGCGGGCCGCTTCGCGGCCGGTGAAGAAGCCGGCCTCGCAGGCCATCTCCCAGACCTTGCGGAACACCCGCTCGGTGGTCTCCAGGATGGGAAAATTGACGTTGGCCCCGACATTGAAGATCACCGCCTCGAGCGGCTGGTCGGCGTCGGCGCGGGCGAGGAAGTCGGCGACCTCGCCTTCCTGGCGGGCGTCCAGGGTGTGGCCCTCGAACGCCCCGCCGGCGGCCTCGATGCGATGGGCGAGCTCGGCCAGCTTGTCCCCCTGCCGGCGGCCGGCGAACACCTTGTAGCCCTCGGCGGCGAATTTCTCGCAGATCGCCGCGCCGATGAAATCGCCGGCCCCGACCACGGCGACGGAGGCCTGCCGGTCCGGCGCGCTCATCGGTGTCCTCGCCGGATCGTTTCGTGGTGGCGGATCACCTCGGTGACCAGGAAATTGAGGAACTTCTCGGCGAATTCCGGGTCGAGGTCGGCCTCGGCGGCCAGGGACCGGAGGCGGGCGATCTGCTGGGCCTCACGGGCCGGATCGGCCGGCGGCATGTCCAGCCGGGCCTTCAGGGTCCCGACCTTGCGGGTGCATTTGAAGCGTTCGGCCAGGAGGTGGAGCAGGGCGGCGTCGATATTGTCGATCGAATGGCGCAGCTCGGCCAGTTCGGGGGGAATGTCGGCGGCGTGTGGCTTCATCGCCCACGAGTGGTGGGCACGATGGCCGGCCCGGTCAAGAGCTTGCCGGCCGCCGGGTCCATGGCGCAGTCTGTTTTTCGTCCAACCTGCAGAACCCGGAGGAAACGGTCATGTCCCCCAGCCTCGCCCCTCTCGCCGAAGCCATCGCCGAGAGGCTCAAGGGCCGCGGCCAGACCGTGGCGGTGGCCGAGTCCTCGTCCGGCGGACTGATCTCGGCGGCGCTGCTCGCCGTGCCGGGCGCCTCCGCTTACTTCCTGGGCGGCGGGGTGATCTACACCGGCAAGGCGCGCATGGCGCTCTTGGGCCTGCGGCGCGAGGACGTGGCCGGCATGCGCTCCTCGAGCGAGCCCTACGCGCTGCTGCTGGCCCGCACGGCGCGCGCGA
>DASZKO010000085.1:0-70374 GCA_035605655.1 Caulobacteraceae bacterium | reverse complement strand
AAAAGCATCGAGCACCTTGGCGGCTTTGAGGCCAAAGCAGCGGGCGGCGATCTCCGAAACCACGGCCAGGGCCTGGCGCTTTGTGGTCGCCGTGACCCTTGGTGCAATGGAACCGGTATCCAGCAGAGCCCCGATCATCATCGAGACGCACTCCGTGTTACGAAGCCAGCCCCCCGTCGCTCAACATTCTTCAGCTCACGGCCTTCCGTCGGTGGCGGCTCACTGCCTCGAGGGCCTTGGTGCGTTCGGGATCTATCCACCCAATGTTGCCGTCTGGGCGGCGATATACCACCGACAATCCGCCGTGCGCCGCGTTGCGGAACACGATTGTTTGACTTTCGATCAAATCAAGCTCCAGCACCGCCATGGAGACGGTCATGGTCCGCAGAGGCGTTTCCGTCTCGGCGATGATCATCGCCGCCGGGGGTGAACCGGCTTCCGCATCGTCGGTCCAGCCATCGAGATCGTCGGCTCCATCGGACGGCGGCCTCAGCACATAAAGGGCGGAGGTTTCCGCCGCTTTGGCGGTGGCGGCGACGGTGTGGCTCTTCAGCCGGCGCTTGTAGCGTCGAATCCGCGCTTCGACCTTCTCCAGGGCCTGACTGAACGCCGAATGGGCGTCGCCGCCCGCGCCATGGCTCTGCAGATGCTGGCCGCTCGCGAGCGATACGGCGCAGTCGACCCGGAAACCGTGTCCGTCGCGGCTGACGACGACCTCGGCGTCGCCGCCACGCTCGAAATACCGTCCCACGCTGCTCGCGAGATCTTCGCCGATCCGGGCTCGCAGGGCCTCTCCCACATCGACATGTCTGCCGGCAACCTGGACGCGCATGCCCTATGAACGCGCCGCCGGGCCAATGGTGTCAAGCTTCACAACCGGCGTCCGGCGGCAACGCTGGAGGGCGCTTCCGCGTTTGCACTTTTGAGGAGGGGCAAGACACGAGGAGCGGACTTGCCATGAGAACGTGCATCATCGTCGCCGGCCTTGGCGGCGCCATGCTACTCGCCGGCCAGGCGGTCGGCGCCGACAACGAAGCGGGCGTACCACTGACGCCGGCCGAGGCCGCCGGCGGCTGGACACTCTCCCAGGACAACAGGCCAGTGTGCACGCTCACCCTCGGCGCGCGCCATACCGTGCGGGCGGGCGGCGATTGCGCCGCGGCGCTGTCCGGCCAACCGACGGGGTGGGCGCCGACGTCCGATGGCATGCGCCTCACCGGCGCGGATGGCCAGACCATCGTGTCCTTCGGCCGGTGGAGCAACAGCCTCTTCGTCTCGCACGTCAGCAGCGGTCGCGACCTGCAGTTGAGACGGGGCGGCTGAAGGCGAAGCTCTAGCTGAAGCGGTCGCCGAGATAGACGCGGCGTACCTCGGGATTGGCCAGGATCTCTTCGGGCGAACCCTCGAACAGCACCTCGCCGGCGTGAATGATCGAGGCCCGATCGATGATATCGAGAGTCTCGCGGACGTTGTGATCGGTGATGAGGATTCCGATTCCGCGTTTGCGAAGGTAGCCGATCACGTCGCGGATGTCGGAAATCGCCAGGGGATCGATGCCGGCGAAAGGCTCGTCCAGCAGCATGAATGACGGCTCGCTGGCGAGCGCCCGGGCGATCTCGACACGGCGCCGCTCGCCGCCCGACAACGACACCGCCGGCGAGGCGCGGAGGTGGTCGATGTGAAGTTCCTCGAGGAGTTCGGAGGTGATCGCGCGCACCTTGTCGCGGCGGCTCTCGCGCATCTCGACCACGGCCATGACGTTCTGCTCGACGGTCATGCCGCGGAAGATCGAGGTTTCCTGCGGCAGGTAGCCGAGGCCTTCGCGGGCCCGCTGATACATGGGCTGGTTGGTGATGTCCTGGCCATCGAGAAAGATCGTCCCGTAGTCGGCGGCGATCAGGCCCGTGATCATGTAGAAGCAGGTGGTCTTGCCCGCCCCGTTGGGGCCCAGGAGCCCGGCGACCTCGCCGCGAGCCAGATGCAGGCTTACCCCCTTCACCACGGCGCGGCCGCGGAACGACTTGCCGATGCGGTCGACGACGAGACCCTCGCCCCCGGTGATGACAGCCGCCGACGGCTCGGCGAGGGTGGCGGCGGCGTTCAAGACTTGGGACCTGCGCCCGGCTGATTCTGCTTGTCCGGGTAGACCACTCCCCGGACGCGCCCGGCCCGGCCCTCGCCGCCGCTCCGCGATTCCATGATGAACTGCTTGGTGTTGGTCTTGATGGTCAGCTTGTCGCCGCGGGCCACGTCCTTGCCCTGGACCACGATGACATCGCCGGTCAGCACGATCTCGTCGGCGTTGGCGAGATAGACCGCGTGATCGCCGCGGGCATTCTGGGTCGGGGTGACGTAGTAGACGTGGCCGTCCGCCACAACCTTCTGGGTTCCCCCGCAGCTCTGCTGGCCGTCGGCCCCTACGCCCTTGGGCGCGGCGTAGACGCTGATGGTGTCGGCGCGCAGGCGCGAATCGCCCTGCAGGGCCTCGGCCGCCCCGCGCCAGATAGCCAGGCACTTGGAATTGATCACTTCAGCCTGGTTGGCGGTTATGTCGATGGGGGCGTTGGACTTGGTGTCCACCTGGGCGCCGGCCGTCGCGGCGAGGGCGAGGCCGGCCATGGCGCCGGCGAATCCGAGTTGGGCGTAACGCGTCATGGGCGCTCCTTTACGAGCAACCGGCCCGCCGCGCCATGATCTAGTGGGCGTTGAGCCGGGCATGGACGCCACCCTTGAAAATCACCCGATTGCCCTTGTCATAGACATCGAAACTGTTCGACTTGACCGCCCCCTGGGTGGTCTGGTTGGCCAGCGCCGCCGCCCCGCTGACCTGGCCGGTGCGAGTGTTCACCAGGGCCTCGTTGGTGGCGAAGCTGGTCGCCTTGGCGTCGTTGGCCCGCACATGGCCGCGCAGCAGCAGCATGCGGGAGTCCTCGTGATAGATCCCGCTGTCGGCGGTGAGGATACGCGGGGCGGGTCCGCCCACCCCGAGGATCAGGGACGGGAATTGGAGCAGGACGACCTGCATCGATTTCTCGTCCCGGGCCGCATCGCGCGCCCCGAGCGTGAAGGCCCGGCCCTGGTTGTCGCGCCCGAAGAAGTGGGGGTTGGTCATCCGGATCGGGGCGTCGGCATCCTGGTGGGCGGCAGCCTGGCGGCGCACGGCGTGGCTGACGACCAGGCCGGCGAGGCCGCTGATCACGCCGGCCATGAGCAAGGGCAGGGCGAAACGCAGGAAATGCACGAAACGGCTGTGGGCGCGGGCCTTGCCGCGCGGCATCCGCTCCCTGGGCGGGGCGGAGAGGGTTCCTTCACGAGCCATGGTCGAAGATGTCCACATCGGCCCAGCCGGCGACGTCGAGGGCCGCGCGGTGGGGCAGGAAATCGAAACAGGCCTGAGCGAGGCCAGCTCGTCCTTCGCGCTCGAGCATGGCGTCCAGCCGCGCCTTCAGCGCATGCAGGTGGATGACGTCGGCGGCGGCGTAGGCCATTTGATCGGCGGACAGAGACTTCGCCCCCCAGTCGGAGCTCTGCTGGGTCTTGTTCAGCTCGACGCCGAGCAGCTCGCGCGTGACGTCCTTGAGGCCGTGGCGGTCGGTGTAGGTGCGGGCCAGCCGCGAGGCGATCTTGGTGCAGTAGACGGGCGCCGTCGTCACCCCCAGGTGAACCTGGAACATGGCAATGTCGAAACGGCCGAAATGGAAGATCTTCAGCACCGCCGGATCGGTCAGCAGGGCCTTGAGATTGGGAGCCTCGTAGCCCGGTCGGGCGAGCTGGACCACATGGGCGTCGCCGTCGGGACCGCAGAGCTGCACCACGCACAGGGGATCGCGCCCGAGGCGCAGGCCCATGGTCTCCGAATCGATCGCGACCGACGGGGCGCCCTGGAAAAGGCCGGCCGGCAGATCGCCCTGATGAAACACCTGCGGCAAGTTGGTTCGTCACTCCGGGGGCGCGCTCCGAGGACTCTTAGCCTCGAAGTGTAAAGGGTTTATCCCAACTGGGCCCCTCGAGCTCCCGCGAGGGGAAACTTAAGCAGCCGGTGGGGCCATCACAAGGCGAACGCGGGTCGGTCAGCTGGTGCCCAGGAAAGGACTCGAACCTTCACGGCCGTTAAGCCACTGGCACCTGAAGCCAGCGCGTCTACCAATTCCGCCACCTGGGCCCGCTCGCCCACTCTGGTCGCGCGAGGCGGGGACGCATAGGGCGCCGACCCGGCGAGGTCAATCATGGCCACGCCGTTGCGCCGTCGCGGCGGCTCGTCTATCGCGGGCGGCGCGTTTTGAGCGGCCAAGGATGAGCGGATGAACGATCTGGCGACGGTGTTCGGCGGCTCGGGATTCGTCGGAAGCCAGATCGTCCGCGCCCTGGCCAAGCGGGGATGGCGGGTGCGGGTGGCGGTGCGCCGGCCCGGTCGCGGCTATCGCCTCCGGATGCTGGGCGATGTCGGCCAGATCGAGATCGTCCAGGCCAACATCCGCGACCGCGAGTCGGTCGGCCGGGCCCTGGGCGGCGCCGCCGCCTGCGTCAACGCCGTGGGGGTGCTCTATGAGGCCGGCCCGCAGAGCTTCGCGGCGGTCCACGTCGAGGGCGCGCGGATGCTCGCCGAAGCGGCTGCCGCCGGCGGGATCGGCCGTTTCGTCCATCTCTCGGCGATCGGGGCCGATCCGGCCAGCGCGTCGGGCTATGGGCGCAGCAAGGCCGGTGGGGAGGCGGCCGTCCGCCAGGCCTTCCCGCAAGCGGTGGTCCTGCGACCTTCGGTGGTGTTCGGGCCGGACGATTCCTTCTTCAACCGCTTCGCGGCGATGGCCGCCGTCTCGCCGGTCCTGCCCCTGATCGGCGGCGGCGCGACCCGCTTCCAGCCGGTCTATGTCGGCGATGTGGCCGCGGCCGCGGTCGCGGCGCTGGCCGACCCGGTCGCGGCCGGCAAGACCTTCGAGCTCGGCGGTCCGGAGATCTACAGCTTTGAGGCCCTGATGCGGCTGATGCTGGGTGTAGTCGAGCGCCGCCCACGACTGGTGAAGGTATCGTTCGGCCTCGCAGAGACGCTGGGCGCGATGGGCGACGCCCTCTCCCGCCTCGGCATCGCGCCGCCGCTCACCCGCGACCAGGTGGAGATGCTGCGCGCCGACAATGTCGTCGCCCCCGGCGCGCCTGGCCTTGCCGAGCTCGGCGTGGCGGCGACGGCGGTCGAGGCGATCATCCCGACCTACCTCTGGCGTTACCGCAAGGGCGGCCAGTATGCCGAGGCGGTGAGGGCGTCCGTGGCCGCATCGCGATGAAACGATGAGCGAGTCCCCACAGGCTGAGCGCAAACGCCGGCGCTTCTGGCTCACCATAGGCGAGGCCGCGGCGGTGATCGCGGTGGTGATCGCCGGCCTGAGCTACTGGGATTCCCACCGCCAGCATGCCGAGGAGACGCGCCGCGCCGCCGAGCAGTCGCAGGTCGCCGCCGCCCTTGTCCTGCGGTCCGCCGCCGACGCCGACGGCAAGCGCCTGACTCTCGAAGCGGTCGACGCCCGGCAGGTGATCCAGTCCCAGCGCTACTATTTCCCCGCCGCCATCCTCGGCCATGCGATGGAGGTCGCCGCCGCGCGCCCGCAAATCGACCAGGGGTGGATCGCCGGCGGCCTCGCCAAGGCCCTGGAGGCCGCTCACGCCAAGGGTGACGGCGAAGCGCGCCTGCCGGTGGCGATCGTCACCGACTACGTGGAGGCTGGCGAGGCGCGCCAGGACCGATCGCTCTACCTGCTGGGCTACGCTTGGCGGTCGCGCTTCCTGGCTGGTCGCCAGATCATTCTCCAGGGCCTGGCCCTGCAGCGCCGAGGGCTGGCGCTCGATCCACGCGCGGCCGTCGAGCGAGCCTGGCGGATTCAGACCTCCGGCGCCGGCCCCGCATAGCGGGCGCGGGGCCGGATCAGGGCCCCTTCGGCGCCCTGTTCGAGGGCATGGGCGGTCCAGCCGGCGCAGCGGGCGACCGCGAAGAGGGCGAAGGGCGCGTCGGGCGGCAGGCCAAGGGCCCTGGCGAGCGCCAGCAGGGCGAAATCGACGTTGTCGGCGTGGCCGGTCGCCGATTCCATCGCCCGCCGCAGGGCCTCCAGGGGCGGCGGGGCGGCGAAGGCGCCGAGCAAGGCGCGGGCGCGGGGATCGCCGTCCGGATAGAGCGGATGGCCGAAGCCCGGGGCGGTGATGCCGTGGGCGAGTCGCGCGGCCACCGCCTGGGCCCCCAGGCGCTCGGCCTCGTCTGCGAGGGCGCCCATGGCGCCAGCCGCCCCGCCGTGCAGGGGTCCGGAGAGGGTCGCCAGGCCGGCCAGGGCGCAGGCGGCGAGCGAGGCTCCGGTCGAGGCGGCGACGCGAGAGGCAAAGGTCGACGGGTTGAGTTCATGGTCGGCCAGGAGGACGAGGGCGCGGCGGACGAGATCGATGCCTGCCGGTCCGCAGCCCCAGGCCCTCCCCAGACGCTCGTGGATCGGGCCGCCGCCGATCTCGCCGGTGATGGCGTCGGCGAGGATGTCGAGCAGACCGGCCGCTTCGTCGGCCGGGTCCGCCGCCGCGGGCGCCGTGGCGGCGCGCATGGCCAAGGCCGCGAAGGCCCGCTCGCGCATGGTCCCGGCGGCGGGCGGGGTCGGCCGCAACGTTCGGCGCATGGCGTGCCCCGCCCCGCCGCGGAGCAGGCGGGCGACACTTTCCAGGGTCTCGCTTTCGGCCAGACGAGCGGCGTCGCGGCCGCGATAATAGAGCCGGCCGTCGGCCACGGTGGTGATCGAAGAGGCGAGGACGGGCTCGCCCCAGGCGATGGCGTCGGCGGCGACGTCGGCGGCCTTGCGGCCGCGGCTCTTGCGCACCCGCAGGGCGGCGATGTCGCTGGCCCGGTACCGGCTGCGACGCGGATCGTCTGGATCGGCCTCGGCGTGGACCCGGCCACGGCTGACGTAGGCGTAAAGCGTCTGGGAGCGGACTCCCAGGCGCTGGAGGGCTTCCCCAGACTTCAGCCACTCGGTCATGGTCTTATATTGATCAGATTGATCAATCTTGATTCTCCATCGGGAAGCTCGCATGGGCGGGGCGGGGATTCAAGGAGGCCGGGCCATGGCTGTCGCCGACGGACTGGAAGGCGTAGTGGCCGCCGAGACGGTGCTCTCCGATGTTGACGGCCAAGCCGGCGTGCTGGTGGTCCGCGGCCACTCACTGGACGAGATCGCCGGGAGCTGGCGGTTCGAGGATGTGGCCCACCTGTTGTGGAGCGGCTTCTTCGCCGACCTCCCGGAGGACCTCACCGCCGCCCTCGGGGCGGCGCGGGTGGAAGTGGCCGAGGAGTTAGCCGGCCTCGATTCGCGGCTCATCACTCTCAGCCCCGTGGAAGCCATGCGGGCCCTGACCGCGCGGATCGCCGACGGCGACGACCTGGCGCTTGCCTTCCGTCTGACCGCCGCCCCGGCCGTTTTCACCGCCGCTGTCGTCCGCGCCCAGGCCGGCGAGGCGCCGGTGAGGCCCGATCCGGACCTCCGCCACGCCGCCGATATTCTGCGCATGATCCGCGGCCAGCGTCCCTCCGCGGCGGAGGAAGCGGCTCTAGACGCCTATCTGGTGACGATCGCCGACCACGGCTTCAACGCCTCGACTTTTGCCGCGCGGGTGGTCGCCTCGACCCGGGCGGGCCTGACCTCGGCGGTCCTGGCCGGCATCAGCGCCCTCAAGGGACCGCTGCACGGCGGCGCCCCCGGTCCGGTGATCGAGATGCTCGATGGCATAGGGACGCCGGAGAACGCCCGCGCCTGGCTGGAATCGGCGCTCGACCGCGGCGATCGGCTGATGGGCTTCGGACATCGCGTCTACAAGGTCCGAGATCCCCGCGCCGACGCCTTGAAGCGGGCCGTGAAGGCCCTGGGGGCGGGTTCGAACATCCTCCCCGGGCGGCTGGCGTTCGCCGAGGCGGTCGAGCGCGCCGCCCTCGACATACTCGCCGAGCGCAAACCCAATCGCTCATTGCAGACCAACGTCGAGCTTTACACCGCCCTTTTGCTGGAGGCCCTGGCCTTCCCCCCATCGGCCTTCACCTGCGTCTTCGCCATGGGACGGGTCGCCGGCTGGGTCGCCCATGCCCGCGAGCAGGTCGCCGGCGGGCGCCTGATCCGTCCCGCCTCTGCCTACGTCGGCCCGCTCCCTCGCGCGGCGGCGTGAGGGCGGCGGCGCCTGTTTCGCGCGCCCAAAATCGCTAAGCTGGACGCATGAAGGCCGTTTCCACCGTGCTGGCGCAGCGCGCCGCCTCGACCAGGCGGGTGAGCCTGATGTCGCTGAGCGTGGCCACCATTCTCGTCATAGCCAAAGGCCTGGTCTGGTGGGTGAGCGGCTCCGTGGCCCTCCTGGCTTCCATGGCTGACTCCGGTCTCGACTTCCTCGCCAGCTCGGCGACCTTCTTCGCCGTGCGCTACGCCGCCGCCCCGCCCGATGCCGAGCACCGCTTCGGCCATGGCAAGGCGGAGGCCTTCGCCAGTCTTTTCCAGGGCGGCCTGGTGTTCGCCTCCGCCGCCCTCATCGGCGAAGAGGCGGTGCGCCACCTCATCCATCCTCATCCGATACAGTTGGAGGCCTGGGCGATGGGGGTGATGGCGCTTTCGATCGTTCTGACCGGCTTGTTGATCTGGGCCCAGACGCGTTCCCTGCGCCAGGCGTCGTCCGTGGCCGTGTCCGCCGACCGCACCCACTACGCCGCCGACCTTGCCTCCAATGTCATCGCCCTCGTCGCCATAGCCGCGGTCGTGGTGTTCGGCTGGACGGGATTCGACGCCCTGGGCGGTCTGGGCGTCGGGGCGATCCTGCTCTGGGGGGCGGTGTCGGTGTTCCGCGAGGCCTCCAACCAGCTCCTCGACCGTGAGCTCCCCGACGAGGATCGCCGCCGGATTATCGAGCTGATGACGCAGGATGGGCGGATCTCTCAGGTCCACCAGCTGCGCACCCGCGCCGCCGGGCCGATCGTCCACATTCAGCTGCATGCCGAAATCGATCCCGAACTCACCCTCGAAGCCGCCCACAAGATCGTCGTGGCCGCCGAGCGGCGGGTATTGGAAGCTTTTCCGGAGGCCGACATCCTGATCCATCCCGACCCGCGCGGAAGGGCCGAGCCGCATGGCGGGGCCTTCTCCGAGGTCCGCTCCAGCCATGAAAAGGCGGTGTAAACGCCGTCTTAACATCTGTGGCGTTGTTGGCTCGGCCCCAGGGAGGCTATAGCTCGACGCGCCAGACATGAGCCTCGTCCGCACCCTGCATCATTTCCCTCTCGATCCGGCCTCGCGCCAGGTCCGCCTGTCGCTGGGCGAGAAGAAGCTCCCGTTCGTCGACGAGGTGGTCCGCTACTGGGAGCAGCCCAAGGACTTCCTGGCCCTCAATCCTTCCGGCCTCACCCCGGTGCTCGTCGAGCAGGGGGCGAGCGGAGATCCCCTGGTGGTATGCGAATCGCGGGCCATCCTCGAGCACCTGGAAAGCGAGATCCCCGACCATGGCCTGCTGGGGGCCAGCCCCGCCGATCGCGCCGAGGTGCGCCGGCTGTTGGAATGGTTCGACCGCAAGTTCGACAACGAGGTCAACGCCTACCTCCTGCACGAGAAGCTGGAGAAACGGCTGCTCAAGATGGGCGCGCCGGATCTGTACAACATGCGCCAGGGGCGTGAGGCCATGCGGGTCCACATGGCCTATGTCGACAAGCTCCTTCAGGCGCGGGACTGGCTGGCCGGGCGGCGCCTGACCCTGGCCGACTTCGCCGCCGCCGCCCATCTCTCGGTGCTGGACTATTTCGGCGATATTCCGTGGCGCGACTTCGGCCAGGCCAAGACCTGGTACATGAAGGTCAAGTCCCGGCCGGCGTTTCGCCCCCTGCTCACCGATCGATGGCCGGGTCTGGCGCCGTCGAGCCACTATGACGACCTCGACTTCTAGCTCCCAATCCTCCGCCGACCTGATCCGTTCCGCCGCCGCTCGCCTGGGTTTCGAGGTCTGCGAACTCGCTTCCGTGGAGGCGCCGTGGCCGGCCGCCGGCGCCCTTGCCGAGTTCGTCCACGAAGGCCGCCACGGGACCATGGAGTGGATGGCCAGGACCCTGGATCGCCGTTCGCACCCCAAAGCCATGTGGCCCTCGGCCCGCTCGGCGGTGGTGGTGGGGATGAACTACGGGCCGGACCGCGATCCCCTGGAGGCCCTGAACGACCGCTCGCGCGCGGCGATCTCGGTGTACGCCCAGGGCCGCGACTATCACGAGGTGATCAAGGGCAAGCTCAAGGCCCTGGCCGGCGAAATCGCCCGCCGCTGCGCCGCCGAGGTCAAGGTCTTCGTCGACACCGCGCCCCTGATGGAAAAGCCCCTGGCGGCGCTGGCCGGCGTCGGCTGGCAGGGCAAGCACACCAACCTCGTCTCGCGGGACTACGGCTCATGGCTGTTCCTGGGAGTCATTCTGACCACCGCCGAGCTGCCGCCCGGACGTGCCGGCGAGGACCTCTGCGGCTCGTGCCGCGCCTGTCTCGACATCTGTCCGACGAAGGCCTTTCCCGCCCCCTACCAGCTCGACGCCCGCGCCTGCCTCTCCTATCTCACCATCGAGCACGACGGAGAGATCCCGGAGCGCTACCGCGAGGCCATGGGCAACCGGATCTTCGGCTGCGACGACTGCCTGGCGGTCTGCCCGTGGAACAAGTTCGCCTCCAAGGCCCGCGAGGCCAAGCTCCACGCCCGCGAGGCCCTGCGCGCTCCCTCCCTGGCCGACCTCGCGGCGCTGGACGACGCCGCCTTCGGCGCCCTTTTCGCGGCCAGCCCCGTCAAGCGCATCGGCCGCGACCGGCTGGTCCGCAACGTCCTCTATGCTATCGGAAACTCCGCCGATGCGAGCCTGATCCCGGCCGCGCGGGCGCGCCTCGACGACAGCTGCGAAATGGTGCGCGACGCGGCCCGCTGGGCGCTCGCGCGGCTCGAGGGCTAGATCACGATGACTTTGGATTGAATCAATCCAAAGTCATAGAACGTGATCGATTCCTTATAGTTAGAGCGGATTGCGGGCGGAAAACCACTTCGCACTTTTCCTCAACCCGCTAGGCCCGACCCACGGAGCTGGCGTCCGGGAGGACGTCGACAAGGTCGAGCTTGAAGACAAGGACGGCGCCGGGCGGAATCGGGCCGGCGCCCTTGTCGCCGTAGGCGAGCTTGGCGGGGACGTAGAGGAGCCACTCGTCGCCCGGCCGCATGAGTTGCAGAGCCTCGCGCCAGCCGGGGACAAGATCGCGCACGGTCATCACCACCGGGGCGCCACGCCGATACGAGGAGTCGAACACCTCGCCGTCGATCAGCTTGCCTTCGTAGTTGACCTTGACCTCGTCGGCGAGCTTGGGCCGCAGACCGGTCGCCGGCCCCGAATGGACGACGCGATACTGAAGGCCGGAACCGGTGGTCACGACGCCTGGCACATGGGCGTTCTGGGCCAGGAAAGTCTTGCCCACGGCGGCGCCATCCGGGCTCGTGGCCGGCTTGGCGCAAGCGCTCAGGATCAGGGCGCCGGCCAGGGCGAGGACGAGTCTCACACCACCCTCGGCGGGTAACCGCGTTCGCGCAGAGCGTCCATGATCTCCTGGGTGTGCTGGGCGTCGCGGGTCTCGACCATGAGGTCGAACTCCGCGCCCTTGGCGGGGACATCCAGGGCGAGACGATTGTGGGCCACCTCGAGGATGTTGCCGCCCAACTCGCCGATCGTCGCCGAGACGGTCGCCAGCAGTCCCGGCCGGTCGTCGCCGATGATGCGCAAGGAGACCAGGCGCTGGGCGCGGACCAATTCGCGGGTCAGGACCGCAGCGAGCAGACGCGGATCGATGTTGCCGCCGGTGATCACCAGGCCGCACTTCCTGCCCCGAAAGCGTTCGGGGTAAGCCAGGAGGGCGGCGAGGCCCGCCGCCCCAGCGCCCTCGGCCACGGTCTTTTCGATGTTGCAGTAGAGGGCCACGGCGCGCTCGAAGAAGGGCTCCTCGAGCAGCAGGACGTCGTCGATCAGCGGTCTGGCGACCTTGTAGGTGTGCTCGCCGACCTGCTTGACCGCGATTCCCTCGGCGATGGTCTGGCCACGGCAAGGGGCCCGCAGGCCGCGCATCTTGCCCGTGAAGGAGGGATACATGGCCGGCTCGACGCCGATGATGGTGATGTCCGGCTTGATCGCCTTGGCGGCCGTGGCCATGCCACTGATCAATCCGCCGCCGCCGATCGGAATGGGCAGGATCTCGAGATCGGGCGCGTCTTCGAGCATCTCGAGGGCGACGGTGCCCTGGCCGGCCATGACGGCGAGATCGTCGAAGGGATGGATGAAGACAAGGCCCCGCTCGAGCTCGAGTTCGCGGGCCCGCTCATAGGCGGCGTCATAGCCATCGCCATCGATCACCACAGTGGCGCCGAACTCGCGGGTCTGTTGAACCTTCACGTGGGGCGTGCCGCGGGGCATGACGATGGTCACTGGGATACCCAGGCGCTCGCCATGATAGGCCAGGCCCTGGGCATGGTTGCCGGCCGAGGCGGCGATCACCCCGCGCCGCCGCTCCTCTTCGGTCAGCAGCGAGAGCCGGTTCAGGGCCCCGCGTTCCTTGTAGGCGGCGGTGAACTGCAGGTTCTCGAATTTCACCCATACCTCGGCGCCGGTGATCTGCGAGAGGGTGCGCGACAGCCGGCAGGGCGTGCGCTCCACATCGCCGGCGATCCGCGCGGCGGCGGCCTGGATGTCGTCGAGGCTGAGGGTCATGAATGGGGCTTGCGCGGTGAGGCCCGTCCCCTAGAGGGAAAATCGCGCTTCGGCTAGAGCATGGCGCGAGAGGGTGACCGGATGCGCCGACTGATTCTGTTCCGTCACGCCAAAACCGAGGCGCGGCCGGCGGGGGTTGAGGATTTCGACCGGATGCTGGTCGAGCGTGGCCGGGCCGATTCGGTGCTGATGGGCGGGGTGATCGCCGCCGCCGGCTTCGCCCCGGAGCTCGCGATCGTCTCGCCGGCGGCGCGGGCGCGCGAGACCTGGGAGCTGGCCAGCCCGGCGTTTCCGGGGGCGCGGTGCGAATTCCGCCCAGGGCTCTACGAGGCGACGCCCGAGGAGGTCTTCGCCGAGCTCGACGAGGAAACGGCGCGGGCCCAGACGGTGATGGTGGTCGGCCACAATCCCAGCCTGCAGGAGCTGGCCGTCAATCTCCTGATCGAGAGCAGCGGCTCGGCGACGGACATCGAAAAACTGTCCGCGGGGTTCCCCACCGCCGCGGCGGCGGTGTTCGAAATCGATTCGGCCGGACGCTTCGGCCTCGAGGCCCTGTTTCTCGCCGGCGCCTGGCGCGGCGCCGACACCGGGTGAGTCGTATCTTCAAGATCCTGACCCGGGCCCAATGGCAGGACGCCCAGGCCGCCGGGGTCTATGGCGGCTCGGCCGTCGACCAGGCCGACGGGTTCATCCATTTCTCCACCGGGCATCAGGCGGGCGACACGGCCCGCCGACATTTTCGCGGCCAGAGCGGCCTGGTGGTCCTCGAGGTGGAGGGTGACGATCTGGGCGCGGCCCTCAGATGGGAGCCTTCGCGCGGCGGTGAACTCTTCCCTCACCTCTATGGTTCACTCGACTGCCGGCGGGTGCTCGGCATCCGCGAGGCGCCTCTCGATGACGATGACGTGCCGGACGTCGGCCTGTGAGCGCCTTCCACAACTTCGCCGCCGCGCTCCTGCGCCGCCTGAATCCCGAGGACGCCCATCGCCTGACCATCGCCGCCTTGAAGGCGGGTCTGGGGCCTCGCGAGATACGACCGCCCGACCCGATCCTGGCGACGAACCTTGCCGGGCTTCTCTTGGCCAATCC
Organism: Caulobacteraceae bacterium; assembly: GCA_035605655.1. GTDB lineage: Bacteria > Pseudomonadota > Alphaproteobacteria > Caulobacterales > Caulobacteraceae > Acaudatibacter. The sequence goes on along the minus strand of DASZKO010000085.1, from coordinate 56,528 downwards.
CATCGGCCTGGCGGCCGGCTTCGACAAGAACGCCGAGGTCCCGGGGCCCATGCTGGCCGCGGGTTTCGGCTTCGTCGAATGCGGCACGGCGACGCCGAAGTCCCAGGCGGGGAATCCGAGGCCGAGGCTCTTCCGCCTCGCGGCCGACCGGGCGGTGATCAACCGCCTGGGCTTCAACAACGCTGGCCAGGAGGCTTTCGCGGCCGCCCTCGCGAGGCGGCCGCGCACTGGGGTGGTCGGCGCCAATATCGGGGCCAACAAGGACGCCGCCGATCGCATCGCCGACTATGTCGCCGGGGTGAGGCGCCTGGCGGGACTTGCGGACTACTTCACCATCAACATCTCCTCGCCCAATACGCCCGGCCTGCGTGAGCTGCAGGGGAAGGCGGCGCTGGAGGACCTGCTGGGGGCGGTGAGCGAGTCGCGACCCTCGGCGCCCGTGTTCCTCAAGGTCGCCCCCGATCTCTCCGCGGCGGACGTCACCGCCATCACCGAAACGGCAGTCAGGTTCGCGCTGGCCGGCCTCATCGTCTCCAACACCACGATAGATCGACCGGCAGGCCTCACCGACGTGCGCGCTGGCGAGGCGGGCGGCCTGTCGGGGGCGCCGCTGTTCGGGCCCTCGACCCGTCTGCTCGGCGATTTCCACCAGGCGGCGGCGGGGCGCCTCGTGCTGATCGGGACCGGCGGGATCGGCTCGGGGGCCGACGCTTATGGGAAGATCCGCGCGGGGGCCAGCGCGGTGCAGCTTTATTCGGCCCTCGTGTTTCACGGCCCTAAACTCGTGGGCACGATCGCCGAGGAGCTGGCCGCCTGCCTGCGCGCCGACGGCTTTTCCAGCCTCGCCGAGGCGGTCGGGGCGAGATGAGCCAGTCCCTTCGCCGCTTCGGCCTGTTGGCGATCGTCCTCGGCTTGCTCGTGGCGGCGATGGCGAGCGGCGTCTGGCGGTGGTTCTCCTTTGAAGCTCTTCAGGCCCATCACGCCCAGCTGCGCCATCTGGTCATCGCCCGCCCGGCGGCCAGCGCCGCCGGTTTCGTCCTCCTGTTCGTTGCGGTGGTCGCCTCCTGCATCCCGGGACCGGGCGTCATGATGACCGTCGGCGGCTATCTGTTCGGACCATATGTCGGCGGGGCCCTCGATCTCATCGCCTGCGTGGCTGGCTCGGCCCTGGTGGCCGCCGCCTGCCGCAGCGCCTTCGCCGACTGGGTCGCAAGGGACAGCGGCCCCCGGATGAAGGCCATCGAAACGGCGCTGAGGGCCAACGCCGTTTCCTACCTGGTCAGTCTCAAACTCATTCCGATCGTGCCGATGTCCGTCACCAATGTCGCCGCGGGTCTCGCTGGCGTTCGCCTCCGAGCCGTGATCGCCGCCACCGCCCTCGGCAGCGCGCCGGCCTGCTTCATCTTCGCGGGTCTCGGCGCCGGCGTCGGCCACGGACTGGACCGGGGGGGCCATCTCGACCGCCATCTGATGGAACGTCCCGACGTCTTGGCCCCTCTGATCGCCCTCTCGGTCCTATCGCTTGCTGGCTTGGCTTGGCGGATCGCCCGCCGGAGCGGCCGGTGATCGGTTTCATTGCCCGCGCGGGCACGCTGAAGTAACCCATTCAGCCATGGCGGACGCCGCCCCTCCCCCCGAGCCCGCGCCGCGGAGACTGCTCCCCTGGCCAGGCGGCCTGTCGTCGAGGCTGTTGCTGCTCACGGTGTTGATCGTGGTGCTGGCCAATCTCTTGATCCTGCCGCCCAACCTCGCCGCCTTCGAGGAGCAGCGGCTGCTCGACCGCGTGCACACCGCCGAGGTGGCGATCCTGGTCACCCAGTCGGCCCCCAACGGGGTGGTCACCGCCCCCGTTTCGCAAAAACTGCTGGCCAGCGCCGAGGTGGTCCAGGTGTCCATGGGCGTGAACAACGAACGCCATCTGATCCTCCAGATGCCCCGCGTGCAGCGCGCGCCCTATCTCGTCGACCTGCGCCGCGGCGACCCGCTCTCCTGGTTTGCGCCTTTCGAGACCCTCACCAACGCGCCTGGACGGATGGTCCGGGTAATGGCCAAGCCGCGTTTCCTGCCCGGCGAGTTCATCGAGATCGTCGCCCCCGACGCGCCCCTGAAGAAGGAGCTCGGCGCCCAGCTCGCCCAGCTGCTCGGCATTGCGGTGTTCACATCGGTCATGGCCGGGGCGGTGGTCTATCTTTCGCTCACCCTGCTGTTCGTGCGGCCGATCCAGCGCATCACCCGGGCTATGGAGCATTTCCGCGCCGCCCCCGACGATCCCCAGGCCCGAGTTCGCCCTTCCGGCCGGCGAGACGAGATCGGCCGCGCCGAGCGCGAACTGGACCGGATGCAGACCGACCTGCGCGCCGCCTTGAGTTCGCGCGCCCGGCTGGCGGCGCTGGGCGAGGCGGTGGCCAAGATCAACCACGACCTGCGCAACATGCTGTCCAGCGCCCAGCTGGCCTCGGAGCGGATGGCGACCTCAGGCGATCCCAACGTGGCCCGCGCCTTGCCCCGGCTCGAGCGGGCGCTCGGGAGGGCCGTCGCCCTGGCCTCCAATGTCCTCGCTTTCGGCAAGAGCGACGAACCGCCGCCCCAGAAGCGTCCGATTCCGCTGCGTGGGGCCCTCGAGGCCGCGGCCGAGGACGCCGGCCTGGCGGCCGGCGGCGTGGCGCTTTCCATCGGTTTCGACGCCAAGGCCAAGGTCGACGCCGATCCGGAGCAGCTGCACCGGATCCTCGTCAACCTGCTCAGCAACGCCCGCCAGGCGATCGACCAGGTGGAGACCCGGGGCGGGGTCGGCAATGTCAACGCCGGCCTGACGGTCGAGGACGGCATGGACATCCTGCGCCTGGCCGACGATGGCCCGGGCCTTCCCGAGCGCGCCCGGGCCCATATCTTCCAGCCCTTCGCCGGGGCGGCCCGCAAGGGCGGCACGGGCCTGGGGCTGGCCATCGCCCGCGAACTGGCCCAGGGCCACGGCGGCGACGTCAGCCTCGTCGAGACCGGCGCGGCAGGCACGACCTTCGAGCTGAAACTGCCCAAGACCAACTAGGGCGAGCAGCAGGCCTTGGCGACGCCCTCGCGGCGCGGGTCGGCGCCGCCTTGCAGGCGGCCGTTCCGGACGATGATACCGTGCAAACCAGAGCCCTCGGCGGCGAATCCGCCGCGCACCGTGATCCCCTTCGCGGCCAGCCCGGCGGCGACGCCCGGCGGAAGCTTGGCCGGCTCGGAAGCATAGAAATCGCCCAGGGCGACGAGGTTGGGCAGGTTGATGGCCTCCTGAACCGAGAGGTTCCAGGCGAACACGCCGACGAGCGTCTTGAGCACATAGGAGGGGATGGCCAGGCCCCCTGGCGAGCCGACGGCGGCGACGAAGCGGCCCTCGCGGTCGAGGACGATGGCCGGCGCCATGGACGAGCGTGGGCGCTTGCCTGGCCCCACCGCGTTGGCGACCGGCGCGCCGGACTTCTGGAGGGGGGCGAAGGAAAAGTCGGTGAGCTGATTGTTGAGCATGAAACCGCCGACCATGCGCCCGTCGCCGAACACGCTCTCTACGGTGGTGGTCATGGAAACCACGTTTCCCCATCGGTCGACGACGGTGAAGGAGGATGTGCCGCCGGGCTCCACGGTGGCGTCGGGCCCGAGGGCCGGGGCGCCCGCCGGCCGGCCAGGCTCCGGCGCCGGACCGGCATGGTCGCCGATCAGCCGGACGCGGGCATCGAGGTAGGTCGGATCGAGCAGCCCTTTAGTCGGCACACGGACGAATTTCGGATCGGCGACATACTGCAAGTCGTCGGCGTAAGCCAGCCTCTCGGCTTGGGCGAGGAGGAACCAGCCCTGGGCGTCGGCCGGCCCGTGAGCGGCGACGTCGGTGCGATCGAGGATGCCGAGGGCCTCGAGGGTGACGACGCCGCCGGACGGCGCATCAGGCTCACAGACCGTCCACTGACGAAAGGGCGCGCACAGCGCCGGACTCTCATGGGGCCGGTAGGCGGCGAGGTCAGCGAGGGTCATGGTTCCGGGCAGGGGCTCTTGCGCCAGGCGGGTGACGATCGCCGAAGCAATGGGGCCGGAAAGCAGAGCGGCGGGGCCGTCCTCGGCGATGCGCCGCAAGGTGGCGGCGTAGGCCGGGTTCTTCAGCATGTCGCCGGCGACGTAGGGCTTGCCGTCGGTCCGGGTGAAATAGGCCGCGACGTCCGGGGCTTTCCTCTGGGCCGAGCTTCCGGCGATGTAGTCGGCCAGGCGCGGGCTGACCACGAAGCCGTTGGCGGCCTCCCGCTCGCCGTCGGCGAAGAGAGCTTTCCACGCCAGGCGGCCATGCTCCTTGTGAACCAGGGCGAGCATGGCGATGGCCCCCGGGACCCCGGCTGAGCGGCCCGACAACACCGCCTGGGAAAACGTGATCGGCTTGCCGTCCGCGCCCAGGAACATGCCCGGGGTCGCCCCGGCCGGCGCCGTCTCGCGGCCGTCATAGGCGGTCACCTTGCGGGTGCGGGCGTCGTAATAGGTCATGAAGGCCCCGCCGCCGACGCCCGAGCTCTGCGGCTCGACGAGGCCGAGGGTCGCCTGAATGGCCACCGCCGCGTCGACCGCGTCGCCACCGGCGCGCAGGATCTCGAGGCCGGCGTCGGCGGCGATGGGATTGGCGGCCGCGACCATGGCCTGCTGGGCCGCCGCCGGGAGAGCCCAGATAGCGGCGAGGCAGGCGGCGAGGGCGAGGCGCATGAGGGGGGTTTAGAGGTCTTTGGCGCGCCGCGAAACTCACGGCATGGACAATCGCGGCCGAGCAATGCCACCTCCCTCGTCGATGACCGCCAGGCCAGGACCGCGCAACCTGATCACCGACGTCGCCGGCATCAAGGTCGGCCACGCCCACGACGCCGCGGCGCGCAGCGGGGTCAGCGTCATCCTGCCGCCGGACCGGGCCGTGGCGGCGGTCGATGTTCGCGGCGGCGGGCCGGGCACGCGCGAGACCGACGCCCTGGCCGCGGACACCCTCGTCGAGGCGGTGGACGCCATCGTCCTCGCCGGCGGCTCGGTCTATGGCCTGGCGGCGGCCGACGCGGTGACCGCCTGGCTGGGCGCTCGAGGGCGTGGCTTCGGCATGTCTCCGAAGGCCGGCGTTCCGAAGGCTCCCATCGTTCCGGCCGCGGTGCTCTATGACCTCGCCAATGGCGGCGACAAGACCTGGGGCCTCGAACCGCCCTATCGCGCCCTGGGGCTCGCCGCCATTTCCATGGCCAGCGAGGACGTTGCTCTAGGTTCGGTCGGAGCCGGTGCGGGAGCGATGGCGGGCGCCCTGAAGGGCGGCGTCGGCTCGGCCTCGATCATCACCGACGATGGCTACTCGGTGGGGGCGCTGGCGGCGGTGAACAGCTACGGCTCTGTCGTCGCTCCGGGGGGGCGGACTTTCTGGGCGGCGCCGTTCGAGATCGGGGGCGAATTCGGCGACCAGCTGGGCGGCGATCTGCGCGCCCACCCGGATCAATGGGGGCTGGCCAAGAGCGATGGGGCGTTGCGGGCCAATACCACCTTGGCGGTCGTGGCGCTGGATGCGGCGCTGAGCCCCGCCGAGGCCCGACGGGTGGCGATGATGGCTCACGATGGCCTTGCCAGGGCTATCCGTCCCGTCCATGCCCCCTTCGATGGCGACGTGGTCTTCGTCCTCGCCGCCGGCGCCCGCTCTTTGGCCGAGCCACGACCATTCCACCTCACCCGCCTGGGGGCGCTGGCCGCCGACTGCGTGGCCCGCGCCGTGGCGCGCGGCGTCTACGAGGCCCGGCCCTGGCCGGGAACCGACACGCCCTGCTGGCGCGACCTCTAGCTGGCGAACAGTAGCCGCGCCGCGCCCAGGAGGCCGGGCTCCGGATGGGTGATGAGCGCGATGGGGATGGCGCGCAGCACGGCTTGGGCGCGGCCCTTGGCCTCGAAGCGGGCGCGCACCAAGGCGGTGTCGAGGACCTCGACGAGGCGCGGGGCGATGCCGCCGGCGATGGCCACCGCTCCGGCTCCCTGAATGAGAGCGACGTCGCCCATGGCCCCGCCGAGGATGAGACAGAAGCGCTGCACGGTCTCAACCGCGAGGGAATCCCGCCCCGCCAGGCCATTCTCGACGATCTCGGGCGCCGCCGGGGCCGAGCCCGGCCGACCGCGGATTTCGCCCAGGGCCGCATAGAGGTGCTCCAGCCCTGGTCCGGACAGGAGGCGTTCATTGGAGACGCGGGGGAAGCGGGCGAGCATCAGCCTGAGGATCTCCAGCTCCAAGGCGTCTATCGGGGCGAAGCTGGCGTGGCCGCCCTCGGTGGGAATGACGTCGGTCCCGGCCCGGCCACGGACCACCGCGCCGACCCCAAAACCGGTGCCCGGACCGACCAGGGAGACCACCGTCGGCAGGGTGTGCGGCCAGGGCGGCCCCTCCAACGGCCGCCAGTGGTTGGGGCCGAGGGCCGGCAGGGCGTGGCCCACGGCGACAAAGTCGTTGACCACCTCGAATCTCGTCCAGCCCTGGCGGCGCTTCAGACCCGAGATGCTGAAGGACCAGTCGCGATTGGTCAGGCGCACCTGATCGCCCGTGATCGGCGAAGCCACCCCGAACGCCGCCATGGTCGGGTGCGGCGCGGCGCCCAGGGACTCCAGATAGGCATCCAGGCTGGCCTCGAGACTCGCGTAGCCAGCGTTGGCCATGTCCTGCCGGAAGGCGGTGGCGATCGCGCCGTCGTCGCCGCGCCCCGCCAGGGCGAAACGGGCGTTGGTGCCGCCGATATCGGCGACGAGTCCGACAGGACTGTTGGCGGCGAACACGGCGAGCTCCCAAGGGCCAAAGAACGCCTTATCGGGACACTTGGGCCGGGCGGTCAAATGGGCTATCGCGGCGGATGGCCTCCGGCTCGATCCATCCAGTCATTCTGTGTGGCGGCGCGGGGACGCGCCTGTGGCCGGTTTCGACGCCGGACCGACCCAAGCCGTTTCTATCCCTGACCGGCGGGGAGTCCCTGTTGCAGAAGACGGCTCGGCGCGTGGCTGGGGTCTCCGGCGCCTGCGCGCCCATCATCGTCGCCGCCGCGGCTCATCGGGTCCTGGCGGCCGATCAGATGGCGGCGATCGGCCTCGCCCACGTCCTGATCACCGAGCCCGCCGGCCGTGGCTCGGGGCCGGCGATCGCCGCCGCGGCGCTGGAAATCGCCGCGATCGATCCCGAGGGCTTCGTCCTGGCGGTCGCTTCCGACCATCACATCCCGGACGCGAAGGCCTTTGCCGCCGGCGTTCACGCCGCCCTCGCCGCCGCGAGCCACGGGGCCCTGGTGACCTTCGGGGTGAAACCGACCTCGGCATCGGCCGCCTACGGTTATATCCAGCCGGGAGAGGCGCTGGACGGGGAGGTGCGCGCCGCCGCCCGGTTCGTCGAAAAACCCGCCGCCGCCGACGCCAGCGCCCTGATCGAGGCCGGGTGGCTGTGGAACAGCGGCAATTTCCTGTTCCGCGCCGACGTCATGCTGGACGAGCTGAGCGCCCACGCTCCTGGCATATTGGACGCGGTCGCCGGCGCCCGTGACAGCGGCCAACGCGACGGCGAGGTTCTGGCCCTCGGCGAGTCCTTTCTCGACGCGCCCAGCCTCGCCATCGATGTAGCGGTGATGGAGACCACGGCGCGGGGGGCGGTGCTGGGTGTCGACTACGCCTGGTCGGATTTGGGGGCCTGGGACGCGGTGTGGGCGGCCGCGCCGCACGACGTCGATGGCAATGCGGTGCAGGGTTCCGCCGCTGTGATGGTCGAGTGCCGGGACTCCCTGGTCCGGGGCCCGCCGGGGGCGCGTATCGTCGCGGTCGGGCTGAAAAACATCGCGGTAGTGGTCGAGGGCGATCGGATCCTTGTCTGCGAGCTGACAAAAGCCCAGTCGATCAGCCCCGCCGTCGCCACCGTCGAGGATTTGTGAGCCTCAGGCGAGGTCGTCGTGGACGCCAGTCTTCACGGGCGCCGTCTCGCGGGTCAGGATCATCGCCAGGGTCCCGATCGCCATGGCGCCGGTCATGTACCACGCCGGCGCCAGAGGGCTGCCGGTGACGTCGGTGAGCCATTTGATAAGGAACTGGGTGCTCCCGCCGAAACCGGCGATCGCCACCGCGTAAAGGGTGCCGAGCGCGCCCGAGCGTACGCCCCTCGGCAGGGATTCGGTGATGGTGATGAGCGCCGGACCGCTCATGAAGGACAATAGCGCGCTCAGCAGGGCGGTCGCGCCCCACAGAGTCCATACGCTGGGCGCGCGGACCATCATCAGGAAGGCCGGCACGCTCAGCAGCGTGAAGGCCACGCCGGAGATCACCATCACCGGTTTGCGGCCAAGCTTGTCGGACATGAGGCCGCAGGCGATGTCGCAAATGACGGCCGCCGCGCCCAGGACGATGGTCGCCCCGAAAGCAATGCTGGCGGCCAGGTGAAGGCTGTCCTGGGCGTAGGTGGTCAGATAACCGAGCGCGTAGTTGGCGATCGTGCCGGCCCCCAGCATGGCCAGGCCGAGGACGAGAATCTTCACCGGGAGCCGTCGGCGGGCCGGCGCGGCCGCCCCGCTGCCCGCCGGCGCGTGGAACAAGGTCTCGGGCAGGCTGCGGCGCATCACCAGGCCGAACGGCACGATCGCCGCTCCGATCAGGAAGGCCAGTCGCCATCCCCAGCCCTGCAAGTCGGCGGGCGCCAGGACGGAGGACAGGATGAAGCCGACCAGGCCGGCGATGAGCACCGCGAAGTCCTGGGTGGCGTATTGCAGCGCCAGGTACAGCCCTCGCCGCAAGGGCGGCGCCGCCTCGATCAGGAAAGCCGTCGAGGGTCCGACCTCGCCGCCGAGCGCAAAGCCCTGCATGAGGCGGAAAAAGACCAGCAGCGCCGGGGCGGCGACGCCGATCTGGGCATAGGAGGGCGTGAGCGCCAGGCCGAGGATTCCCAGCCCCATCAGGGTGAACGAAAGGATCATCGCCGGTTTCCGCCCGGCCCGGTCGGCGTAGGCTCCGATGATCAGTCCGCCCAGCGGCCGGGTGGCGAAGCCGACCCCGAAGGTCGCCAGGGAATAGAGCAGGCTGTGGGAGGCGTCGCCGCCGGGGAAGAAGGTGTGGCCGATCTGGATCGCGAAGAAGGAGTAGGTCAGGAAGTCGTAGAACGAGAGTGCGTTGCCGATCCCCACGGCGGCCACCTTGCGCAGGGGCAGGAAGGCCGGTGGGCTGATCGGTCCGGCGGGCTCGTCGAGGGCGATCGCGGACAACGGCTGCTCCTAATCGCGGGAGCTTGATGCCGCCGCCGACGCATGAAGGCTCTCAAATCCGGCGCTCTGGCAAGCGTTCGGCGATCAACCGCCTTCGCCATAGGGGCCGCACAGGGGCTCCAGGAACAGTCGGTCCTCGCGGCGGATGAAGCCCCCGTCCCGGGCCATGGCGAAGTTGCTGCGGCTGGCGGGATCGGCTTTCAGCGCCGCGCGATAGGCCTCATAGGCAGCCAGGCTGTCGATGACGTAGGCTCCGTAGGCGGTCGTGGCCGAGCCCTCGTGGGGTCCGAAATAGCCGATCAGGCGCGCCCCACAGCGTGGAATGGCCTCGCGCCAGCCCTCGGCGTAGCGGGCGAACTCGTCGGTCTTGAAGGGGTCGATCTCATAGCGAATGAAGCAGGCGATCACGGTGGACTCCTCGAAAAGCGAACCGCGCCGTTCATAGCGGCTGGCCCGGCGAATATACTTCGGTTATGACCGAACCATGCACGAAGGACCCAACATCGCCGCCCTCGCCGCCCTGCTGGGCGATCCCGGGCGGGCCAACATGCTCACCGCGCTCATCGACGGCCGCGCCCTGACCGCAAGCGAACTGGCCCGGGAAGCCGGCGTCGCCGCTCCGACCGCGAGCGGCCACCTCGCCAGACTCTCCGACGCCGGTTTGCTGAGCGTCGAAAAGCAAGGCCGGCACCGCTACTTCAGGCTTTCCGGTCCCGACGTGGCCGAGGTGATCGAAGCCCTTATGGGGCTTGCCCAGCGAACCGGGGCGGTGCGCACACGGACGGGACCCAGAGACCGGGCCCTCAGGGCCGCCCGGGTGTGTTACGACCATCTGGCCGGCGAGCGGGCGGTGGCCGCCGCCGAAGCCCTTCAGGCGCGCGGCCTCATGACCTTCGGCCCCCACGTCGAGTTGTCCGACGGCGGCCGGGCCTTCTTCGCCGGACTTGGCCTCGATGTGGCGGGACTGGCGCGAGGGCGCCGGCCGCTGTGCCGCGCCTGCCTGGATTGGTCCGAGCGCAAGGCCCATCTCGCCGGAGGCCTGGGCGCGGCTCTCTTCGAGCACGTTCTGGCGGCCGGTTGGGCCCGCCGCGCCGAGGGCCGGGTGGTGAGCTTCACGCCGACCGGGGCCGCCGCATTCGACCGCGCCTTCGGGCTTTCATAGGAGCCGTTCATGGCCGAGTGGGCGAAGGGATTGGACGTCAGGTTCGTTGGCCGGCCCTCTGCCACCGCGCCGCGCATCCTGGCCGGCGGCCATCCCTGCCAGGGCCTCTACGTCCGCGCCGCCGGGACGGCGCCGAAGACGGCGATCATCGCCACCCACTACAACGTCGACTTCTCCGAACATTATCTCGCCCCGTTCATCGCCGAGCGCGGCTTCGGATTCCTGGGTTGGAACACCCGCTTTCGCGGAGCCGAGGACCTCTTCCTGCTCGACCACGCCCTGATCGACATCGCTGTAGGCGTGAAGTGGCTGCGCGAGGAAGCCGGCGCGGAACGGGTGGTTATTCTTGGCAATTCCGGCGGCGGCTCCCTGATGGGGGCCTACCAGGCCGAGGCGACAACGCCCACCCTGGCAAGCGGATTCCGGGGACCCGCCGCCGAGGCGCTCGCCGCCTTGCCCGCCGCCGATCTCTACGTCTCGCTCAATGCCCACCAGGGCCGCCCAGAGGTGCTGACCGCCTGGATGGACGCCTCGGCGGCCGACGAGGCCGATCCCCTGGCCACCGATCCGGCCCTCGATCCTTTCGATCCCGGGCCGCCTTACGAGCCGGAATTCATCGCCCGCTATCGCGCCGCCCAGATCGCCCGCAACCAGAGGATCACCGACTGGGCCACGGCCGAGCTGGCGCGCCTGAACGCCGCCGGCACGCCCGACCGGATCTTTCCCCTGTTCCGCTGCTGGGGCGACCTGCGATTCATGGATCCGGCCATCGACCCCTCCGAACGGCGGCCGCGATGGTGCTACGCCGGCGATCCGGCCACCGCCAACCGTCGGCCGAGCATCGGCCGCGCCAGCAGCCTTCGCACCTGGCTGTCCATGTGGAGCCTGGAGACATCCCTTTGCCGCGGCGAACCTCACCTGACGAAGATCGCCATTCCCGCCCTGGTGGCGCAGTCCCTGGGCGACGTCGGCGTCTTTCCCTCCGACGCGCGGGCGATCCACGGTTTCCTGGGCTCGGCGGACAAGTCGCTCGAGCTGGTCAAAGGCGCCCACTACTTCGAGGACTCGCCCACAGAACGCGCCGAGGTCGCCGATCTGATCGCCGCCTGGATCGAGGCGCGCACCTAGGGCTCAGATCACCCCGTCCGCCGCGAGTTTCGCCAAGGCCGACGCATCGATCCCCAGGCGCTCGGCATAGACCTCCGCGTTATCCTGGCCGACGGCTTGCGAGGCCGTCCGGCGCACCCGTCCGGGTGTCTTGGAAAGACGTGGAAAGACGTTTTGCATCGGCAGCTTGCCCCACCGCGGATGGTCGATCTCGACCAGGCTGTCCCGGGCCTGGAAATGCGGGTCGGCGAGCATGTCGGCGGGCCCGAAGATCTTCCCCGCCGGGACGCCGGCTTCGATCATCGCCGCCTCGACCTGCGCCACCGTCCGCCACCGCGTCCAGGCTTCGATCAGGGCGTCGAGCTCGCCCTGGCGCTCGGCTCGGGCCTCGTGGGTGGAGAAGCGAGGATCCGCGGCCAGTTCCGATGCGCCCATCGCCTGGCACAGCCTGGCGAACACGGTGTCCTGGTTGGCGGCGATGAGATAATCGCCGTCGGCGCAGGGATAGACGTTGGAGGGGGCGATGCCGGGCAGGATCGAGCCCGAGCGGGCGCGGGTGAATCCGGCCACGGCGTAGTCGGGGACGAGGGATTCCATCACCTGAAGCACCGCCTCGTAGAGGGCGGAATCGACCACCTGGCCCTCGCCGGTAATCTCGCGGTGACGCAAGGCGGCCAGTGCGCCCAGCGCGCCGTAAGTGGCGGCCAAAGCATCGCCGATCGAGACGCCTACACGGGCCGGCGGCCGGTCGGGCTCGCCGACGATGCGCCGCCAGCCGCCCATGGCTTCGCCGATGCCGCCATACCCCGCCCGCTCGGAATAGGGCCCACTCTGGCCGTAGCCCGACATCCTCACCACGATGAGTTTGGGGGTGGCTCCGATCAGGTCGTCGGGCGCCAGGTTCCATTTCTCCAGGGTGCCAGGGCGGAAGTTTTCGATGAGGACGTCGGCGCCGGCGATCAGCCGCCGGGCGAGGTCCTGGCCCTCGGGGCGGCGCAGGTCTGCCGAGACGGTGCGCTTGTTGCGATTGACCACCTCCCAATGGAGGGGGAAGCCGGGCCGGCCCCAAACGCGCATCGGATCGCCGGTCCCGGGGGCTTCGATCTTGACCACGTCGGCGCCCATGTCGCCGAGGAGCTGGCCGCAGAATGGGCCGGCGATGAGCTGGCCCATCTCGATGACCTTCAGCCCGGCCAAAGGGCCGTTCGCTTCGTCGTCCGCATCCATCCGCTGGTTCCCCTTGCCTCGAGCGCCCGATTGGAATCATTTGCCGCGTCGTAAGTCCGTGGTCGCACCCGGGGGAGGGAACGTGAGCCAGACCTTCCAGCTCAACGTCAATGGGGCGACCCGTACGGTGAGCGCGGAGCCGCAGACTCCGCTTCTGTGGGTGCTGCGCGAGAACCTGAAGCTGACCGGGCCCAAGTTCGGCTGTGGGGTGGCCATGTGCGGCGCCTGCACCGTGCTTCTCGACGGTCAGGCGCGCACCTCCTGCACCCTGCCGGTGTCGGCGGTATTAGCGGCCAAGGTGACAACCATCGAAGGCCTTTCGCCCGACGGCTCACACCGCCTGCAGCGGGCCTGGCTGGCCGAACAGGTTCCCCAGTGTGGCTATTGCCAGTCGGGGATGATCCTCAAGGCCGCCGCCCTCCTCGAGGCCAAGCCTCGCCCCACCGACGGCGACATCGACGAGGCGATGACCAACATCTGCCGGTGCGGAACCTACGGGCGGATTCGCGCCGCCATCCATCGCGCGGCGGCCGCGTCATGAACGTCGAACTCGTCACCCGCCGGAGCCTGCTGGTCGGTTCGGCCACCGCCGCGGCCCTCGTCCTCGCCTGGCGGGGCGGCGTCATCGCCCTCACCCGCAAGGGAGATATCCACGACTGGCTGGCCATCGAGCCCACCGGCGAGGTGATCCTCAAGGTCACCAGCGTCGAGATGGGCCAGGGCGCCCAGACGGGCCTCGCCCAGATCATCGCCGACGAACTGGAGGCCGACTGGAGCCGGATCCGCGTCGAGATGGCCCCTATCGGGGCCCCGTTCCTCGGCCCCGACGGCGACTATTCCACCGGCGGCAGCGAATCCATCAAGACCAACTTCGAGCGCTTCCGCGGCCTTGGCGCGGCCGGACGGGACATGCTGGTGCGAGCGGCGGCGGCCCGGTGGGGACTCGCGCCCACCGCCTGCCGGGCCCAGAACGGTCGGGTGATCGAGGCCGCTGGCGGCCGGTCGCTGGACTACGGGGCGCTGGCCGGCGCGGCGGCCCAGCTGGCCCCGTCGGCGAGCCCGCAGCTCAAGCCGCGCTCGGCCTGGCGCTATATCGGTCAGCCGATCCCCAGGCTCGATCTCCCCACCAAGGTGAACGGAAAGGCCGTCTATGGGATCGACGTCGACCAGCCCGGCATGCTGGTGGCGACCATCGCCCAGTCGCCGAGGTTCGGCGGCAAGCTGACGTCGGTCGACCCTGCCACGGCCTTGGCTGTCCCGGGAGTTCGGCGGGTGGTCAAGCTGGAGACCGCCGTCGTGGTCGTCGCCGACGGCTACTGGGCCGCCAAGACCGGCCTCGAGGCCCTGCAGCCCGTCTGGTCGCCCGGCCCCTTGGCAGGGGTGTCGTCAGCGGACATTTCGGCGAAGCTGCACGCCCTCGCCACGGCTGGCGGCGGCAAGCCTCACCTCGAGGAGGGGGCCGCGGCGGCCGCGCTGGCGATCCATCAAGCCGCCATGGCGAAGGGCGTGCGCCGCTTCGCCCAGACCTACGAAGTTCCCCTTCTCGCCCACGCGACCATGGAGCCGATGAACGCCACCGCCCTCGTCGCCGGCGGCAAGGTGACCCTGTGGGTTCCCACCCAGGCGCAGTCGGACCTGCGCCACGACGTCGCCAAGGCTCTCGGTGTCGGCGAGGACAAGGTAGAGATTCACACCACCCAGATCGGCGGCGGCTTCGGGCGGCGGCTGAACACCGACTATGGCGTCTTCGCGGCCCAGACCGCCCGGGAAGTCGGAGTTCCGGTCAAGCTGATCTGGAGCCGGGCGGAGGACACCCAGCACGACTTTTATCGCCCCGCCGCCGTCGCGAAGCTGGAAGCGGCGCTCGGGGCCGACGGCCTGCCGCTCGCCTTCAGGGCCGATATCGCCTGCCTGGACAACGAACCCTTCGGGGGTATCTCGCCCACGCCGTACAAGCTGCCGGCCGCCTACGTGACTTGCACGACGTGGAATCCCGGCGTGCCAATCGGCGCCTGGCGCTCGGTGGACTGGACCCAGAACACCTTCTTCGTGGAGAGCTTCGTCGACGAGTTGGCGGTCCTGGCCGGCCAGGATCCCGTGGCCTATCGCGAGCGCTTGCTGGTCGGAAACGAGCGCCTCCTGCGCCTGCTGCGAGCCGCTGCCGAGAGGGCGCAGTGGGGCAAGCCGGCGCCGGCCGGCCGCTTCCGCGGCGTGGCCCTTTGCGAGCGCGACGGCACCCCGTGCGTGGAAATCGTCGAACTCACGCCCGGCGCGGCGGGCGCTTCGCCCAGAGTGCACAAAGTCACCGCCGCCATCGACTGCGGCACGGCGGTCAATCCCGATCAGGTCCGCGCCCAGGTCGAAGGCGGCGTCACCCTGGCCCTGTCGGCGACGCTCGCCCAAGAGATCACCTTGAGAGACGGGAAGGTCGAGCAGGCTTGGTTCGACACCTATCCCATGGTCCGCATGGCCGCCGCCCCGCAGATCGACACGGTGATTCTCGATACACCCGAAGCCAAGGTCACCGGTGTCGGCGAGCCGCCCGTCCCGCCGCTGCCGCCCGCGCTCGCCAACGCCCTGGCCGCCGCAACCGGAAAAAGGGTGCGCAAGCTGCCTATCGTCAGCGCAAAGGTCGCGGCCGTGTGAACACAGCGTCGTCATCGCTCGCCGAGACGTTCCGGCGCGGTCTCGGCGCCCACCAGAGCGGGCGGCTGCAGGAGGCCGAGGCGGCCTATCGCCAGGTCCTGGCGAGCGAGCCTTCCCACCCCGACACCCTCCACCTGCTCGGCGTCCTTGCTCACCAGACCGGTCACAGCGAGGCGGCCGCCGAACTCATCGGCCGGGCCATCGGCCACGCCCGCCGGCGCGCCGACTTCCACTGCAATCTCGGCCTTGTGCTCAACGCCCTGGGCCGCCCCGAAGAGGCGACCGCCGCGCTCAAGAGCGCCTTGCGCCTAAAGCCTGACTATCCCGACGCACTCAACAGCCTGGGCATCGCCCAAGCGGCTCTCGGGCGATCGGCCGCCGCCGAGGCCAGCTACCGAAAAGCCATCCGCCTGCAGCCCGGCTTTGTCGACGCCCTCAACAATCTGGGCCTCGCCCAGATGGCGCTGGGCCGGCCGGCCGAAGCCGAGGCGACCTACCGCAAGGCGCTTCGACTCGATCCCCGCCACGCCGATGCCCAGGGCAATCTCGGCATCTCCTTGAGCGCCCTTGGCCGGCCCGAGGAAGCCGAGGCCAGCTACCGCGAGGCGCTGCGGCTTCGTCCACAGAATTGGGATTGCCTCAACAACCTCGGCGTTCTGCTCACCGAACAAGGCCGGCTGGCGGAGGCGGAAACAAGCCTTGTCGAAGCGGTGGGGTTGCGGCCCGAGCGAGCGGACAGTCGGCGCAATCTGGGCGTCGTCCTGACCCGCTTGGGTCGGGCCGGCGAGGCCGAGACAATTCTGCGTGAGACGGTGGCCATGGTTCCGGCCGACGCCGACGCCCATTTCAATCTCGGCGCCGCCCTGCACGATCTTCGCCGCATGGACGAGGCAGTGGCGAGCTATCGCGAGGCGCTACGCCTTCAGTCCGGTCACGCCGAGGTTCACGGCAATCTCGCCTACGCCCTGCTGCTGCGCGGCGAGTTCGAGGAGGGCTGGCGCGAGCACGAATGGCGCTGGCGCACCCGCCACATGCTGGGCGGCGAGCGGGACTTCGTTCAGCCGCGGTGGAACGGCGAGGCGCTGGACGGGCGGACCCTTCTGCTGCACGCCGAGCAGGGATTGGGGGATACCCTGCAGTTCTGCCGCTACGCCGCGATTGTGGCCGCCGGCGGCAGGGTCATTCTCGAGGTGCAGCCCCCGCTGAAGCGGCTGATGTGCTCGCTCGAGGGGATCGCGGAAGTCATCGCCCGCGGCGAAACACTGCCGGATTTCAACACCCATGCGCCACTCCTCAGCCTTCCCTTCGCGCTCGGCACGACTCTCGAGAGCGTGCCCGCGGACATCCCCTACCTCGCCACTGATCCGGCCGCGGCGGCGTTTTGGCGCGAGCGACTGGCCGCCTTCGGCGGTCTGAAGGTCGGGCTGGCATGGGCGGGAGAGCCGAAAACCGGCTATCCCGAGTTGGCGGCCGTCGATCGCCGCCGCTCCATTGCGCTGGCCGCTCTCGCCCCGCTTTTCGACATCAAGGGGGTCAATTTCGTCTCGCTTCAAAAGGGTGCGGCGGGAGCGCAGGCCGCCGGGGCGCCCATAAGCGACTTCACTGGCGAGATTGGCGATTTCGCCGACACCGCCGCCCTGGTCGATGGCCTCGATCTGGTGATCAGCGTCGACACCTCGGTGGCCCATCTGGCCGGCGCCATGGGCAAGCCGGTCTGGCTGCTCAACCGCTTCGACACCTGCTGGCGGTGGCTGGAGAGCCGTGAAGACAGTCCGTGGTATCCCAGCCTGCGGCAGTTCCGGCAGACAGCGCCCCATGACTGGGCGGGCGTGGTGGCGCGGGTGCGGGACGCGCTGATCGAGTTGGCGGAGGCGTCATGAGCGAGGCGGATGTGGAACCCTGGCGGTGGCCGGAGGAGCGGTGGCGCGGAATCGTCGAGCACGTCCGGGCCGGGCGGCCTCTGCGACCAAGGGAGTGGCCGAACGGGGCGCGCTGCGCGATAGCCCTGTCGTTCGATTCGGACCACGAAACCAATGAGCTGCGCGACGGCGGCGCCTCGGTGGCGCGCCTTTCCTGGGGCCAGTATGGGTCGCGGGTCGGAGTGCCGCGCATCGCCGAACTTCTGAAGCGCCATGATGTGCGGGCGAGCTTCTTCGTGCCGGCGGTCTCGGCCTTGCTGCATCCGGACGAGCAGAAGGCGCTCGTCGCCGCGGGCCATGAGATCGCCCTGCACGGCTGGATCCACGAGCTCAACACGACTCTCCCCTACGAGGACGAACGCGAGCTGATGTTCCGCGCCGCCGACACGCTCGAGGCGATTACCGGCGTCCGGCCGGTGGGTCTGCGCACCCCGTCATGGGATTTCAGCCCCGCGACCTTGGCTATCGAGCGCGAGCTGGGCCTTTCCTATGATTCATCTCTGTTCGCCGATCTCGACTGTTACGAAATCCTCGAAGACGGCGAGCCGACCGGCATCGTCGAGCTGCCGGTGGAGTGGATCCGCGACGACGCTCCCTATCTCTCCATGAACCGTGGCTCCTGGCAGAGGCCACACACCGCCCCGGCCGACGTGCTCGACATCTGGCGACGCGAATTCGACGGGGCCTGGGCCGATGGCGGGCTCTTTCAGCTCACATGCCACCCGC
Source organism: Caulobacteraceae bacterium (assembly GCA_035605655.1). Lineage (GTDB taxonomy): Bacteria > Pseudomonadota > Alphaproteobacteria > Caulobacterales > Caulobacteraceae > Acaudatibacter. The sequence goes on along the minus strand of DASZKO010000085.1, from coordinate 38,496 downwards.
ACATCATCGGCTATCGCTCGCGCCTGTTCATCCTCGACGAACTCATCGCCCACGCCAAGACCCGTGGCCAGGTCTGGTTCGCGACCCATGCCGAGGTGGCCGCGTGGGTCAGGGAACACGCCCCGCGATAGCCTTAGGCGGCGGCTTGACGCCACGGCGAATGCCGAGCCCTATGAGCGCCGGGGGGATCTCTTCAGGGAGACCGCCATGAGCGTCTATCGCGTCACTGAGATCATCGGCACCAGCAAGACCAGCTGGGAGGACGCCGCCAAGGAAGCCCTCGCCGCCGCCGCCGGCACCCTGCGCGATCTGCGCGTGGCCGAAGTGGTCGAGCTCGACATCACCCTGGGCTCCAACGGCGAGATCGAGAGCTTTCGCAGCCGCCTCCGGCTCAGCTTCAAATACGAAAGCGCCTGAGGCGCGTCGGGCCTGACTTCCCCTAGATCCACTTCCGCCGCCGCCCGACGACCATGCCGCGACGCTTGCCGTGGCCAGCAGCCCGATCACCAATCAGATGTGGCGATCGCGGCCTTCGGCGTACAGGAAGGCTTGGATCATGGATCGTTCACCGGGTCCGGAACCGCGCGATGGCGGCGACCTTGGGGTCATTGGCGAAGTCGGCCGGCGCGATGAAGCCCTCCTTGTCCCACGCGATCTGGATGCCGATCGCCGCGAAGCACCTGGCGACATATTCAGAGCAGATGAACTCGTCGCGGGGACCCAGCGAGCGAGGCATCTTTCGTCCCAGCGCGCCCACGCCGATACGGACGCCGATCTTGGCCACCTCGATCGGCGAGAAGGGATCGCCGAGCTTGTCGACGGCGAAGTCCGCGAAACGCCTGGCGCGCGCCCCCTCGCCGCCGCCGTGCGCCTTGGCGAAATCCCGGTGCCGGGCGAGGACGATCTTGCCGGGATAGGGTTTCACGCCGGTGCTGCTCTGGCGAAGAAACGTCGCCATCGGCACTGTGCGTACGCCGATTTTCTGGACTGCTTCGAAGACCATGATCCGCCCCAGACTCGGCCAGCGCCAGGCGAGCGCCACGTGCGTCCACGGACTGTGAGTGCTCAGACCGATCAGGCGGGAAAACGGGTCATGGGCCGAACAGAGCAGCAGATCGCCATCGCGGATGCGCGGAGCTATGCCGGTGAGGCTCTCCGGTTTCAGCGACTTCAGGACATCGGCGTCGACCATGGCGTTTTCCGCCGCCGCGCATGGCCGCGGTCGCGGTTGTCAACGCGCAGCGCGCGAATTCGGGTGCAGGTCGCGGGCGCGGTTGCACCTCGGCGGGATCGGTCGCACTCTCAGCAAGCTGGGCAGGACTTCGCCCGTCAACGGAGAACCCAGCCGATGGCGCGACCGATCGTGAAGAGCCTCGTCGACGCTCTCGGCCCCGACAAGGTGCGCACCGACGAAGCCAGTCGCGATGCTCGCCGCCACGACTACTGGGTGCTGAGCCATCTGCACGATTTCCTGGGCGCTCCCGGCCCCCCGGCGGCCTGCGTCGTCCGGCCGGCCGACGTGGCCGATGTCCAGGCCGTGCTGCGCCTGACGCGCGAGGCGGGGGCGAGCGTGACCCCCTTCGGTCTCGGCAGCGGGGTGGTCGGCGGGGTGCTGGCCGGCGCGGAGACGGTGATCCTCGACATGGGGGCCATGAGCGCCACTCGCTTGATCGACGAGACCAATCTCCTCGCGGCGTTCGACGCCGGCAAGAACGGGCTGGAGGCCGAGCAAGCGGTGGCGGCGCGCGGCCTGACCATCGGCCACTGGCCGCAGTCGGTGGCGATCAGCAGCGTCGGCGGCTGGGTGGCGACTCGCGCCTCGGGGCAGTTCTCCACGGCCAACGGCAATATAGAGGACATCGTCTATGCCATCGAGGCGGTCCTCCCCGATGGCGAGGTAGTGGTGCTGGGCCGCGGGCCGAGGGCTTCGGCCGGCCCGGATCTGCGTCATCTGATGCTCGGGAGCGAAGGGACCTTGGGTGTCGTCACTGGAGTGACGTTCTCCTTGCGGCGGGCCCCCGAGACCCGGGCCATTTCCGCTTTCGCCGCGCCGGACATGGCGAGCGGCTTCGCCTTTCAGCGCGAACTGATCCAGTCCGGCTGGCGCCCGCCGGTGGTGCGGCAATACGACGAACGCGAGGCCGCCCGCCTCGACGCCCGGGCCGAGAGCTGCCTCGTCCTCCTCGTCCACGAAGGGCCAGCAGGCCTGGTCGCGGCCGAAACGGCGGCGGTGGCGGGATTCGCGGCGCGCCATGGTCTGACGCCAGCCCCAAGCGATATCGTCGAACACTGGCTGGAACACCGCAACACCGTGCCGACCTGGGCGAGTTTCCTGGCCCGCAACATCATCATCGATACGGTGGAGGTCTCCGCGCCATGGAGCGAAATCGGGGCGGTTTATGAAGACGCCGTGGCCGCGCTCGCCGCCATTCCCGGCTGCCTCAACGGCTCGGCCCACAGCTCCCACGCCTATCGCAGCGGCCTCAATCTCTACTTCAGTTTCGCCATCCGCACCGACGAGCCGGAGCAGATGGAGGGCGCTTACCTCGCCGCCTGGGACGCAATCATGCGGGCCACCGACGCCCACGGCGGCAGTCTCGCCCACCACCACGGCATCGGCCGCATCCGCGCCCCCTGGCTGGAGCGCGAGTTGGGGCCCGGGGGGATCGGCTTGCTACGCAAGCTCAAGCACGCCCTCGATCCCGGCGGAATGATGAACCCCGGCACGCTCTTCCCCGATGCCTGAGCTGATCCTCGCCGTCGATGTCGGGACCACCTCGACCCGCGCCGCCCTGGTCGACTCGGACGGGAGACTCGTCGGACTCGTCGCCGCCCCTCTGGTGTCGACGTCGCCCAAGCCGGGCCGCGTCGAGCAGGATGCCGAGGCGGTCTGGCGGGCGACGCTCGGGGCCATGCAGGCCTCGCTCGCGGCCGCGTCTCTCGGACCCGCCGACATCGCCGCCATCGGCGTCTCCACCCAGAGGGCCAGCGCCGTGGTCTGGGATCGGGCCAGTGGCGCGGCGCTCTCGCCGCTGGTGGTCTGGAGCGACTTGCGCGGCGTCGCCAGGGCCCGTGAGCTGGGAACTCACGGCTACATGCTCGCCCCGCAGCAGGCCGCCGCCAAGCTCGAGGCGATTTTCGCCGGCGTCCAGGCCCCCGCCGCCCGCCTCGCGTGGGGCAACATCGACAGCTATCTGATCTTCCGTCTTACCGGCGGCGCCCATCTCACCGACCGCAGCCAGGCTTGGCCAAGCGGTTATCTCGCCTTGCCGGATCTCGGCTGGAACGAGGCTCTCATCGACCACCAGGGCCTGGAGAGAGGCGCGTTCCCCGCCCTGGTCGATACATGGGGAGAGCTGGCGATGACCGCGCCGTCGGTGTTCGGCGCGGCGGCCCCTATTGCCGCCGACATCGCCGATCAGCAGAGCGCCCTCATCGCCCACGGCGCGGCGCCGGGGACCGCCAAGGTCACCTTCGGCACGTCGGCGACCTTCGACTTGATGACCGGCCGGAGCCTCGTCTTTCCCTCGCCGGGCCTGCCGCCGCTTGTTGTTTCGTCCGTGGCCGGGAAAACCGACTTCTGTGTCGAAGGAATGGTGCTCTCGGCCGGTTCGGCGCTCGATTGGTTGCGCGGCGCCCTTTGCCTCGGCGATCAGGCCGCCTTCGGGGCCTTGGCCGGATCGGTGGGCGATAGCGCCGGCGCGGCCTTCCTGCCCGCCCTGCAAGGCCTGGGCGCGCCGGCCGGCGACCCGAATCGCCGCGCCGCCCTGACGGGCCTATCGACCGCCGTGAGCCGGGCCCATCTCGCCCGCGCAGGCCTGGAGGGCCTGGTTTTCCGCGTCCGGGAAATCGTCGAGGCCGTCTATGCCGCGGTGGACTTCGACTATCCAGAGGTGCTTGGCGTCGACGGCGGCCTCACCCGAAGCGAGGTCTTCGTGCAGATCCTCGCCGATCTCGTGAATCGCCCGGTGCGGCGCACGTCCACGCCGGAAGCCACCTTGCTGGGGGCCGCCAAGGCCGCGGCGCGAGGAATTGGCCGCCCCGAGCCTGTGGTCGCCTTCGCGCCGCCGGTGACGCCCCGTCTCGGCCCGGAGGAAGCCGCGGCCCGCTTCGCGGCCTGGCGCGGCCAAGTCTACGGCTGACGCGCCCTCACCCTCCCGGGCTGGCGAGCACCGGCGGGGCATGGCCGGCGTGCGAGGCGGCGGCGCCTGTCGATGCGGCGCCGGGCGCGAAACTCGCCATGGCCGAGCTCAGCTTGCTCGCGCTCGGGGGATCGGTGATGTCGGTTCCCGTGCCGCCGTCCGACGAGAGGACGAAGGTGCTGCCCGGCGGCAGGTAGTTTCCGGCGAACCCGATCGACGCCAAGGCGGTGTTGCTGCTGTCGTAGAGGGTGAGCGTGCCGCCTGCCGCCGTTCCGCTGTAGGACGTATGGTCTATGGAGGCGAAGTTGAGATTCGTCAGGTCCAGCGTCGAGCCGCCGCCGGAATGGGAGAACCCATAGATCTTCCCCCCCAGCGCGCCACCCAGCTTCAGCTCGCCGCCGGTCCCGGCGAAGAAGACGTTGCCGCCGATCGAGCCATCGACTTCCAGCACATGCGGCCCGACGATCCTCCCGCTCCCTGTCCCGATCAAGGAGCCCGTGATGGTGAGATCGCCGCCCCCGGCCTCGGCGAAGCCTGCGCCCGCCACATCTCCTGAAATCAGCAGCCCCCCGCTGCCAGCCCAGATGATGCCGGAATTGCTGACCGTCCCGCCGGCAAGATCGATCACGGAGATATGGGCGCCACTGGTCATCTCGGCGGCCAAACCGATGGTGAGCGCGCCGCCAGCGAGCGTCGCCCCACTGAGCCGAAGCTTGCCGTTGTCGGTGACGGTCCCGCCTCCTGAACTGTCGATGGTCACGTTGCGAACGACGAGACTGCCAGAGCTGTCGGACTCGATGAGGCCGAAATTGATCACCGGGGATTGGGCGTCGAGCAACAGAGTCCCGCCCGCCGCATGGATCACTCCCGGGGCGAGATTGACCAACGTCAGATGGCCAGCGCCGATCTGCCCGGAACCGATGATGGTGTTGTCGACGTTGACGAGGGTCGCGGCCCCCGCGATCCGGCTGCCGGCCCCCGCCAGGGTCACGGTCCCGCCGCCACCCAGCGAAAGGCCGCCGGCCAGGACCCGGAGGTCGGCGGCGGCCGACCCACCACCAATGGTGATATGGCCGCCGTTGTCGACGAAGCCCGAAGCCCTCACCACGCCAAGGTCATTGATGGCCATGGTGGAATCCAGTTCGACCACGCCCTTCAGCGTCCAGTGTCCGCCGGCCCCGATATCGTAGTTTGCGAAATGGTAGATTTCGCCGCTGGCGCGGCCGCTCAATGTCCCATAGGCCCCGAGATTGGTGATCGTGCCGCTGGTGATCAGGGAGATGGTCGCCTCGGCGCCGTAGATCTCGCCGACGAACTTCGCCTTGTCCCCGACAATCAGCAGGTCGCTGGCTCGCGCAAATTCGACTGACGCCTCTGTTCCGCTGATCAACCCGCCATAGTTGGCGACCGTGAGGCCGAAGGGGGCCGGGATGGGAATCTCAGCAACGCCTATCGTGCCGGACAGGGTGCCGCCCTTGTTGATGACCGAACCACCGAAGCCCGCGACCACGGCGATGCCCGACCGACCGGTATAACCCGAGTGGTAGCCGGAGCCACCGGCCGCGCCCGCGCCCCCCGTGATGACGCCGTAGTTGATCAGCGTGGACTCGATCATGCCCACGCCGCCGCCGCCGTGGGCGCCCGACCCGCCGGTATCGTAGCTGGCGGTTCCGTACTCGTTGCCGCCGGCCCCGCCGTCGCCGCCCCTGACCGCGCCGCGGTTGTAGATCAGGCCGCCATAGACGACGACGCCATATCCCCCTGTGGCGCCATTGCCGGCAAACCCGGACGCTCCGTCGGCTGTGCCGCGTCCGCCGTTGCCCCCGGCGCCCCCGGCGCCGCCGATCACCGTGCCGTAGTTGTCGAATTCGCCGTTCTCGAAGCGCACGCCAAAGCCGCCGGATCCGCCGTTGCCACCCTGGCCGCCGACACCCGGATAGGCTGGGTTGGTTTCCGAAATCCCGTCGGCCCCCTTGCCGCCGGCGCCGCCGGTGATCGTTCCGGCGCCGTGGGCGGATTGATAGGCGCCGGCGACGGCATAGACGGGTTGGTTGATGAATCGCTCGTCGCCGCCATAGACACCATTGCCGCCGCTACCGCCCGAACCGCCGTTTCCGCCAAGCGCATTCCCGCTCTGACCGTTGCCCAGGCCGCCCTGGCCGCCGTCGCCGCCGGCCGCGCCGGTGATCTGGCCGCCGTTCGAGCCGAACAGGCCTATGACGACGACGCCATGTCCGCCTTCGCCGCCACTGCCCCCGCGACCGCCGCCGATGCTGTAGGTCCCTGCCGTCAGCCCGGTCGGTTCGTTCGCGCCGATGCCGCCGGCCCCGCCCTTTCCGCCGCTGACCGCCCCGTAGTTCTTGAACATGGCGGAGCCGGAGTAGGTGGAATTGTCGACGACGACGCCCCCGCTGCCTTTCCCTCCGTCGTAGCCGTCGCCGGCAATGTTGGTGTGAGCGTAGATGTTGTAGCCGACCGTCCCTGCCGCGCCGGCCGTTCCATCGCCGCCGAGGATCACGCCGGCGCCGTTGTTGGTCAGGCTGACGCCGTATGCCTCGGCCTGCACCGCCGTGCCAGCCGAACTGATGCCGCCATTGTTGGTTATGGTGACGCCGCCATAGGCGACGATGCCCGCGCCCTCGATGGAGCCGTCGTTGGTGATGCTGGCATAGCTGTAAGCGACGACCCCATATCCATAGATCGTGCCGCTGCCGACATGCAGCGAGCCACCGCTCGCGACCGTGAAAGCCGTCATGAATCCCCCCAATTTGGTTGCCCGCAAATAGCTCCCGAAGCAGACCCGACTGCAAGCGCTGCCTTTCCCAAAAGGCCAATTCGACGCAGCGAATTGCCAGTCGCCGCCCCCGCGATCACAGCCGGGTTTGCCGCGACGGCCGCTCCGGGTTACGGCGAGGGCCGGCGAGGAGGCGCGCTATGAACCTGACCCGGCTTGGACCGTTCGACGGCGTCAGCCGCCTCACCCTGGGCGGCGGAGGTCTGGGGCGGATATGGGGCGAGACGTCGATCGACGAGGCGGTGGCCACCGTCCACGCCGCCGTGGCGGGCGGGATCACCCTCATCGACACCGCCCCGATGTACCGCGACTGTGAGCAGGTGGTCGGCGAGGCTTTCGCCGGCGCCCTGCCGCCTGGCGTCCGCATCACCACCAAGCATCAGCTGGGGACACCACCGATAGGCGACGTGGCGGATCGCCTGGAAGCTTCGCTGGAGAACAGCCTCAACGTCATGCGCCTTCAGCGCGCCGATATCTTTATCCTGCACAGCAACATCGCCCCCGATGGCTACGTCTATCTCCGCCACGCGGAACGCCAGGAAAGCTTCGCCACTTCCTGGAGCGTCTATGTCGAGGCGGTCGTCCCGGCGATGCAGAGTCTGAAGGCGAGCGACCGAATCGGCGCTTGGGGGATCACCGGTGTCGGCGTGCCGGATTCGATTCTCGCCGCGCTCGCCCATTCCCCGGCGCCGGACGTGGTGCAGGCGGTCGCCAACCTCCTCGACAGCCCCGGCGGCATGCGCAGCTACGTCGAGCCGCCCCGGCCGCGGGAGATCATCGCCGCCGCCAAGTCCAGAGGCGTGGGGGTCATGGGAATCCGCGCCGTCCAGGCCGGGGCGCTGACCGCCGCCATCGATCGCCAGATCTCACCCAATCACCCCGAGCGCACCGACTATGATCGCGCCGCTCCGTTCCGCGAGCTCTGCGCGCGGCTGGGCGCCGATCCGGCGGTGATGGCCCATCGCTATGCCCTGTCCATGGCCGGCGTCGACACGGTGATCCTGGGGGTCAAGAACCGCGCCGAGCTGGCCGCCTGCCTCGAAGCCGAGGCGGAGGGTCCACTGCCCGCGGAGATGATGCGCGACATCGACGGCCTCGGCCTTCGCGCCACCTGAACACAAGGGAGAAATGAGATGAATCTCGGGCTCGAGGGCAAGGTCGTTTTCGTCTCCGGCGCCAGCCGGGGAATCGGCGCGGCGATCGCCCGCTCTCTTCTGGCTGAAGGCGCAAGGGTGGCCCTGGCGGCGCGCGGCGCCGAAGGCCTGGAGACGGTGCGAGCCGGCTTCGCCGCCGAGTATGGCGAACGAGCGGTGTGGGCCACGGCCGGCGACATGCGCCAGACCGCCACTATCGAGGCGGCCCTTACCGACGCCGAGCGCGAGCTTGGACCATTATGGGGCGCGGTGGCCAATGTCGGCCTGCATCCGTGCCCGCCGGGCTTCGAGGTCGACGATGAGACCTGGAGCGGCGGTTTCAATCAGAACCTCGACTCGGCCTTCCGCCTTGCGCGCTCGAGCTTGCGCCGGATGACACCGCGCGGCGAGGGCTCGGTGCTCTTCATCAGTTCGATCGCCGGCCTGGCGGCGCTCGGCTCGCCGATCAGCTATGGCGCGTCCAAGGCGGCGATGAACCACCTGGCCAAGGAGTTGGCCAAGATCGCCGGCGCGTCCGGCGTGAGGGTCAACGCCATCGCCCCAGGCAACATCATCTTTCCCGGCGGGGACTGGGAGGAGCGCGCCAGCGGCCCTCGCGGCGATGCCTGGCAGCGCTGGATCGACCGCGAAGTCCCCTTGAAGCGGTTCGGTAGACCGGAGGAGATCGCCGCCGCCGCGGCCTTTGTGCTCAGTCCTCTGGCCAGCTTCGTGACCGGCGCGGTGATCCCCGTCGACGGCGGCCAGACGCGATAGGAAGGCTAGCCGAAGCGCTCGTCGAGCAGGGCCGGCAGGCTGACGGCCAGGCCATCCAGAGGGCCGGAAGACAACAGGAGCACCACCTCGTCACCCTTCAGCTCGGCGCCGAGCTCGGCCAGAGCCGCCGCGCCGCTTCTCACGCCGATGACCGGTACTCCCGCCGTCCGGACGCGGGCGACGATCTCGTCCTGGCTCAGTTGGGCGTGGCCCTCGGCGCCGTGGGCCGGTGGGGCGAGCAGCAGGACCCTGGCCACGCCTTCGAACACGCTGTCGTACCAGGACAGCGCGGCGGCGTTGCGCCAGCTGAAGGTATGCGGCTCGAAGACCACCACCGCTCGGCGATCGGGAAAATGGAGCTGAATGGCCTCGATGGCCGAGCGGGCTTTCTCGTAGGAGGAGCCGAAACCCTCGTAGACCGGGACTCGTGAATGGCGGGTCTTCTTGTCGAGCCGGCGGGCCACGCCGCGGAATTTCGCCACGCCGCGCTGGAGGGCCGGTGCGTCGATCTCGCCCCGCTCGAGGAGCAGGGCCGCCGCGCCGACGATGTTCTCGATATTGTGGCGGCCCAGGAGTTCGGTGGCGAGGGGTATGCGAGTCCCACCCGGGGTGACGAGGTCGAACCGTGTCACCTCGCCGATCTCAACATCGTCGGCGAAATAGCCTGGACCGGGCGCGCCGCCATACCAGATTACGTCCTGGCCGGCGGCGATGCGGCGCAGCGGCTCGTATCCCTGGGCGCACAGAAGCCGGCCGCCGGCCGGCAGCAGATCGATCAGAGCCGCAAATGGGGCCTCGTAGTCGGCCATAGTCGGGAAGACGTTGACGTGGTCATGGACCACGGAAGTGATGAGCACCGTCCCCGGATGATAGAGCAGGAACTTCGAGCGCCGGTCCTCGCCGCCGACGATGTACTCGTCGCCCTCCATGAGGAAAACGGCGTCGGTCCCACCATGGCCGGTGGCCGCCAGGTCGAGAGGCACGGCGCCGACGATATATCCGGGATCGCGGCCGGCCTCGATCAGTAGCAGCGCCGCCAGGGCGGTCAGGGTCGATTTGCCGAAGCTGCCGGCGATGACCACGTTGTCCCGCCCGCGGGTATGGCGGCCGAGAAACTCCGCGAAACTGTAGCGGGGAACGCCGCGGCGAATGATTTCGGCCAGTTCGACGTTGTGAGCCAGATCGAGCTTGGCGCTGGAGCCGATGATGGCGGCGTCGAAATGTTCCGGCAGTCCGGCCGCATCGAACCCTTCACGCCATTCGATGGCCATGCGGTCGAGATAATCGCTCACCGGCGGGAAGACCGCGTCGTCCGAGCCGCTCACCTGGTGGCCTTGTGAGACCAGCACGGAGGCCAAGGCGCTCATTCCCGCCCCGGCGATGCCCAGGAAATAGAACCTCATCGGCCGGTTCGCGCCATCATGTCACCTGACCGCGGGCGCGCGGGGGCATCTCTCGCCATTCGCCCGACTCCATCACCTCGGCCAAGGTCTCCACCGCCCGCCAGATGTCCTCGTAGCCGAGATAGAGCGGGGTGATCCCAAAGCGCATGACGTCCGGTTCGCGGAAATCGCCGATCACGCCCCAGGCGATGAGGACCCGCATGATCGCAAAGCCGTCCGGGTGGGCGAAGGAGATGTGGCTGCCGCGCGCCCGCGGATCAGCCGGAGTGATCAGGCGGAACGCTGGACCCAGCCGCTCGGCCATGAGATCGGCGAAAAGGCGCCACAGGCTGGCCGACTTGGCCTCCAGGGCGGCGCTGTCGACCTCCAGGGCCAGATCGATTCCGGCCTCCAGGGCGGCGAGACCGAGGATCGGCGGGGTGCCGCACAAGAACCGGCCGACCCCTGGCGCCGGCTCATAGTCGTCGACGAAATCGAAGGGCGCGGCGTGACCCATCCAGCCGGTGAGCGGCGAACGCATCTCGGCCTGAAGCCGGCCGGCGATGAAGAGGAAAGCCGGGGCTCCCGGGCCGCCGTTCAGGAACTTGTAGCCGCAGCCGACCGCGAGGTCGGCCTCGCAGCCGGTCAGGTCCACCCGGACCGCCCCGGCGCTATGGCTCAAGTCCCAAAGCATCAGGGCTCCGGCGGCGTGGGCGGCGGCGGTCAGCGCGGCCATGTCGCGGCGGGCCGCGGTCTTGTAGTGAACATGGGTGAGGAGGACGACGGCCGTATCCCGATCGATCGCCGCCTCGACCTCGCCCGGAACGACCGCCCGCACGCTCGCGCCCGGGATCGTCCCGGCCGCGCCGCCGGCAATGTAGAGATCGGTGGGAAAGTTGCCGGTCTCGGTGAGGATCACATTGCGCCCCGGCCGGGCGGCCAAGACCGCCGCCAGGAGCTTGAAGAGATTGACCGACGTCGAGTCGGCGACGATCACCTCGTTGGCCTGGGCCCCGATCAGGCGGCCGATCTTCCCCCCCACCCGGCGCGGCGCCCCGATCCAGTCGGCGTCGTTCCAGCTGCGGATCAATCCGTCGCCCCACTCCTGGGCGATCACCGTGGCGATCCGCTCGCCCGCCGTTCGCGGTGGCGGCCCCAGGGAATTGCCGTCGAGATAGATCACCCCGGCGGGTAGGTCGAAGCGGGCCTTGAAACCAGCAAGGAGGTCGTCCCGATCCCAGGCGCGGACCGCCTCGAGCGAGGGCTTCATGTCGCCGAGCTCCGCAGTATTGCCCGCACCGGCGAGGCGTCGAGACCGGCCAGCTTGAGGGGCAGGGCGATGAGCTCGTAATCGCCCGGCGGGACCTCGTCGAGAACCAGGCCCTCGAGCACCCGCATTCCGGCCGCGAGCACCGCTCTGTGGGCGTCCATAGTCTTGGAGTCTTGCGGGTCGAGCGACGGTGAATCGATGCCCACCAAGCTTACGCCCCTCGTCGCCAGGGCCCCGATCGCGCCGCTCGTGATCGCCGTGAAATCGGCGTCCCACTCGTCATGGGGAAAATGCGCGTAGGTGCGGAACAGCACCCGCGGCGGCGGGTCGATCACGGCGCGCTCCACGAAGGCCAGGCCGATCGCCGGGCCCTGGCCGCGGGCGTCGATCACCCGGCAGGGGCCGACATAAGGGCCCAGCTCCACGCCGGCCGCATCGGCTTCGCCAGCCGCGTAATGCAAGGGGGCGTCGGCGTGGGTTCCAGCGTGCGCGGTTGTCGAAAAACGCGAGACGGTCACGGGCGAGTCTTCACCCTGCGTCCACCGGCGTCCGACCGAAAACGGCGTGTCTCCCGGCCACACCGGCAGCCCAGGCCGCAGGGTCTGGCTGATGTCCCACAAACGAGCGGTCACTTCGGGCTCGCGACAGGCGCGGCTGTGGGGGGTGAATCGCCGATGTCGTGGACGGTCCATTCCAACGGCCTTGGATCGACAAGCACCAGTCCCAGGCGCGGCCGGCCGAGGTCGACGCTGACCACCATGGCCCCTGTCCACATGATCAGGAGCAGGGCGGTCAGGATCGGTTGGCGCGGGCCTCGCAGGCCCATTTCAAATCCCAGGGCCCCGATGGCGATGATCCCGCCTAACATCATCAGGTCCAACATGATCCCGGGGGGCTCGCCCAGAAAGGCGAATCTCTGAGCCTGGGCCGAATCGAACATCTCGTTGACCGCATTGATCAGCGTTGCGGTGATTGGGCTCGGGGCGGCGCGAGCGAGGTCGGTAACCAGTCGCCAGATCCGCCCCTGTTCCTCGCCGGTGCGCGCGATCAGGACGTCGGCCGGCGCTCCAGGCCTGGCGCGAGTGAAGTCGAGCCGGGTCTGAGCGTACTGGCGGATCTCGGTGGCGAGCGCGTCTCCACTTTGCCCGCCAAGTGCGCGCGCCCGCAGCCATGCCGTGCCAATGGCCTGGGCCTCGGTCGCCACCAACTCGCGACGCGCCTCGAATCTGCTTTGCGCAAAATTCACCGTCAAACCAAGTATGAAGGCCAGCAAGGCGATCATACCGGACGTTAGTGTGGCGGTGACCGTGGCTTGGCTGAGATCGCCAGTCCGCGTCCGCCCGTGCGCGCGGCCGAAGCGGAATCCGCCCTCGCAGGCCAGAGCAAGGAGAGCGAACAGCCCCAGGCCCAGAACCACGTCGCCCAGGCCCAGTAACCAGACGAAGATGGCGTTCACGTCGTGGCCCTCGCAACCAACCCCGACCGTTTAGGCGGCTTTGACCTTTCTTGAAAAGTTCGCGCGGAGCCAATGCGCCCTATATCTGCGCCATGATGGACATTTCCGTGCTCGATCTCGCTCCTATAGTCGAGGGCGGCGACGCCGGCGCGGCGCTGCGCAACGGCCTGGATCTGGCCCGCCACGCAGAGCGGCTGGGCTACAAGCGCTACTGGATGGCCGAGCACCACAACATGCCGGGCATCGCCAGCGCCGCCACCGCGGTCGCCCTGGCCTTCGTCGGCGCCGGAACCTCCGCCATCCGCATCGGGGCCGGTGGGGTGATGCTGCCCAATCACGCGCCGCTGATCATCGCCGAGCAATTCGGCACCCTGGCCTCACTCTTTCCCGGCCGGGTCGACCTCGGGCTGGGCCGCGCGCCGGGTACAGATCCCCTGACCGCCCAAGCGTTGCGCCGCCACCTCGCCGGCGGCGCCGATTCCTTCCCGCAGGATGTCATCGAGCTGCTGCGCTATCTCGAGCCGGCCTCGCCCGGACAGTTGGTGCGGGCGGTGCCAGGCGCGGGCCTCGACGTGGCGGTGTGGATCCTGGGGTCCAGCACCTTCGGGGCCCAGTTGGCGGCGATCCTCGGCCTGCCCTACGCCTTCGCTTCGCACTTCGCCCCCGCCGAGATGATGGCCGCCGCGAAAATCTACCGCGAGCAGTTCCAGCCTTCCGAGCGCCTGGCGAGGCCGCACCTGATGTGCGGCCTCACGGTGGTCGCCGCCGACACCGACGCCGAAGCCGCCCACCTCTTCACCTCCCTGCAGCAGGCCTTCATGTCTTTGCATAGTGGCCATCCCGGACCCTTGCCGCCGCCGGTGGACGACATGGAGGCCCGCCTCGATCCGCAGGTCCGTGGGATGCTCGGCCACGCCCTTTCCGAGGCGATCGTCGGCTCGCCCGCGACCGTCGCCGCCAGGCTCGCCGACTTCTCGGCCCGCACCGGCGCCGACGAGGTCATGGTGACGAGCTCGATCTTCGACCACCCCGCCCGCCTGCGCTCTTTCGAGATTGTCGCGGAAGCGCACGCCGGTCTGGTCGCGGGGCCCAGAGCCGGTCAGGGGGCGCCGGGGGTCGCCCCAGTGGCGAGATAATAAACCACCCCGGCCCCCGAGCAGGCGAGCAGCAACGGGATCACCCCGAGCCTGAAACGCAGGAGCGCGACCGCCGCCGCCCCGCTGAGCACCATGGCCGGCACATTCGCGGAAGCCAACCGTGGGACTTCGAGCAGCACGCCGCCCCAATGGATCTGGCGCACCTCGCGAAAGAGGACATGAAGGCTGAACCAGACGGCCAGATTGAGGATCACCCCGACCACGACGGCGGTGATCGCGGTCAGGGCCGCGTTCAGGGCCTTGGCCTCGCGCAGGGCTTCCACGTAGGGGGCGCCCAGGAAGATCCAGATGAAGCACGGCGTGAAGGTGACCCAGGTGGTCAACAACCCGCCCAGTACGCCCGCGAGAATAGGCGGCAGACCCGTTGTCCCCCGCAGAGCGCCCATAAAGCCGACGAACTGGTTGACCATGATCAGAGGGCCGGGCGTCGTCTCCGCCATGCCAAGGCCGTCAAGCATCTCACCCGGTTTCAGCCAATGAAAGGACTGCACGGCTTCCTGGGCGACGTAGGCCAGGACTGCGTAGGCCCCGCCGAAGGTCACCACGGCCATTTTCGAGAAGAACAGTCCGATCTCGCTGTACACATTGCGCCAGCCGAGCGTCAGGCCGAGGGCCAGCACCGGTCCCAGCCACAGCACCAGCAGGATGGCGCTAAGAGGCAAGGCGCGGCGAAGATTGGGCTTGGTGTGGTCGGGGGCGCCATCGCCCAGGAGGCTATCGGCGTCGGAGGTATCGGGTGCTGATCGCTCGTCTCGGCGGCCGCCAACTCGAAAGGCGGTGAGCCCGACGCGATCCCCCAGGAAGCCGATCGCGCCGGCGCCCAACACGACAACTGGAAATGGCGTGCGGAACACGAACATGGCGACGAACGCCAAGCCGGCTAGGGCGACGAGGATCCGATTGCCTAGCGCCCTGCGGCCGACCCTCATCACCGCTTGCAGCACTAGCACCAGCACCGCCGCCTTGAGGCCATAGAACAGGGCCGCCACCGGACCCACCCCGCCATAGAGGGAATACAGGATGCTCAACGCCATCAGGGCGATGAGTCCGGGTAGGACGAAAAGAAGACCAGCCACAAGGCCGCCGGCGGTGCGGTGCATCAGCCAGCCGATGTAGATCGCCAGTTGCTGAGCCTCGGGGCCGGGCAGCAGCATGCAGTAGTTGAGAGCCTGCAGGAATCGACGCTCGCCGATCCACCGCTTCTCCTCGACTAGGATACGGTGCATGATCGCGATCTGGCCGGCCGGGCCGCCGAAGCTGAGGGCCGCGACCCGCGCCCAGACCCTCACAGCCTCGGCGAAAGAGACGCCGTGCTCGCCAACCGCGGTTCGGCCCATGGCGCTGACCCCCAACGAAGCCGCACGGTGCTTGGGCCGCGGCCTGATCGGGACACCGTCCCATCCCGAACTGCCAATGCTAGCCCGGCCGAAACTCGGTGACAACGCAACTCGGGCGGCGCGGCCGCTTCGGGGCGTCTTACCGCCCTAGTTCCGCCTCGGCCGCCTTAGGGTGAAGCATTTCGAAGAGAGCCAGCTGACCGCCGGGGCCGATCACCTCGTAGTAGTCACTCTCATGGTCGTCATGGCTCCAGGACGCGATCCCAGAGCGCATAGGAGCGTGCATTTCACGGTTCGGTCGCATAAATCGGTCAGAAACCGTCCGTCGCTACACTCGCTTCCGCCCGCCAAGACGGCGCCATCGAGGAAAGTCACCTGCCCGTATGATCTTGTTGAAGGCCGCCGTCGCCTCGGCCGTCTCGTTGCTCGCGTTCGTCCCGCTCGCGGCGCTGGCCGTCCCCTGTCAGGGGACTCCCACGGGAACCCGGCTCACGCTCATCATCGACAATGTCAACGCCGCCCGCGGCCTCATGACCGGCTCGCTCTATCCAGGCGACAGAAGCCAGTTTCTGATCAAGGATGGCGCCCTCAAGGTGTGGAGCGTGCCGGCCACCGCGCCTCAAACGCGGATGTGCATCTGGCTGCGCGGGCCGGGGACCTACGCCTTCGCGGTCTATCACGACGCCAATTCCAACGGGAAATGGGATCACAGGCTGCTTGGCGGTATCGAGGGTTTCGGATTCTCCAACAATCCGCGCACCCTGCTCTCAGCCCCGTCGTACGAGCAGGTCAAGTTCCAGGCGGGCCCGGACGAGACGACCTTGCACCTACGGCTGCGCTACCCCTAAAAGAAGCCCCCATGGCCGGCATCACACTGGGCGAAAGCCTCAAAGTGGCCTCGCGCGTCCTGACCTCCAGGCGCCGGCCGATGCTCGCCCACCTGGTGGTCACCCGCTACTGCAATCTCGAATGCGCCTACTGCGCCGAATACGACAAGGTCTCCAAGCCCGTTCCCCTCGACGACCTCCTGGCTCGGGTCGACGCCCTGGCGAAGCTGGGGACGCAGATCGTGACCCTCACCGGCGGCGAACCGCTTACCCATCCCGGTCACGACGCGGTGGTGCGCCGCATCCGCCAGCACGGGATGATCGCCACCACCATCACCAACGGGTTTCTCCTGACCATCCGGCGGATCGAGGGGATGAACGCGGCCGGCCTGCAGGAACTGCAGATCTCCATCGACGGCGTGAAGCCGGACGCCATCTCCAAGAAGACGTTGAAATCCCTGGCCGGCAAGCTGCAACTGCTCGCCGTCCACGCCCGCTTCCACGTCAACATCAACTCGGTGCTCGGCATCTCCGAGGAGCGCACCCGCGACGCTCTGGAGGTTGCCAGGAATGCCAGGGCGCACGGCTTTTCGCACACCGTCGGGGTGCTTCACGACGGGGAGGGGACCCTCGCCCCGCTCTCGCCGACGCAGCGAGCCGTCTATCACGCTCTGATGGGCAAGGGATCCGCCGCCCACGTCATCAACTACCTGATGTTTCAGAAAAACCTCATGGCGGGCAAGCCCAACGCCTGGCATTGCCGGGCCGGCGCGCGCTACCTCTACGTGTGTGAGGACGGCCTGGTTCACTACTGCTCGCAGCAGCGCGGATCGCCGGGCATACCGCTGGCCGCCTATGGCCAGGCGGACATCGATCGCGAATTCGATACCGCCAAGGCCTGCGCCCCGTTCTGCACGGTGAGCTGCGTGCACCAGGCCAGTTTCCTCGATGCCTGGCGCGGCCAGTCCAAGGTCGCGGCGGCCTGACGTGGAAGGGAAGGGGAGAGTCACGACGATGACAATGAGAGCGACGGTCCTGGCTGTCCTTTGCGTGGCGCCCAGCGCCTTCGCCCAGGCGCCGGCCCCTGCGCCCGCCGCCCCGCCGCCATCCCCTGCGACCCTGGCCCTGGCTCGTAAGGTGGCGGAGCATGACGATTTTCTCGGCCTCGTGCGCACCGTGGGCGGGGCGCAGGTCGCCGGTGTCGAGGCCAGCCTGGGGCCGCTGACTCCCGCCGAGAAGGTCAAGGTAGAGGCGATCGCCAAGTCCAAGCTCGACGAAGGCCTGGGCCGGGTCGTCGACAAAATCGCCGTGATCTACGCCGCAACCATGAGTTCTCAGGATCTCCAGGCCACCGCCTCGTTCCTGGCGACGCCGGCCGGCCAAGCCTATTCGAACCGGCTTTTCAAGGTCCTGCCGGGCCTGGGCGAATCCCTGAAGGGGTTCGACTTCAAGCGCGAAGTCCTGGCGCAGACCTGCGCGCAGATCGGCAAGGGATGTCCACCCAAACAGGCGCCCGCGCCGCCGGCCGCCGCCGCCCCGCTACCGGCGCCCGGTCCATCGCCGCGGCCGCGCGGCTAGCTCCACTCCACGGTGGTTCGCCGCGAGCCCCTTGTCGCGCGGACGACCAACTGAGCGGTCCTCAAGACGCCCCGAGCCGTCAGGGAGCGCATCCGCGAGACAGCGTGAAATTGCGGGCCCAGCGCGGCGGCCATCGCCGGCGCGACGACCCGCGCCGTGAAATCGGCGATCAGACCCGGGTCGTCGATCACCGCGGCCAGTTCCTCCTCGGCCTCGTGGCCCACGAAATCGAAATTGCACGAGCCGACCACCAACCGCTCGCCGTCGATCAACAGCCCCTTGGAATGATTCATGTCGGGCAGCAGCCGAAGGTCAAAGCCGGCGCGAGCGGCGAGGTCGAGCAGGTAGTCTCGCACCAGCGGCTTGTTGTTGGCGAGGGGGGTGATCAGTTTAACGGCGACGCCGCGCCGCGCGGCCGCCGCCAACGGGGCATCGAAGGGGAACGTCAGGTAGGCGCTCATCACCAGAATCTCTCGCCGGGCGGCGGAGATCATCGCTTCGATCTCGCGAAAGAAAGTGTGATTGGACCGCCCGTCGAGGCTGCGCAGAGTGAGGCCATCGATGCCGATCGCGGCCGGCCGCGGCGCGCCGGTCCATGTGGCCTGGAAGTCCGCAGCCAGGAAATCGGCCGCCGCCTCGTCCTCGATACGGACCATGAAGTCGCGCCAGGCGAAGTTGTGATCGCTGAAATTGATCCCGCCGATATAGGCCGCGTCGTCGGCGACGATCAGTTTTTTGTGGTTACGAGCCGGATAGTTGGTCATCAGCGGTGCGAACGGATTTGTCACCCTGACGCCGACCCCCGCTCTCATCAGACCTCGGAACATATCGTTGGTTGCCCGCGCTTCCCGACGGATC
This sequence comes from Caulobacteraceae bacterium, assembly GCA_035605655.1. Lineage (GTDB taxonomy): Bacteria > Pseudomonadota > Alphaproteobacteria > Caulobacterales > Caulobacteraceae > Acaudatibacter. The sequence goes on along the minus strand of DASZKO010000085.1, from coordinate 19,788 downwards.
TCGGCATTTCCGGTGGCGACCCACTGATCACTGACCACCACCTTGGAATAGGCGTCGACCAGGACGCGGCGGTCGGCGGCCGTCGCGGCGGCGACCGCGGCGGCGACGCTTTGGCCCACCTCGTCGCCCTCGAAGGTCATGGCCTGGACGAGGAGGCGTCGACGCGCGGCGGCGCAGTCGGCCGCGGCGCGGCGCCAGAACTCGTCCGAGCCGACCAGCAACTCCAATTCGATCAAGCGGGCCCCTTGAAGCATGTTGGCGAGATAGGTCGTTGCCTCCGCAAGCCCGGCCCGGCTAGACTCGGCGTGGGACGGAGAAGGAAAGGACGCTGGGGGATAGCATGACCGAACGGCTGCGCGTCATGCTGCTGTTGTCGTCCCTGCACGGCGGAGGCGCCGAGAGGGTGGCCGTCCACCTGCTCAATCGCTGCGACCCGGGTCAGTTCGATCTGCGGATGGGCCTGTTGCGGCGGGCCGGGCCGTTCCTCGCCGAGGCCGATCCGACGCGCATCGACGCCTCATCGGTCGGGGAGAGCCTGCTCGCCTTCGAGGGTCGCAATTCGAGCTTCTACCGGCCCCACAAGCTGGCGGCGGCGGCGACGATCGCTCCGGTCAACGTCGCTCGCATGATCCGCGCCCACCGCCCGCACGTGGTGATGAGCTTCTTGAAGGGCATGAGCATCCTCACTTGGCTGGTGCTCGGCGGGATGGGGAAGGACCGTCCTCTGTGGATTGCCCGGGAAGGGAACAACACCGATGTGGTGGTCGACGATGAATTGACCAATCCGCTCGGCCGGGCGCTCATCAAGGGTCTGACGCGGCGGGTTTACCGCGCCGCCGACTGTTTCCTGGTCAATTCCCATGAAATGGCCCGAGGCCTTGGAACGCGCCTGGGACTCGATCATCGCCGCATCCGGGTCATCCACAATCCCATCGACGTCGGCCAGGTACGAGAGCTCGCCCGCGCGCCGGTCGAGGGCGCGCCGCAGCGGCCGTTCATCATCACCGTCGGCCGACTGGAGCATCAGAAGGGTCACGACCTGCTGATCAAGGCCTTCGCCGAGAGCGGCGCGGCGCGCGAGACGGACCTCGTCATCCTCGGGCAGGGCAGTCGCGAGGCCGACCTGAGGCGCCAGGCGGCCGCCATGGGAGTGGGAGAGCATGTCAGGTTTCCAGGCTTTGTGGCCAATCCGTGGGCGTGGATCTCCAAGGCGCGCCTCTTCGCCCTGCCCTCGCGTTGGGAGGGATTCCCGAGCGTCCTGGTCGAGGCCATGGCGTGCGGGACTCCGGCGCTCGTCACCGCCTGCGACTTCGGGCCGGCCGAAATGGTGGAGCACGGGACGAGCGGCTGGGTCGTGCCGCCCGGAGATGCGACCGCCTTTGCCGGGGGGATGACCCAACTGCTGAGCCGCCCGGATCTAGCCGCCGGCCTTGCTGTCGCCGCGGCGGCGCGCGCACAGCTCTACGATGTTCACGAGATGGTCGAGGCCTACAATGCCCTTTTCATCGAACAGGCCGCGATCCGCCGCGCTCCCCATCGCACCGCCGTTCCTATAGCCGCCGAAGCGGCCGAGGCGGCCGCCGCCTGACCTAGCCGCCGGCGCGGACTTCGAGCTTCGACCAGCCTTCCGCCTCGGCGTCGACGGCGTCGCGAACCAGGCGCCCGCAGGCGTGCAGGGGGCCCGGGGACTTGGCCGCACGGCTGAGCACGATGGCCCCCTCTATCGTCGCCAGGACAAAGTTGGCCATGGCCTCGGCCGCCTCCGCGTCGGCCCCATGGGCGGCGAAGCCCTCCACGAGGATGTCGAGCCAGCCACGGAAGGCTTCGGCGCACGCCCGGCGGAGGCGCTCGTCGGTGCTGGCGATATCGAGGGTCATGGCCGCCACCGGACAGCCGTTGCGGTAGTCGCTGCCTTCGAGGATGCGAGCCTCGGCCCGAAATACGCCCTCGATGGCCTCGCCGGGGCCGGCCGCCTGGGCGAAGGCCCGCCGCCAGCCCTGCCCATAGGCGCCCCCCGCCCACAGCATCGCCTCCGCCGCCAGCTCCGCCTTGCCGCCCGGGAAGAAGTGGTAGAGCGAGCCCCAGGGGGCGGCGGCGGCGGCGGTGAGCTCCTTGAGCCCCGTGCCGGAATAGCCCTGGGTCCGGAACAGTTGCTCGGCGGCGCGGACGAGCCTGTGGCGAGTGTCGGAAGCGATCATGGTCAGGGCCGTTAGGGTGATTTGCGCCGCCTGGAAAGTCTAGATAGATCGAGCGGATAAACCATTTGCATTAAATAGATCGATCGATCTATCTATGAACTCCAGCCGCTGAGGAGGTGAACTCGTGCCGAGCCGTGAACGGGTCAACGCCTTTGTCGCCACCGTCCGCGCCGGACGCTACGTCGAAGCGATCGAGCAGTTCTACGCCCCCGAGGCGACGATGCGCGACAATGGCGGACCGCCGCGCGGCGGTCGCGACGTCCTCATCGCCCATGAGAAAGCGATGCTGGGACAGGTGCGCGACATGGCGACGCGCCAGGCGTCGCCGGTCATCGTGGACGGCGACAGGGTGGTCCTGGGCTGGGTATTCGAATTCACGACCGCAGATGGAGAGATTCGCCGCCTCGACGAACTGGCCCTTCAGACCTGGCGGGACGAGCACATCGTCGAAGAGCGGTTCTACTATGATCCGGCCCAGCTCGCCGTGGCGGCCGTCGCCTGACGCTTCAGCGGGAGGCTCGCGCCGCGGTGAGGGCGGCCGTGAGGTCGGGGCTCGCGCCCAGAGCCTTCAGGTGGGCCACGGGGATAACGACAGGCACGGCGCAGGCGGCCACGACATGGGGGACGTCGAAATCGACCATCAGCCCGCCGTTGGCGGCATCGGGCCAGATCGAGGCGACGGCCGCGTCCGAGTCGGCCATCACATCGCGGCACTCGGGATCCACAACGCGAGCCTGGGCCCCATAGCCGGCCATGTAGAGCGTGTGCAGTCCGGGCGAGGCGAGGGAAATCCGGCCGGCGGTATCGGGATCGATATCCGTCGTCGCTTTGCCGAGGAGGGCGCGGGGCAAAAACCGCGTCCAATCGACTGGCTGACCGGTGGACAGATCAAAGACCAACGGCCAAGCTTCGACGTCCGGGTGGGCGCCGCCGCAGAAATAGCTGTCGGTGACGAGGAAGCTAAGCAGGCGGGGGCCTTTCATCGTCACGACGACTGTCCGTCCCCAGTCACCGCCCGCCGCCCCGGCTCGCCTTGCCTCTCCGAGACATTCGGCGGCCACCCGCAGGGCGGCGAGGTCGAGTGGGGCCAAGGCCGCGTTGATGCGTGCGCTGACCTCGTCGCGCGGGGCGGTGATCCTCGGAAAGGCGGCGATATGGGAGCTGATGGACGTGGCGCGGGCGAGAGCCAGGGGCGCGGCCGAGGCAGTCCAAGCGACGATCAGGACGATGCTCACCGCGGCCAGAACGTAAGTGCGCCTCATTTCGCTCGGACCCCGCGGCAAATCCTCTGGGCGGCTAGCCTACAACAGGCTTGACGGGAACGCATCGACAGGTGCGGAGTTGGCTCGTCATGGGTGACTCGCACCACGCGCGCGCGTCCGAGACGGGGCGAGGGGGAGGGCGCCGGGCCCTTCTGATCTTCCCCCGCTATACCCCTTCGTTTGGAACCTTCGAGTACGCCTTCCCCATCGTCGGGGCCAAGGCCTTCATGCCGCCCCAGGGCTTGCTGGTCATCGCCGCCGCCTTGCCGGACGGCTGGGAAGTGCGCTTCGTCGACGAGAACCTGCGGCCGGCGAGCGCCGCCGACTTCGCCTGGGCCGAAGTCGTGATGGTCAGCGGCATGCACATCCAGCGCGGCCAGATCAACGACATTAACCGCCGCGCCCATGCCGCCGGGCTGACCACGGCGTTGGGCGGGCCCTCGGTCTCGGCCTCGCCGGAGTACTATCCGGACTTCGACTATCTGCACATCGGGGAGTTGGGCGATGCGAGCGAGGCGCTGTTCGCCCGCCTCGAGGCCGACTGCGGCCGCCCGGCCGCGCAGGTCGCGTTCGAGACCGTCCGGCGTCGCGACCTCGCCGACTTTCCCCTGCCGGCCTACGAATTGGCCGAGCTGAAGAAATATTTCATGGGCTCGATCCAGTTCTCCAGCGGCTGCCCGTATGACTGCGAATTCTGCGATATCCCGGCCCTCTACGGCCGTGTGCCCCGCCTGAAGAGCCCCCAGCAGCTGTGCGCCGAACTCGACAAGCTGCGGGCCTGCGGCCTCACCGATACGGTCTATTTCGTCGACGACAATTTGATCGCCAATCGCCGTGCTCTGCGCGACCTGCTGCCGGTCCTGATCGCCTGGCAAAAGGCGAACGGCTATCCCTACCGTTTCGCCTGCGAAGCCACCTTGAACATCGCCAAACGGCCCGAACTCTTGGCGGCCATGCGCGAGGCCGCCTTCCAGACCGTGTTCTGTGGCATCGAGACGCCCGAGCCCGAAGCGCTCAAGGCGATGCACAAGGCCCACAACCTGATGACCCCGATCCTCGAAGGGGTGGCGACGCTCAACAGCTACGGGATGGAGGTGGTCTCGGGGATCATCATGGGCCTGGACACCGACGCTCCGGACACCGCCCGTCGCATCCTCGAATTCGTCGAGGCCAGCCAGATCCCTCTCCTGACCATCAACCTGTTGCAGGCCCTGCCGCGCACGAAGCTGTACGATCGTCTGGCGGCGGAAGGGCGTCTGACCGATGACGAGAGCCTGGAATCCAATGTCGTCTTTGCCCGGCCTTATGGAGAAGTGGTCGGGGGTTGGCGCGAGTGCGTGGCCGCCGCCTACGAGCCCACCGCTCTGTTCGCCCGCTTCGAACACCAGATCGAGGCCACCTATCGGCATCGCTTCTCGCCTCCCAGGCAGGTGAGGCTTTCCGACGTACGGCGCGGCCTTACCATCCTGGCCCGCGTCCTGTGGACGTGTGGTGTCGCGGCCAACTACCGGCGGGAGTTCTGGGCCTTCGCCTGGCCGCGCCTCAAGCTCTGCGACATCGAACGGGTGATCGCGGTGGGCACGGTGGCCCACCACCTGATCAGCTTCGCCCGCGAGGCCTCGCAGGGTCGCCAGAACGCCTCCTTCTACTCCGGCAAGCTGGCGCGGCCGACGGCGAGCGCAACGCCGGCCATGGCCGACGCCGCCTGACCTACTACTTCCCGGCCACCGGCCGCCAGCCCTCGCGGCCCGAACGCCAGAAGGCAAAGGCGATCCAGTCGGCGGTCAGCTGATCGGTCTGCGTGCGCGTCGAGCCGATGCCGTGGCCGGCCTGCTCGTCGATCCTGAGGAGCACCGGATTGGGCGTGCCCGAGGCCAGGAGCGCGGCGTCGAACTTGGCTGGCGCCCACGGGGCGACGCGGGGGTCATTGAGACCGGTGGATATGAGCACGGCCGGATAGGTCGTCCCCGGCTTGATGTGCTGGACCGAGTCCATCTCATAGAGGTTCTTGAACCCCTGCTCGGTCTTGATGGTCCCGAATTCGGGGATGTTGTCGGGCCCGTTGGGGGTGAACTCCATCCGAAGCGTGTCGGCGGCGGGGACGATATCGATGACCCCGGCGAAGAGGTCCGGACGGTCGGTCATCGCCCGCCCCATGGTGATCCCGCCGGCCGAGCCGCCGAGGATGAAGAGATGTCCCTTGTCGGTGACACCGCGGGCAATCAGGTCCTCGCCGCAGGAGATGATGTCCTTCCATGTGTTGGGCTTGTTGGCGTCCTTGCCGCCGAGGCGCCAGGCCTCGCCGAGCTCGCCGCCGCCGCGCACCGAGCAGACCACGTAGTTGATTCCCTCGCGCATCATCGCCGCCCGCCTGGTGCTGAAATCGGCGAGATTGGAGATGCCGTAGGAGCCATAGGCCTCGACCACCGTGACCGCGGACCCGTGCGCACCGGCGCCCTGAATGAGAGCGTAGGGCACCATCACCCCGTCGTGGCCGCGGGCGGCCAGGTCGCTGACCTTGAACGTGGGCGGGTCGATATCGCCGCGCACCCCCAGATGGAGGTCGGTGAACCGGCCGGCCGAGGGGTCGAAATGCAAGGTGGTGGGCGGCAGGACCCAGTTCTCCAGGGCGAAGGTGACGCCCGGCGTGCGCGGATCGGTGAACACGTCGGAGATATGGCCCTTGGTCGGGAGGACCACCTCTTCGACCTTGTTGCTGCCGGTCGCCACGCGCAGCAGGCGCGAGTAGTTGCCTTCGCGGGCCGCCACGTAAAGGGCGTCGGCCGCGGCGTGGACGCCCTCGATCACCCGTCCGGGCTGAACCGGGATCAGGGTGACAGCGGAACTGAGCGGCGCGCCGGCCTTGAGCTGCAGCACCTTGAAGGTCGGGGCGTCCTTGTGGGAGAGCAGGAAGATATCGCCGCCGCGGATGTCGAGGCCGGTCACCCCATCGTCCCGGTCGAGCAGGAGCGTCCAGTGGGCGTCGGGGCTCGACGCCTCGCCGGCCGGCGCCGTCCAGAGCTTCACCTCGTTCTGGACTCCGTTCTGGGAGGCGAAGACGGCCACCGGCGCGCCGGGCGTGAGGCTGACGGCTGGTGTCTCGTCAGGGCCGATCTTGGGCCCGTGGCCGGTCGTCGAGCCGAACAGCGGCATCGGCTCGCCGGTGAGGGTCCAGTAGTCGAGGACCGGGTCGCGGTACTTCTCCGTCCCCGGATCGCTGGGACCGAGCTTCTTGAGGCGAATGAAGAACAGGTTCCTCGAATCGAGGCTCCAGGATGTCGGGCCGTAGTCAGCGCGGTCGATCGGGCCGGCGATGCGGGCCCCGCTGGCGACGTCGTAAACGTAAAGCTGGGCCGCTTCCGAGCCTCCCGAGGAGATGCCCACCGCCACTTTCGAGCCGTCGAACGAGGGCAGGACATAGTTGATCGCCATCGGGGCGCCGCCCCTCGCCGCCCGGAGCGCGGCCATGTCGACGAGCTTGCGCTTGCCGGCCGCGTCGGCGACCACCAGGTCGAAGGTGTCGGCTCCGGGACCGCGTTCCTCATAGAAGCTGCGCCCGCCGAAATAGGAATAGCTCTGGACGAACCCGAAACTGCCGGTGAAGGCGGAAACCCGGGCGCGCAGGGCGGGAAGGGGCGCGATCGAGTCGAGTACGCGGCGAGTGTAGCCGCCCTGACTCTTCATCCAGGCGATCGTCGCCGGGTCGAGGGCTTCCATGTAGCGATAGTCATCGGTGACCTTGGTCCCCCACAGGACCTCGCTGACCGGCCGGGCCGGCGGCGGCCCGGGCTGCGGCCCGACCCCGACCGGGGCGAGCGGGTCGGCGGCGTGGGCGGCGGCGGCGATGAGGATCGCGGCGGCTGCGCCCATCAGGACGGATGATTTCATGAGGCCCTCCACAAGCATGGCGCATCGTTTAGCGCGCGGCTGACCGGGCGGTCTATGAATTCCGTGTCATGAATTGAGGCGGTGCGCGGCAAGGAACTCCAGCACCGCGGCATTGAAGGCGTCCGGCTGGTCGATGTTGACCGCATGGCCGGCCCCCGCGATCACCACTTTCTCGGCGCCCGGGATCTTGCCCGCCATGTAGTCGCTGGCGTTCAGGAACGGCGTGTCCTCGGCCCCGACCACCACCAGGGACGGAATCTTGATGTCCGGTAGAGAGGAGATCACCCGGGCGTCCTTCTGGGTCAGCATGCCGCGGGCCGCCAAAGCCAGACCGGTCGCACCGCGGTGGCTGCTGGCGCGTATCTCCGGACTGCCGGCCGCCAGGCGCGCCAGACCCTCGGTCTCGTAGCGCTCGGCGGTGCGGATGGCGTTGGCGTTCCAGCCCGCCCGCGCCTCGTCGTTGCGATAGCCCGGGCCGGTGTCGATGATCAGCAGCGCCCGCACCCGATTCGGATGGGCGAGGTGGAAGGCGAGGCTCATGTAGCCGCCAAGGGACAGGCCGCCGACGATCGCCCTCTCCACGCCAACGGCATCCAGCAGGGCGGCCATGTCGGCCACCGTGGCCGCCTCGCTGTAGGCGGCTGGATCGGCCGGATAGTCGGAACGGCCGTGGCCGCGCATGTCCCAGGTGATCAGGCGATAATGCTTGGAGAATGCGGCGGTCTGGCCGCGCCACATCTCGCCGGTCGCCGAGTAGCCGTGGGTGAGCAGCAGGGCCGGGCCCTCGCCGGCGACCTCGTAGTGGAGGCGGACCCCGTCGCGGTCGAGGGTGGGCATGTCGCGACGCTCCTGTCCTTCGCGGCTGGCGCTACGGACGCGATTTCTGGACGGTATTTTCCTCGGTGTCACGCTTGGAGGCCGGCGCATGGCCGTGGTGGCGGTCGTGTTCGCCGCCGCCGCCCGAGACGTGGCTGTAAGGTTGGTCCTTGCCACCGTCGGCGTCACGGGTGCGCTTGACGGCCGGCTGCGGATTGTCGCGGTTCTCGTGACTGGCCCCCGGGCCGCCCCAGCGGTCGGCGGCGGGTGTTTTGCGGCCCATCTCAGCGGTCCTGGATGCTGCGCTGCGGCGTGAGGTTCTGGCGGATGTTGCCGGAATTGCCGTGGGTGTCGAGATTGCCGCCGGACTTGGTCCGGCCACTCTGCTGGCCGCCGGCGATGTCGGGCTTATCGCTGACGCTGGCGCGCTGTTCGGGAGGGATCGGGGGAGGCTTGGCTGTCATCGGGAATTTCCTCCTTCAATGAGGAGGTAACCGGCTGGCTCCGGCCGGGTTCCGCGCCCGTCAGGCCCCCACGAAAACGCCGGGGCGCCGTTCGTTGACGCTGCGCACCCCCTCGGCGAAGTCGGCGGTGGCCCTGAGGCGCGTCTGTTCGGCCAGCTCGTGGTCAGTCTGGGCCTTGACGGCGGCGGCGAGGTCGGCGCGCAGGGTGGCGCGGGTGGATTCCACCGCCAGGGGCGCGGCGCTGGCCAGTTCGGCGGCGAGGGCCATGGCGGCTGGGCGCAGGGCCTCCAGCGGGACCATTTCGTCGGCGAGGCCCCAGGCCAAAGCCTCCTCGCCCTTGATCCGCCGCCCGGTCAGGCACATCAGGGCCGCCCTCTGCTCGCCGACGACCCTCGGCAGGGTGCGGGTGATGCCGAAGCCGGGATGAAAGCCGAGCTTGACGAAATTGGCCGCGAACCGCGCCTCCGCGGCGACCACTCTGAAATCGGCGACGAGGGCTAGGCCAAGCCCGGCGCCCACCGCCGCCCCCTGCACCGCCGCCACGATGGGCTTTTTGGTGGAGAACAGCCGCACCGCCTCGTGATAGAGCGGGGAGACCCCCGTCATCCCCGAGCCGCCGACCCCGACGGGCGAGGCGAGATCGGCCCCGGCGCAGAAGGCCTTGCCGGACGAGGCCAGGACGGCGGCGCGCAGGGACCGGTCGGCGTCGACGTCGTCGAGGGCGTCGGCCAGGTCGCGTATCATCTCGACACTGACGAAATTATTCGGTGGGCGGTCGAAGACCAGCAGAGCGACGTGTCCCTCGACGCTGGCGGTGACGGTTTCGCCGTAGGTCTCATTCATCGTTTCGATCCCAGGAAGTTGCGGGCCACCACCCATTTGTGGACCTCGGTGGGTCCGTCGTAGATGCGCATGGTGCGCAGCTTGGAGGCCATCAGCTGCAACGGCAGCTCCTTGGTCATGCCCATGGCCCCGAAGGTCTGCATGGCCCGGTCGACGACCTCCCAGGCCATCTCGGTCGCGTAAGCCTTGATCATCGAGATCTCGACCCTGACGTCTCGGCCTTCGTCGAGCTTCCAGGCGCAGTCGTAGGTCATCAGGCGGGCGGCGTGGATGCGCGTCGCCGCGTCGGCCACCCACCACTGGATCGCCTGGCGCTGGGAGAGGGGCTGGCCGAAGGTCACCCGCTGGGGGGCGAATTCGCAGATCATGTCCAGCGCCCGCTGGGCCATGCCGATCGACCAGGCGGCCATTTCGAGGCGCCGGGTGCCGAGCCGCAGCTGCATGGGCGCGAAGCCCTGGCCTTCGGTCCCCAGCAGTTTCCAGCCCTCGACCCGGCAGTCCTCCAGGGCCACCTCGTAGGTCGCCGCGCCGCCGACCATGGGAATGCGCCGCAGCACATTGAATCCCGGCGTTCCCTTGTCGATGAGGAAGGCCGAAATGCCGCCGCGGGCGCCCTTCTCCTTGTCCGTCACCGCCATCAGGATGGTGAAGTCGGCCTCGGCGGCGCGGCTGATCCAGATCTTGCGGCCGTTGATCACCCAGTCCTCGCCGTCGCGCACCGCCCGGGTGGTCATGCCGGCCGGATCGGCCCCCGCGCCCGGTTCCGAGATGCCGATGGCCGAAACCGTCTCGCCACGGACGTAAGGCGCCAAGTAGGCCTCGCGCTGGCGGTCGGTCACGGTCGCCTGGAGCATTCTGAGGTTCGGCGAGTCCGGCGGCAGGGTGTAGGGCGTCACCGTCCGCCCGAGCTCCTCGTTGACCCCGATCATGGCCACATTGGGCAGATCGACTCCGCCGACGTCCTCCGGCGCATCGAGTCCCCACAGGCCCAGGGTTCGCGAGACTTCGTCGAGGCGGGCGTGCTCGGCGGCGCCCAGGCCCAGGCCCTTGCCGTCGGCTTCGCGGGCGAGGACGGCGGCCTCGAGCGGCAGCAGCTCGTCGCGGACGAACCGCGCCACCAGATCCTTGAGCATCCTGTGGTCTTCAGCCAGTTCGAAATTCATTCGCGCGCCCTGACCCGACGAGACCATTTCGCCCCACCGGCCAAGCACATTAGGTTCTCCAGGCCCGCTCGTCATCGGTGACGGCGGGGAAAGGGGACGCGACGGCGTGATCAGGGACAAGGAACTGGCGGCGGCGGCGACGGGGCCGCTGAAGGGGGTGCGCATCCTCGACATGACCAGCGTGGTCTTCGGCGCCTACGCCACCCAGATGCTCGCCGACATGGGGGCCGACGTGGTCAAGGTCGAATTCCCCGGCGGCCGTCGCGGCGGCGGCGGCGACATCATGCGCTGGGCCGGTCACGGCCAGCCGGGGGGTCCAGAGGACCTGGGGCCGATCTATCTCACCATCAACCGCAACAAGCGCTCCCTGCTCATCGACCTGCGCGAAGACGCGGCGGCCGGCAAGATGCGAAAACTGATCGCCGGCTGCGATGTCTTCGTCGCCAGCGTGCGCTATGAGGGACTGAAGCGCCTCGCCCTCGACTACGACAGCGTCCGCGCCGTTCGGCCCGATGTGGTTTACGTCCACGGTTGCGGCTATGGCTCCGACGGCCCCTACGCCGGCGAGCCGGCCTATGACGATCTCATTCAGTCGGCCAGCGGCCTGGCCGATCTCCTGCCCAGGGTCGACGACGACCCCACGCCCCGCCTGCTGCCCTCCCTGGTGGCCGACAAGGTGAGCGGCCTCTTCATGAGTCAGGCCGTCTGCGCCGCCCTCTACCATCGCCAAAAGACGGGCGAGGGGCAGTTCATCGAGGCGCCGATGCTGGAGTGCGTCACCAGCTTCAACCTCGCCGAACACCTCTACGGCCACGTCTACGACCCGCCGACCGGGCCGTGGGCCTACACCCGGGTCGCCAATCCCGAGCGCAAGCCCTTCGCCACCGCCGACGGCTACATCGGGCTCCTGCCGTACACCGACCAGCAGTGGGACCAGTTCTTCGCCGCCGCCGGCTGGGCCGACACTTTCGGCAAGGATCCGCGCTTCGCCGACTACAGGGAAAGAGCCCGCCACGTGCGCGAGCTCTATGGCCTGGTGGAGACGGTGACCCGCACCAAGACCACCGCGGAGTGGCTGGCCATCCTCAAGCCTCTACAGATTCCGGTGGTCCGGATGAACCGCCTGGACGAGCTGCCGCATGATCCGCATCTCGATGCGGTGGGGCTTTTCGAACGCTATCGCCACCCTGAAGCCGGCGCCTATGTGAGCATGCGTCCGCCGGTGAAGTTCTCGGTGACTCCGGCGAACATCCGCCGGCATGCGCCCAGGCTGGGCGAGCATACCGACGAGATTCTCGCCGAGTGCGACGACGGGAAGTGACCCGAAAGCCCATTCCCACACATCGATCCTAGTCGAGAGCGCCGTCCTCGTCGGCCGAGCCGCGCCTGGCGGTGAGAAGGGCCGTGAGATCGCGCACCGCCTCGGTGAGGTAGAGCACCTCCTTCTGGCGCAGTTCGTCCAGCTTCTGGTGCACGAGTTCGATTTCCAGCTCCGCCTTGAGATTGATCTGGTGATCGTTCTCCGCCTCCTTGCGGTCGATCTGCTGCTGGCGGTTCTGGGCCATCATGATGAAGGGCGCGGCGTAGGCGGCCTGGAACGACAGGGCGAGGTTCAGAAGGATGAAGGGGTAGGGGTCCCAGTGGCGGGCCCACGCCGTCACGTTGAGCGCGATCCACACCGCCAGGGCGCACGACTGGATGATGATGAATGGCCAGGAGCCCATTCCCGCGGCCACCGCGTCCGCGATCTTCTGGCCGAGGGTCAGGTCGGCGCCTGGCTTGGCGCCGCGGCTGCGCCGGCGGAGGGATCTCAACTCCCACAACAGGCGGATTTCGGCCTCGTGCAGAGCGCGGAAAGGTTGCAGCGGCAGGTCGGTCATTGTCGAGCGTCCATTCTGGGTGAGTCGGACCTGCTCAATTATGGCGCACGAAGTGCCATCATGGCCTAAATCCACACCGGATGGCCGATCAGAACGCCCACGTCTACGAGCCGGCCACGGGCCACGGCCTCAGGCACGATCCCTTCAACGCCATTGTCGGACCGCGCCCGATCGGCTGGATCTCGACCCTGAGCGCGGCGGGGATCGCCAACCTCGCCCCCTACAGTTTCTTCAATGGCCTCAGCTACAGCCCCCCGCTTATCGGCTTCTCGTCGATCGGCTGGAAGGACAGCGTGGCCAACGCCGAGGCGACCGGAGAGTTCTGCTGGAATCTCGCCGGTGAGGCCCTGGCGGAGAAGATGAATCTCACCTGCGCTCCCGCCCCGCCCGACATCGACGAATTCGAGGTGGCGGGCGTCACCAAGGCGCCCGGGCGCCTTGTCGCCGCCCCCAGGGTGCTCGAGAGCCCGGTGAACTTCGAATGCAAAGTCGCCCAGATCCTCCGACTGCAAGGCGCCGACGGGGCCCAGGCGCAGGCGTGGCTGACGATCGGCGAAGTTGTCTGCATCCACCTCGATCCGCGCTTCATCGAGGATGGCGTCTGGCAGACCGCCAAGGCGAGGCCGATCCTGCGCGCCGGGCGCCTGGGCGACTACGCGGTCATCACGCCCGAGGCGATGTTCGAGATGCGCCGCCCAGGCTGGCCGATCGAGTGACGCGCGTCGCGCGGCGATTGGACTGGAACACGGGCTCACTCTGACGCTAGTAGGGAGCCGACTTAAGAGGGAGACGCCAAAACCATGTTTTCACACATCATGATCGGGACCAACGACCTCACCCGCGCCAAGACTTTCTACGACGCCACGCTCGGCGCCCTGGGCGTGCCGCCGGCGATGGTCGATGGCCACCGGATTTTCTACATGACCGGCGGCGGGGTCTTCTGCGTCACCGAGCCGATCGACGGCGAGGCGGCGACCCACGCCAACGGCGGCACCATCGGATTCGCGGCCAAATCGCCTGCGGAGGCCGACGCCTGGCATGCCGCCGGCGCGGCAAATGGCGGCAAATCCGTCGAGGATCCGCCGGGCGTCCGCGAAGGCGGCATGGGCAAGATGTACCTCGCCTACCTTCGGGATCCGGACGGCAACAAGCTCTGCGCCCTCCACCGGATGTAAGGTTCAGGCCTTCGCCGCCGCGAGGATCGTCATCAGGGGATTGGGGGCCGCCTCGGTGACCTTCTTCAAGGTGTTCTGATCGCGGTGGGTGAAGAGACCCTCCTGGCCGCGCACCGCCAGCACGGTTTCTGAGACATAGCTCCAGCCGCCGTCGGCATTGAAGGTGATCTCGAGCCGGTAGGACTCCGTTCGGAACGCGAATTCCAGAAAAGCCGTCGAACAGATGCCGTAGTCGGGATGGCCGCGCCTGGCGCTGACGACCAGGCCGGGCGCATCGGCGCTGGCTTGGCCGGAGGCCAGCGCCACCTGACCGCGCGGTATGGTCAGGGACTGCATGATGAGGCCGGTGGCCGGCTCCCAGAGCCAATAGCCGACCTGATCGTGGAAGGTGGCGTCCTCGTCGGTGGCCAGGATGTGGACGTGGTAGCGCAGGCCGTAGAACAGCTGCGGCCCATTGGCCTGAGCGTCGATCGGCTGCATGTCGATGCGCTCGATATACGCGCGGCGCTCCGGCCCCTCGGCCTTGGGATTGAGATCGACGCCCTTGCGCCCTTCCCAGACGCCCGCCAGGCGGCGTAGCGGGCCGAGATTGGCCAGGGTATCGGGATCGACGTCGGCCGGTTCGGTGAAGATGTCGTCCGGAAAGGGATTCATCGGCGTTTCGCCCTCCTCGCGCGTCGGTCGGCCCGCCGCCTCCAGGATGGAGCGGCGCCGATCGCGGGACCGGTCATCGGCGCTTCGCCTCTGTCTGCTCCAGGCCGTGGATGATCATCGTCCGGTCGCCTCTCAAGGTTTCAGCCGCTCGTCCCTGAGCTGGGTGCGGCGCACCTTGCCGGCGTCGTCGCGGATGTTGTCGGCGACGAACTCGTAGGTTCGCGGCTGCTTGTAGCTGACCAGCCGGTCGCGCAGGTATTCGCGCAGGGCCTCCTCGGTGAGACCGGGCCGCGGCTGGACGATGGCGTGGATCAGGTTGCCGAGATCCTCGTCGGGCAGGCCGATCACCGCGCTCGACTGGACTAGGGGATGCTCGTCGAGGGCCGCCTCGATCTCGGCCGGATAGACGTTGGAGCCGCCGACCAGGATCATGTCGGCCCGCCGGTCGGCCAGGTAGAGATAGCCCTCGGCGTCGAAGGAGCCGATGTCGCCGAGCGATTCCCAGCCGCCCGGCAGGGTCCGCGCCTGCGCCCCCCGATAGCGATAGCTGGGCGGCTCGCCGGCCGGGCGGCGCATGTAGATCTCGCCGATCTCGCCGGGCGCCAGGCGCTCGCCGGCGGCGTCGAAGGCCGCCATCTCGCCGACCGTCACCTTGCCCACCGAGCCGCGGTGTTCGAGCCATTCGGCGCCGGTGATGATGGTCACCGCCTGGGCCTCGGTGCCGGCATAGAGCTCCATGATCACGTCTGGACCCAGCCAGTCGATCCACGCCTCCTTGAGCCAGGGCGGGCAGGGGGCGGCGAGGTGCCAGGCGGTCTTCAAGGACGAGACGTCGTAGTCGGTCCGGTTCGGCAGGCGCCAGATGCGGCTCATCATGGTCGGGACGAGATAGATCCACGTCGCCTTGTGGGCCTCGATCGCCGCCAGCGTCGCCTCGGCGTCGAATCTCGGCAGGATCACCGCGTGGGCGCCCTGGGTGAGTCCGCCGAACACCGAGGTGAAGGGGCCGTTGTGATAGAGAGGCCCGGGCATGATCATCACGTCCTCGGGCGTCGTCCGATAGGCGCCGCTGCCGCTGGTGTTGGGGGGAAACACCCCCGGACCGCCGGCCAGGATCAGCTTGGGCCGCCCCGTCGAGCCGCCGGAGGTGGGCGCCTTCCACACCGGCGAGACGCGGTCCTCCACCGGGCTGTCGTCGTCGCAGAGCGCCAGCAGGGCGGCCACGTCGTAGCGCGGCCGGTGGCTCTCCAGGCTGGACCCGGCGATGAGGATGGGGGTCTCGGCGAGATCCATCACCGCCTCCGCCTCGCTGGCCGGCAGGCGCCAGGAGATCGGCTGCGGCGTGGCCCCGAGCTTCCACAGGCCATAGCAGGCCTCGATGAAATCGACGCTGTTGTGAAGGCCCACGGTCACCAGGTCGCCCTGCTCGACGCCGGCGATCGCCAGGGCCCGGGCCAGGCGATTGGTCCGCCGGTCCAGCTCGCGCCAGGTGACGGTGCGGTCCTTGTCGGTCACCGCCGGCCGCTCCGGCCTTTCGCCGGCGATCTCGCTCAGCCGCGCGCCCAGGGATAGGGTTTCGTCCGCCATCGTCGTTTCGTTCCCGCTGATCTTCCGGCCTTAGAAGACTGCGCCGCCCGCGCCAAGCGGGGCCGTAGCCTCCTGATCGCCTAAAGGGGCGATGATGCTAGAAGGGCTGGGTTTTCAATCGAGGGTGGAGTCTTCATGCGGGTCCTGGTCACCGGCGGGGCCGGATACATCGGCTCTCACGCCTGCAAGGCGCTCGCCGCCGCCGGCCATGAACCGGTGACTTTCGACAGCCTCTCCCAGGGCCACCGCTGGGCGGTGCGTCATGGGCCGCTGGAGGTCGGCGACGTCACCGACGAGGCCCGGCTGGCCGAGGTCATCGCCAGGTGGCGCCCCGAGGCGGTGATGCATTTCGCCGCCCTGATCAGCGTCGGCGAGTCCGTCGCCCAGCCGGAACTCTACTACCGCACCAATGTCGCCGGCGCGGTCGCTGTCCTGTCGGCCATGCGCGCGGCCGGGATCGACCGCTTCGTCTTTTCCAGCACCTGCGCGGTCCATGGGCCGCCGGCGAGCCTGCCGATCACCGAGGACATGGCCTACGGCCCGATCAGCCCCTATGGCCGCTCCAAGGCCATGGTCGAGCAGATCCTCGCCGACTGCGCAGGCGCCTGGGGCCTGCGATGCGCCGCCCTGCGCTACTTCAACGCCAGCGGGGCCGACCCGGACGGCGAACTCGGCGAAGCCCATGACCCTGAGACCCACCTCATCCCCCTGGTCCTCGCCGCCGCCCGCGACGGCACGACCCTCATCCTCAACGGCGACGATTACGCGACCCCGGACGGGACCTGCGTGCGCGACTACATCCACGTCGCCGATCTCGCCCGCGCTCACGTCCTGGCCCTCGACAGGTTGGCCCAGGCGGATGGTTTCCGCGCCTATAATCTCGGCGTCGGCCAGGGGTTCAGCGTCAAGGAGATCATCGAGGCGGCCCGCGCGGTGACCGGCAAGACCATCGCCGTCGAGATCGGTCCGCGCCGCCCCGGTGATCCGCCCTCCCTCTACGCCGACCCCAGCCGGGCCGCCGCCGAACTCGGCTTCACCGCCGGCGCCTCATCGGTGCGGACGATCGTCGAGACCGCCTGGAAGTGGATGATCGATCCGCCGCCCTACGCGGCCGCGTGAGCGCGCCGGCCGACATCCTCGCCGCCCGCGAGGCCCTGGTCGGCTGGCTGCTGGATCGCGCCTTTCCGCTGTGGTGGGATCCGGGGGCCGACCTCGCGGCCGGCGGTTTCCACGACCGCCTCGACGCGGCCGGGCGGCCGATGGCGGGGCCCCAGCGCGCCCGCGTCCAGGCCCGCCAGGTCTTCGCCTATCGCCATGCCGGCGAGCTCGGCTGGAGCGGCCCCTGGCGGGCGGCCATGACTCATGGTCTGGCGGCGCTGGAGCACCATTTCCGCCGCCCCGATGGCCTCTACCGGTCGGTTCGGGGCCAGGACGCCGCCGATCTCTACGACCAGGCCTTCGTCATCCTGGCTCACGCCCAGGTCGAGGGCGAGGCCCGCGCGCTCGCCCTGCTGGAGCGGCTGCCGCGCGGCGGAGCCGGCGGCTTCGCCGAGTTCGACGGTGACGAGCTGCTCGCCAATCCCAACATGCATCTCTTCGAAGCCGCCCTGGCCTGGGTCGAGGCGGGCGGGGAGGGGCCCTGGCGGGAGATGGCCGCCGATCAGGCGCGCCTCGCCGCCACGCGCCTGATCGACGCCGAAACTGGGGCGATCAGCGAGGTTTTCGGCCCTGGCTGGATCGGCCCCGAGGCGCCGGCCGAGCGCCGCGTGGAGCCCGGCCATCAGTTCGAGTGGGCCTGGCTCCTCATGCGCTGGAGCCTCGCGTCCGGCGACGCGGCGGCGCTCGGCGCCGCCTTGCGCCTGATCGAGATCGCCGAACGCTGCGGCGTCGATCCGGTCCGCAATGTCGCCATCAATGCCCTCGACGGCGATCTCGAACCGGTCGATGCCGGCACGCGCCTGTGGCCCCAGACCGAGCGCCTGCGCGCCCATCTGCTGGCCGGCGCCCTCACCGACGACCTGGCCTGCTGGCGCCTGGCCGTGAAGGCCGCAGAGGGCGTTTGGAAATTCCTCGAGCCGACCGGCCTGTGGCGCGACAGCCTGGAAAGTGGCGACGCCGCCCCGGCCAGCTCCCTCTACCATATCGTCGGCGCCGCCTGGCAGCTCGACCAGACGGCGAGGGGCGTCCTCTGAGCGGTCAGGCGATGCCGGCGCGCAGGAAGTCGTGCATCCCCACCGCCCCGACCAGGGCGCCGTCCTCGCAGGCGAAAAGAAGCTGGATGGGGTGGGGCCGCTCGTTCATGAGCCTGAGCGCCTCGGTGGCCAACAGGTGCGGATCGACGAAGACCGGCGAGCGGATCATGTGCGCGGCGACCGGCGCGGAAAGATCGGCGCCCGGCAGCGCCCGCCGCAGGTCGCCGTCGGTGAACACCCCCACCAGGGCCCCGGCCTCATCGACCACGGCCACCCCGCCATAGCGCTTGCGGGTCATCTCGACGATGGCTTCGGAGAGGCTCACGCCCGCCTCGACGATGGGCACGTCGCGGCCGCTGGCCATCAGGTCGGCCACCGTCACCAGCCTCTGGCCGAGGCTGCCGCCGGGATGGAAGTTGCGGAAATCGGCGGCCGAGAAGCCGCGCGCTTCCAGAAGGGCGATGGCCAAGGCGTCGCCGAATGCCATCTGCATGGTCGTCGAGGTCGTCGGCGCTCCGGTGTTCTGGCAGGCTTCCTCGGCCTTGGGGAGGATGAGGGCGATGTCGGCCGCTCCGGCCAGGGCGCTGGCCGGCTCGGAGGAGACCGCGATCAGCGGCACCGCGAAGCGCTTGCAATAATTGATCACGTCGCGGAATTCGGGCGTCTCGCCCGACCACGAAACCGCCAGCAGAACGTCGGAGCGCCCCACCATCCCCAGGTCGCCGTGGCTCGCCTCGGCGGTATGCAGATAGAGGGCGGGGGTGCCGGTGGAGGCGAGCGTCGCGGCGATCTTGCGGGCCACATGGCCGCTCTTGCCCATGCCGCACACCACCACCCGGCCCTCGGCGTCGCGGATCTTGTCCACCGCGGCCGTGAAGGGGCCGCGCAGGCCGTTCTCGAGGGCGCCGGCGAGGGCCTTCAGTCCGTCGATCTCGGCATTGACCGTGCGCGCCGCCGAGCGGGCGTAGTCGACCTCCGCCGGACTTGTCTTTTGCGTTGCCGGCAACTGCGGCTACCTTTCCCTCGAGCTCGTCCGCGGACGGGCCGATCCTAAAGGGCGCGCGCCCCGGCTGAAAGCTCTGATGACGGACGAGACCTCGCGGGCGGCGGTGATCCTCGATCGCGACGGCGTGCTCAACGTTGACCACGGCTATGTCGGCGAGGTGTCGCGCCTGGAGTGGACGCCGGGGGCTAAGGCGGCGGTGAAGCGTCTGAACGACGCCGGCCTGCTGGTCATCGTCACCACCAACCAGTCGGGGGTGGCGCGCGGATATTTCGACCTCGCGGCGGTGGACGAACTGCACCGGGCCATGCGCGCCGACCTGGCGGCCGAGGGCGCCCGCATCGACGCCTTCTACGTCTGTCCTTACCTGCCGGACGCCACGGTCGCCGCCTTCGCCCATCCGAATCATCCGGACCGCAAGCCCAACCCCGGTTTGGTGCTGCGGGCGCTGACGGAGTGGTCCATAGACCCCGCCCGCGCCCTGGTGATCGGCGACCAGGATCGCGACCTCGAGGCCGGGCGGCGGGCGGGCGTGGCCGGCGTGTTGTTTCCCGGGGGGAACCTGGACGTCTTCATCGCCGGCCTCACCCTGCCGAAATGATCCGATACAGCTTGTGTTTCGCCGCCCGAGCCGCCTGACCGTTAGGAGCGCGCGCCATGATC
>DASZKO010000011.1:0-8943 GCA_035605655.1 Caulobacteraceae bacterium | reverse complement strand
GCCTCGCCGTAGCGGTCATGGCGGGCCAGGGCGTGGGCCTGGAGCACCTCCAGGGGGTCCTTGCCGACCAGCAGGGGTCGGCCGCCCCGTCGCGTCACCCGGCGGGCGAGGATCTCGACGTCGGCCTTGAGCCACACCGAGATCGCCTTCTCGTTGATCAGCGCCCGGGTCTCGTCGTCGACGAAGGCCCCGCCGCCGGTGGCCAGGACATGCGCCGGCCCGGCCAGCAGGCGGGCGATCACCCGCCGCTCGCCATCGCGGAACGCCGCCTCGCCGAACTGGCTGAAGATGTCGGAGACCGAGCGCCCGGCGGCGGCTTCGATCTCGCTGTCGGCGTCGCGGAAAGGCATGCTGAGGGCCTGGGCGAGGCGGCGGCCGACGGTGCTCTTGCCCGCGCCCATCAGGCCCACGAGGACGATGGTCCTGCTATCGAGGGGGGCCCCGGTCATCAAGATCAGGCCTTTACACGAGGGGCCGCGCGCGCGCCATGTTCGGCCATGATTCCTGACCGGAAGAGGCCGTCGTGAGCGGGTGGGCCGAGGCCTTCCTGGAGATGATGGCCGCCGAACGCGGGGCCAGTCTCAACACCCTGGCCGCCTACCGCCGCGACCTCGCCGATCTGGAGGGCTTCCTCGCCGCCCGCTCGCTCGTCTTTAAGACCGCGACGGCGGAAGACATCGAGGCCTATTTCACCGCCCTCGGCGCGCGCGGCCTCGCCCCCGCCACCGCCGCTCGCCGCCGCGCCGCCGTGCGCCAGTTCTATCGCTTCGTGCTCGGCGAGGGATGGAGCGCCGATGATCCGTCCCGCCGGGTCGCCGCCCCGCGCCTGGGCCGGCCCCTGCCCAAGGTCCTCACCCGCGAGGAGATGGAGCGGCTGATCGCCGCCGCCGGCGAGGGCGATCCCGCCGCCGGGGCGCGCCTGGCGGCCATGGTCGAACTGGCCTACGCCGCCGGCCTCAGGGTTTCGGAGCTGACCTCGCTCACCCTCGCGGCCGTGGCTTCCGACCCGGCCTGGCTCATCGTCAAGGGCAAGGGCGGCAAGGAGCGGCTGGCCCCCCTGGGCGGGCGGGCGCGGAGCGCGGTCAAGGCCTGGCTGCCGCATCGCCGGAGCTTCCTTCCCAAGGGCGTCAAGGAGAGCCCGTGGCTCTTTCCCTCGCGCGGCCGCGGCGGGCGGCTGACCCCGCGGCGGTTCGCCCAGCTGCTCGCCGAGGCGGCGCTGGCCGCCGGCCTCGACCCCGACGCGGTGAGCCCCCATGTGCTACGCCACGCCTTCGCGACCCATCTGCTCGAAGGCGGGGCGGACCTGAGGGTCGTCCAGACCCTGCTCGGCCACGCCGACATCGCCACCACCCAGATCTACACCCACGTCACCCAGGAGCGCCTCGCCGAAGTCGTCCGCACCCGCCATCCCCTGGCGCGCCGAGGAACCCGGTGAAATTCATCGCGCTCGCACCCCTCCCCTCCCTCCCCTTCTCATGGGGAGGGTGGATCGCGCGCAGCGCGAGACGGGTGGGGTCCGCGCCCCCACCCCATCCGACCTCGCTCCGCGAGGCCACCTTGCCCATCAAGGGGAAGGAGGGACCCCATGAAGCCGCCGCGGGCGTTCTTCGCGCCGCTGGCCGCCGGAGCGCCGGAGCCGCCGCGGGAGATCGCCCCGCGCCTGGAGCGGGTGATCCACTTCCTGCCGCCCCACATCGAGAAGCTGCGCGCCAGAGCCGCCGCCAATCCCGGCGAGGTCGATGTCCTGTGCGGCAATCTCGAGGACGCCATTCCGGTCGATGCGAAGGCCGCCGCACGGGCCGGCTTCATCGACTTGGCCAGGAGCGTCCCATTCGCCGCCCACGGAACGGGGCTGTGGGTGCGGATCAACGGCCCGGTCGCCCCGTGGCACTTCGACGATGTCACCCAGATCGTCGCCGGCTGCGGCGAGGCGCTGGATGTCATCATGATCCCCAAGGTCGAGGGGCCGTGGGACCTCCACTACATGGACCAGCTCCTGGCCGTGCTCGAGGCGCGCCATGGCCGGCGCCGGCCGATCCTCCTCCACGCCATCCTGGAAACCGCCCAGGGGGTATCGCGGGTCGAGGAGATCGCGCTGGCCAGTCCGCGCCTGCAGGGGATCAGCCTCGGCCCGGCCGATCTGGCCGCCAGCCGCGGCATGAAGACCACCCGGGTGGGCGGCGGTCATCCGGCCTACCGCATGCTGGCCGACGCCGACGGCGATTCGCCGCGCGCCGCCGCCCAGCAGGATCCCTGGCACTACACCCTGGCGCGGATGGTCGACGCCTGCCAGGCGGCCGGCGTCAGGCCCTTCTACGGTCCGTTCGGCGACATCGACGACCTGGCCGCCTGCGAGCAGCAGTTCCGGAACGCCTTCCTGCTGGGCTGCGTGGGGGCCTGGAGCCTGCACCCGACCCAGGTCGCCGTGGCCAAGCGGGTGTTCTCGCCCGATCCGGCCGAGGTCGCTTTCGCCCGCAAGATCATCGCCGCCATGCCGGACGGGGCCGGCGTCGCCATGGTCGACGGCAAGATGCAGGACGACGCCACCTGGAAACAGGCGAAGGTGATGGTCGATCTCGCCGCCCAGGTCGCCGCCAAGGACCCGGATATGGCGGCGGCCTACGGGCTGTAGACGCCCCCCGCCTCCGCTCTTCCCCGCGAAAGCCACGCTTTCGCGGGGAAGAGCGGGAACAAAAGAGCGCTCGCTTTCGCGGGAGAGAGCCGACGGAGGCTTGTCCTAGGCGAACCCCCACCCTTCGCGCGCTCGCTCGATGGCCGCCAGCTTGGCCTCGAAGGGGGTCCAGTCGTCGCGTTCGGCGATGGCGGCCCAGATCGCTTCGATCCCGTCGTAGAGCAATTCCTCCGGCTCGGGACCGGCGAAATAGGGGTGCGCCAGGCGCTCGGGGCGTTCGGCGGCGCGCCCGGCCAGGAGGGCGCGGAAAGCCCTGAAGGCGTCGCCGCCGTAGTGGCGGGCGCGGGGTCCCGCCAGGGCGCGGTCGCCGGGCCCGCCGAACCAGTCGAAGAAGAACGGCTCCCAGCGCAGGGCCTCGCCGCCCTCGGCCAGGGCCCGGAAGGCGGCGTTGGCGAGATCGACGTCGGCGCCCGGTCCGGCGCTCGCCAGTCCCAGCCGGCGGACCATGGCGGCGGCAAGTTCGTCGCGATAGGCGCCGGAGAAGCCGTTCAGGGCCTCGGCCAGCGGCTCGGCCTCGCTCACCGGGGTCAGGGCCCCGGCCAGTTGGCGCAGGTTCCAGAACACCGCCTCGGGCTGGCGGCCGAAGCTGTAGAGGCCGGCGTGGTCGAAGTAGGCGGCCACGAAATTCGGGTCGTTGCGCGGCAGGAAGCGGTAGGGGCCGTAGTCGAAGCTTTCGCCGGTGATGTTCATGTTGTCGGTGTTGAGCACCCCGTGGACGAAGCCGGCGGCCATCCAGGCGGCGGCGAGGCGGGCGGCGCGGGGAACCACGGCGGCGAGGAGGGCGGCGGCCGGATTGTCGGTTCCCTCGAGGTCCGGATAGTAGGTCCCGATCACGTGGCCGAGCAGCTGGCCGACGAGGTCCGGGCGGTCCAGGGCGGCGTGGCGCTGGAAGGTCCCGAAGCGGATGTGGCTCCACGACAGGCGGGTGAGGACCGCCGAGCGGGTGGGGCTCGGCTCGTCGCCGCGCATCAGCGCCTCGCCGGTCTCGACCATCGAGAAGGAGCGCGAGGTCGGCACGCCCAGCGCCTCCAGCATGGCGGTGGCCAGGACCTCGCGGACGGCGCCCTTCAGCGTCAGTCGGCCGTCGCCGTCGCGCGACCAAGGGGTCTGCCCCGACCCCTTGGTCCCCAGGTCGAGAAGGCGCCCGCCCGGTCCGGCCTCGCGCAGCTGGGCAAAAAGGAAGCCGCGACCGTCGCCCAGATCGGGGTTGTAAACCCGGAACTGATGGCCGTGGTAGCGCATGGCGAGCGGCCTCGGCTGGTTTCCCGGCAAAGGCTCGAAGCGGGCGAAATGGGCCAGCCACTCGGCCTCGGTGAGGGTGTCCAGCCCGACGCTCGCCGCCGCCCTCTGGTTGCGGAAACGCGGAGTCGCCTGCGGAAACGCCGCCGGCGCGACCTCGTCGGCGAACTCGGGCCCCAGGGCCGCAAAGCGGGGATCGGGTCGGTAGGCGGACGAAACCGGCATTGGGTTCTGTTGCACCGCCCCACGCCTCGTTCGCAAGCGCTTCTCTTCCCCCTTCACGAGCGGGAAGTGTCCGTCCCCCTTCGTCGCCTGCTATCCAGCGGATGGGTGGGTGGCGCTTTAGACCGGATGGATCGGTGACACCGTCGCGGTTTGATCATCTCGTAGGACCGGGTCGCAAACGCCCGCTAGGCCTGTCCCGCCGCCCGGACAGCCCGCGCGGCCTGCGTCCGGCAGGTTTCGAGCTGAGTCCGGCAGAAGTCCGGCCACTCACCCGTCGTTCGCCAGTAGTCGATCAGGCCGGCCCGCCAGGCGATCGGCCAGAACCTGGGGTCGTTCCTGAACGCCGCCATCGCGGGCGAAAACAGGCGGGCGGTCTCGAAGCCCGGCGGCGGGGCGATGACCCAACGGTCGTCATCGACCGGATAGAGTCGATGCGTATCGGGGAAGGCGCGCGCCGCGAACGCGAAGGCGTCGTCCAGGGCCCCCAGGCGCACCATCGTAAGCAGGCAGGCGTGGTCCCACTCTCCCGCCGCCGGCTTCTTCCCGACGGTGGCGAAGCAGCCGCCGATGAACTTGTGTACGAGCGCCTGGTCGCGGGTGGCCAGGGCCCGCCGCATGAGGTCCAGGTCGGCCGTGGCGACCCCGATATGTCCCAGAAAAAGGGGATAGGTCTTGCCGACGGACGCCATCTCCTGTGGCGTGCCGAATTCGGTCGCCATGAAAAACTCGATGTTACGAACCCACGGCGATGCGGGCCAGATGGCCTCGGTGCGCGCCAGGGCCTCGGAGGCCTCCTCTTTGCGGCCGACGAAGACGAATTCCTTCCCCGCGTCGCCGTTCGTGAGATCCGAGAGGGGATCGAGCTGGATGGACCGTTGCAGCAAGCCGACGCCCTCGTCGATCCGCCCGACTGCCATCATGTCTTCGCCGAGCGCATTGTAGCTGGCGCCGAAGGTGGGACTCGCTTGCAGGGACCGGCGAAGCAGGCGCTCGGCCGTGGGCAGTCCCATCGGCCCAGTCGGCAGTTGTGTTCGCGCGAACAGCACCATCCCGGAGTCGGGCGCGAGGCGGGCGCCGCGTTCGATGTAGGCTCTCGCGGTCTTGAGAAACTGGGATTGCTGGGACTTCGGCAGACCCGGCGCCGCATAGATGATGGGAACCCCGGCCCCGGCCTGCAGCTCGCCGTCGTCGGGGTAGCGCTCCGCGAGCTGGCGGGTCGGCTCCATGGCGGCGATCATGTCGCCGCCGCCGATCGCCTCGTTCGCTCGGGCGATCAGGGCGAAATCCTCGGCAGTGAAGCTGCGCGGGACAGGGTGGATGAACTTGCTGTCCACCGTCAGGGCCAGATGCGTTGCGATCTGGTCGGCAAGCGCCCCGTTCAGGGCCGAATCGTTGTGGACGTCGAACGAATAGACGAGGACGTTCTTGCGGGTGTCCGAGATCTGGGTGCTGACCGTCAGCTTGCCCTCGTCCGACTGGATGCGGCCATCGACGATGTAGTCCGCCCCGAGCCGCGCGCGGGCCTCGGACTTCTGCGCCGGCGTCAATTGCAGGCTCGACGAGGTGGCGATGACGGTGACGTCGTAGCGGCTGAGCGCGCTGGCCAAGCTGATCGCCAGGCCGTCGGCGAACAGGCGAGCGTCGGCCCCGCCATCGGCCGGCTGGAACGCCAGGACGGCGATGGTCGGCGGCTTGGCGGGGCCGCCCCCGCGGAAGACCTCCTTGAGCCAGGCGCCGCCGCCGGCCGCCAGCGCGATGGCCAGCGCGACCGCGACCAGGTCCCTGACCAGGCCCCCGGTCAGCCAGCCGCGGACCGACCCGCCCGCGATGGGCGGAGCCCCCGGCTTGGCGGCGGGGACGGTCTCGCGCGCCTCCGGCGGCCGGGCCCCGGCGCTCACCGCCAGCCGATAGCCGAGGCCGCGCGACGTGCTCAGCAGCTCGGGGTCCTTGCCCAGCACCTTGCGCAGGGCGGTGACGTGGACCTGGATCGCGTTGTCCTCGACGATGACGCCCGGCCAGACGGCGGCCATCAACTCGTCCTTGGTGACCAGCGCGCCTTCGGCCCGGGCCAGCACCGACAGAAGCTGCAGCGCCTTGCGCCCGATCGGAACCGGAGCGCCGTTGTCCAGCAGCTGGCGAAACGGTCGCAGCGTGAATCTGCCGACCCTGTACTCCGGAGTATCCATCCAAACGCCCCCGGGCGCTCCAACCCATTCAACCAATTGAATTGACGAGAACTCTCCCGCGCTCGCCGTCAGTTCCGCCGAACCGCTTTCAGGAAAACTTCAGAAATCGATAAGGTTCACGCCAAGGTTCGTCCGCTCGTCTCGGCCTAGGCTTGCTCATCGAGTTCAGCGTTTTCCGACGCCCAATTCGGGTGGGGGCACTCTATTGCTTCAGCGAGATCAGGTCGAGTGGACCCTCCCTCTGCGGCCCCATGCCCCATCCCGGGGCGGGCCGGGCTGGCTCGGCTGGCGAGCGGCCGATCACCGCGACGCTCGTCTTCTGGAACGTGGCCCCCTGGTCACACCCCCCGCTGTTCCTGACGGCGAGCCAGACTCTCGTCCGGAACGCAACCCAATGGAGACTTGAAATGGCGACGACGATCCGAAATCTGCTCCTCGGCGCGGCGGCCCTGGCCTCGGCGGCGGCCTTTGCGCCGGCGGCCATGGCCGGTTGCGGCGCGCCGGTGACCATCCAGCCCTCGTCCTGGCAGGCGCCCAATGGCCCCGCCAATCCATCCCTTGTCCGGGTCAGCAACCCCATGGCCTCGATCGTCGGCATGTGGAGCTTCAAGTTCATCGTCGGCGGCCACACCATCGGTTGGGGCTACCAAGTCTGGCACGAGGACGGCACCGAAATCACCAACAGCGGCGACCGGGCCCCGGCGACCGAGAATTTCTGCATGGGCGTGTGGGGGCAGTCCTCCGCCAACCGGTACTCTCTCAACCATTTCGCCCTCAGTTACGACGCCAACGGCAACCTGAACGCCAAGGTCAACATCAAGGAGACCGTGACCGTGAATCCGTCGGCGACGGTTTACGACGGACCCTTCTCCTTCGACATTTACGACCCCAAGACCGGCGCCCTGCTGCAACACATCGACGGAACCGTGACCGCCCATCGCGTCACGCTCATCTCGACATTCTGAGACCCTGCCGCCTGGGCTAGAGCAAACCCGTTCGCTCCGAACCGTCCGGACGGGTTTGCCTCAGTCTCGAAAGGGGCGGGCGCGAGAGAAAGCACGACTGGGCGAACGGGCGGCTGGCCGCCGCCGGTTGCTCCCGGTGCGATTCACTTTCGGCTCCGCCGCTGGCCATGGTAACCGCCGCTCATGGCCGGGCGTCTGACCCTGGACTTCCTGAAGACGGAATCGGCCGCCGGCCTAGCGCCGGTGGGCGCGGCGGCTGTCGCCCTGATCCTCGCCAACTCGCCGCTCGGCCCCCGCTACTTCGCCTTCCTGGGCAGGCCTATCGTCCTCCAGCTCGGCGGCTTCGCCCACACCGCCTCGGTGGAGAGCTGGGTGCGCGACGGACTGATGACCGCCTTCTTCCTGGTCATCGGCCTGGAGATCAAGTTCGAGGTCCTGCGCGGCGAGCTCTCCAGCCCCCGCCGGCTGGCCACGCCCATCCTGGCGGCGGTCGGCGGCATGGCGGTTCCGGCGCTCATTTACCTGGCCTGCAATCTGGGATCCGGCGGACGGCCGCCGGGTTGGCCGATCCCGGTGGCGACCGATGTGGCCTTCGCCCTGGCGGCCTTGACCGTGGTCTCCCCGCGGCTGCCCCCCTCGCTGCGGCTTTTCCTCCTCACCCTGGCGATCGCCGACGATTTCGGGGCCGTGGCCCTGATCGGGATCCTTTTCACGGCGAAGATCCATTGGGCGGCGGCGGCCGGGGCCGGCGCGATGCTGGCGGCTCTCGCCAGCCTGTCGCGGTTCAGGCGCGCGCCGCTGCTGCTCTACGCCGTCGGCTTCGCGGTGGTGTGGGGTTTCTGCCTGAAATCGGGGATCAACACCTCCCTGGCCGGCGTCGCCTGCGCCCTCACCGTACCCATCGGGGCCCGCCGCCCCGGCGGCGAGAGCCTCTTGATGGGGTTCATGGAGGCCATCCATCCGTGGGTCGCCTGGGGGGTGCTGCCGCTCTTCGCCTTCACCGCGGCCGGCTTTTCGATCGCCGGCCTGGCGATCCGCGACGTCTTCTCGCCGGTGACCCTCGGGATCGTCCTCGCCCTCGTCATCGGCAAGCCGGTGGGCGTCTTCGGGGTCTCGGTCCTGGCGGCCGTCCTCAAGGTGGGAAGGCGTCCGGCCGGCGCGACCTGGCTGGAGCTGCTGGGGGTGGCCGCGATGACCGGGATCGGGTTCAGCATGAGCCTCTTCTTGGGGACGCTGGCCCTCGGCGGCGACGGCGCGGTGCGCGAGGCGCAGATCCGCCTCGGCGTCATTTCCGCCTCGCTGATTTCGGTGGCCATCGGGGCGGCCCTGCTGGCTGTGGCCGCGGCGAGACGGCTGGCCGCCGGCGAGGAAATCTAAAATGGCGCAAAACGCAATTATTACTTGACAGGCAGCCCGCCAATATGATTGCAATCAGCAATCATCAAAAGCTGCCTGGGAACAAACATGAAGATCTGCGGCGTGGAAGCCTGCCACCGGCCGTCTCTCTCGAGGGGCCTCTGCAAGATGCACTATGCACGGCTGCGCCAGCGCTCGGGCGTGAGTTCGCTTCCGAAGCTCTATTGCCGAACGGCGGAGGAGCGCCTGCGCAACTACATCGATGTCGACCCGCGGACGG
>DASZKO010000010.1:0-11485 GCA_035605655.1 Caulobacteraceae bacterium | reverse complement strand
ATGCTTCTTCATGCCGGTCAGCGTCATGCGGAACTCGTCCGCCAGGCTGGTGATCGACGCGTCCGCTCGGCCGAGTTGCTCGAGCACGCCGCGCCGCGTCGTGTCCGACAGCGCTGCAAACGAAATATCGAGGGAAGGTATCACACACTGAACCATATGGTTCAGTGTTATCGTGCTCGCTCGGCAAACGCAACATCCTCGCTCCCACGGCGTGGCGGCCGGCATGTTCGTCCCGCCGCGCGAGGCCCCGACAATGAGAATCGAGGGGGGTGTATCCGATGGCGTGGAGCTGCTCACGCGCCGGCGACGTCGTTAGACGCGGGCCACACGCGGTGAGGCGAGGATCGGATGGATTGTCGCCGCCGCCCACTCTCCCGATGAAGGGGCAATAGCCGGCGCCGGAGCGAAACTGGCGATGGCGCTGGCGATGGCGTGTACGGACGGATCGGCCGCCAGCGGGTCGACGACCACCACCCCGCCGTGCCCATCGCTCGAGAGGATCCAGGTCGAAGCGGTGTAGTTGCCCGCGAACTTGATCTTGGCGGTGTGGGTCCCGTCGGTGACCGTGAGGACGCCGGAGCTCGTTGTGCCTGAATAGCTGGCCGTCGCCCCCGTAAAGGAGACGTCCTCCAGATCGAGGGAAGTGCCGCCCGCCTTCGAAAAGCCGCTTATGATTCCGGCGTAGGCCTGGGAATGGGCCAGGCAATTACGGTGACAGTGCATTTAACTCCCGGCCCAGCCGGATCAGAGGATCAATTCAGTGCACTGTCACCGTAACGTCACCGTAACTCCCGTTCGGCCGCGAGGCTGTGCAGCGGGGTCGCCGCGCCTCTCACCGTGCCGACGACGCGCCATCCACGGCCCGCGAATTCGGCGGCCATGGCGTAGCCCAGGCCACGCGAGGCCCCGACGATGAGGATCGAGGGGGCTGTATCCGTTGGCGTGGAGTTGCTCACGTTTGCGACCTCGAGGCCGGCGACGAGAGCATAGCCATCGCGACTCGGCCGGTGGATGGCAAGGCGCGCCGGCGCTCTTTCACCGGCCCCCTCCAACACTTCGTGGTCCCCCTCCCCCGCTTCGCAGGTGAGGATTCGGGCGGAGACGGTCGATGGACAAAGGGGGTGGGGGGCGTGAGATAGGGGCTCGGGTGGTCGGGGGGGCGGCGGGGATGATCGAGGGGGCGGCCGTGGCGATCGATCCGATGCGGTTCGACGCCGCCGTGTTCGACCTCGACGGGGTGCTGACCGAAACCGCCGAGATCCACGCCGAGGCCTGGAAGCAGCTCTTCGACGATGTTCTCGCCAGGGAGGCGCCCCCGGGGCAGGCCGCCCGGCCCTTCGATGCGGTCAGCGATTATCGCGCCTATGTGGACGGCCGCCCGCGCGGCGACGGCGTGCGCACCTTCCTGGCCGCGCGCGGGATCACGCTGCCGGAGGGCCACGCGGGCGATCCGCCTGATGCGCTCACGGTTCAGGCCCTGGGCGCGCGCAAGGACGCCTACTTCCTGGACCGCCTCGCCCGGTTCGGGGTGAAGGTGTTCCCCGACGCCCGGCCGTTGCTCGCCAACCTGCGGGCCGCCGGCCTGAAGACGGCCCTGGTCTCGTCCAGCCGCAACGCCAAGGCCGTGCTCGAGGCGGGAGGACTGAGCGCGCTCATGGACGTCGTCGTCGACGGGATCGAGGCGGCGCGCCTCGGTCTTGCCGGCAAGCCGGGGCCGGACACCTTCCTGCGGGCCGCCCGGCTGCTCGGCGTCGCGCCCGCCCGCGCCGTCGGTTTCGAGGACGCCCTGGTCGGCGTCGAGGCGATCCGGGCCGCCGGCTACGGCATGGTCGTGGGCGTCGACCGAGTCGGTCAAGGGGGCGAACTCATAGCGTCCGGCGCCGACTTCGCGGTCACCGATCTGACCACGCTCGACGTCGTGACGGCGGGCGCGACCGCCATCCCGAGCCTGGCCACCTGGCCGCCGGCGGCGCCGACGCAGGACGCGGCCTGGCTGATCGTCGAGGACGGCTTCACGCCGACCCGCGAACACGAGATCGAGTCGATCTTCGCCGTCGGCAATGGCCGTGTCGGCTGCCGGGGCTCGCTCGCCGAGGGCGGGCCGATGTCCGCGCCGGCGACCTTCGTCGCCGGCCTCTTCGATACAGGGCCCAGAGGCGCCCTGAGCCTGGCGACGCTCGCCGACTGGAGCCATGTGGCGCCGATCATCGAGGGCGCGCCGCTCGATCTGCGATCGGGCCGGCTCCTGGCGCAGCGCCGGACGCTCGACATGCGCCAGGGGATGATCTGGCGCGATTGGCGGCACGAAGACGCGGCCGGCCGCATCACCCATTTCCAGGCCTGCCGCCTGGCCTCGGCCGACGACCGCCGCCTGCTGCTGCAATCGCTGGCGCTGACGCCCGAGAACTGGGCCGGCGACCTACGCTTCGAGACCAGGCTCGACGGGTCGGCGGAGGTCCGCACAAGCGCCGGCGGCCTCGGAGTCGTCAGCGTCGCCACCCTCTGCGCCGCGACGCCGGACCTCGCGGCGCGGCCGGTGAGCCTCGGGGCGACGACGGTGCAGGCCCAGCTGGGCCAAACCTGCCGCATCGATCGGTTCGCGGCGGTCGCCGACTCGGGTCGGGACTCGCAACCGCGCGCCGCCGCCGAGGCCCACGCGGCGGGCGCCCAGGCGCGCGGCATGAGCGACCTCATCGCCAGCCACCGCGCCGCCTGGTCCAGGCGCTGGGAGGCCAGCGACATCCGCCTGGACGGCGACGCCGAGGCCCAGCGCGCCCTGCGCTTCGCGGCCTACCACCTCATCAGCGCCGCCGATCCCGCCGACGACCGCGTTTCGATCGGGGCGCGGGCCCTGACCGGTCTCGGCTACAGCGGGCACGTCTTCTGGGACACCGACATCTACATGCTGCCCTTCTTCGCGCTCACCTGGCCGGAGGCGGCGCGGGCGCTGGCGATGTACCGGTTCCACACCCTGCCGGCGGCCAGGGCGAAGGCCGCCAAGTTCGGGGCCCGCGGGGCGTTCTACGCCTGGGAGTCGGCCGACACGGGCGAGGACGTGACGCCCGCCTCGGTGGTCGGCCCGGCCGGCCTCGCGATCCCGATCAAGGTCGCCCGGGAGGAGCAGCACATCAGCGCCGACGTGGCCTACGGCGCCTGGAACTACTGGCGCCTCACCGGCGACGATGTCTTTCTGCTGGAGGCCGGCGCCGAGATCATCATCGAGACGGCGCGCTTCTGGGCCTCGCGCGCCGAGCCGGGCGGCGACGGCAAGCGTCATATCCGTGGCGTCATCGGCCCCGACGAATACCACCAGGGCGTCGACGACGACGCCTACACCAACGGCATGGCGCGCTGGAACCTCGCGACCGCCCGGGCCGTCGTTGCGGCCATGGCCCAGCGACGGCCCGGGCCGTGGGCGGAGCTGCGCGCCAGGCTGGGGCTCGAAGACGCCGAGCTGGAAGACTGGTCGGCCGCGGCCCGCGATCTCTACACGGGCCTGGATCCGAAGACCGACCTGATCGAGCAGTTCAGGGGCTATTTCGCCCTGAAGGACCTGCCGGGGTTCATCTCGCGCATCGTGCCCGTCGACGTGCTGCTGGGCCTCGATCAGGTGGTGCGCACGCCGGTCATCAAGCAGCCGGACGTGCTGATGCTGATCCATCTCCTATGGGACGAGTTCACGCCGGAAGTGCGCGAAGCCAATTTTCGCTACTACGAGCCGCGCTGCGCCCACGGCAGTTCGCTCAGCCCGTGCATCCACGCGCTCCTCGCCGCGCGCCTGGGCGACATGGCGCTGGCCGAGAAATATTTCCGCCAGGCGAGCGAGATCGACCTCAGCGACAACATGGGCAACGCTTCGGCAGGCGTCCACGCGGCGGCCCTGGGCGGCCTCTGGCAGGCGGCTGTGTTCGGCTTCGCCGGTCTCACCCTGGGCGACGACGGTCCGCGGCTCGATCCGAAGCTGCCGCCCGCCTGGCGCGAGCTGTCGTTCCGCATCCGCTGGCGCGGAACGGACTACGCGCTCAACACTTCGGCTCCTGGGGCGAAGGAGCTGGCCCGATGACCGATCCCATCGTTCTGATCCCCCTGGACGGGTCGAAGAGCGCGCTGGGCGTCCTTCCCATCGCCAGGCGGCTGGCCGGGCTCGCCAAGGCTCACCCCCGCATCCTCCACGTGACCGAGGCGGCCCGGCCGCTGGGCGAGACCGCCGGGGCCCTCGGTCTCCACCCCGCCGACCTGCGCGGCGCCACGCTGGAGGCCCGCGGCGGAGATCCGGCCGAGGCGATCCTCGCCGCCGCCGCCCACGCCGGGTCCCGGCTGATCGTAATGTGCGCCCGCTCGGCGGACGCCGGGCCGGCCGGCGCGATCGGCGACACCACGCTGGCGGTGCTGAAAGGGGCGCCCTGCCCGGTGGTGCTGGTCGATCCGGCCCGGGCGCGGGCCGGCTGGGACCTGGCGCGCATGCTGGCCCTGCACGACGGCAGTCCGGCGGTCAGCCGGGCGCTGGAGCCGGCGGGCGAGCTGGCGCGCCAGGCCGGCGCCGAGCTCGTGGTCCTGCAAGTGGCTCATGAGGGGCGCGCCGAGGAGCCCGGCTCGATCGCGCCGCCGGCCTATGTCGATCAGGTGCAGCACGCCTGGCCGGCGTGGTCGGCGGAATTTCTCCATCGGCTGGCCAGCGTCTGCCCGCTCGCCGATGCGAAGGTGCGGCTCAGGCTGGCGCATGGCGAGCCGGCGGCCGAGACGGTCCGGGCGGCGGGCGAGGAATCCGCCGATCTCATCGTGCTGGCGTGGGGGGGCGCCTCGACCCTACGAGCCGTGCTGCGCGACGCGGCTTGCCCGATCATGGTGACGCGCACCGGCTGAGCGGTAAATAGATCAACGAATCTCCCTCCGTTTACGGGGGGAGTACGGCGAAGCCGGGAGGGGGGCGGGGGCCGTGCGCCGGCGCTCTTTCCCACGCCCCCTCCACCCCTTCGGGGTCCCCCTCCCCCGCTTCGCGGAGGAGGATTTGGGGCGGGTTCATCTTCGCTTGCCGAGTTCGGCGGCGATGTCCTTGACCATGCGGCCGGCCTTGCGGTGGGCGGCGGTGAGCTGGTCGCGGGTCACGCCCCAGCGCTTCATCCAGTACTCCACCGCCTGGCGCTCGGAGAGGTCGAGCCTGTCCCTGTCGATGAAGCCGCGCTTGTCCTTCAGTCCAGCCATGGTGAGTTTATGCCCGATCGGGGGATAGCCGTCTCGCCATAATCGGCATAATCACGCTATGGGGATTCGGGGGCGAGAGATCACATGGGGGGCGTTCGCGGCCGGTGCAGTCGGCCTTTCGCGGCGGTTGGCGCTCTGATGGCCATATC
This sequence comes from Caulobacteraceae bacterium, assembly GCA_035605655.1. Lineage (GTDB taxonomy): Bacteria > Pseudomonadota > Alphaproteobacteria > Caulobacterales > Caulobacteraceae > Acaudatibacter. The sequence goes on along the minus strand of DASZKO010000010.1, from coordinate 6,134 downwards.
GGGGCTGTTGGCCGCCCCGGCCGCGGACCAGCCTCTCCCGGCCCCGCCGTGCGAGCTGCACGTCTGGCCGGCGGCGACCACGCACACCACGTTTCAGGGGTGGATCCGGGCCGGCGTGGTCGATGGCGCCCGGCGCGGCATGAAGGGCTACCCCGATCAGCATGCCAATGCGCTCGACACGGCCCAGCAGGCGCGCCTGCTCGCCGCCATCGACTGGCGGGGCGCGTTTGGCGATCCGTCTCTGGTGGTGGTTGTTCACGCCACGCCGACCGGGTCAGCCGACGACCGCTCGCGCGCCGGCCGGCTGGTGGCGGAAGGCTCGTCACCCTGTTATCGCGAACTGATCATCACCAGCTCCATCGTCGAGTCCGAAGTCTTCTCCAAGGCCTCCGTGCGCATCCTGGCTCTGCGCAAACGGTTCGACGGCGCGGGCGCGGCGCCCGCCAATTTCACGTCGATGAGCGAATCCGCGATCCTCTTCTCGGATGCGGACAAGGCCGCCGCGGACGCCGGCGCGCGCATGGACGCCGCGGTGCAGGGCGCGTGGGCCTTGGCGGTGGGCAAATTCGCCGTGATGCAATCGTTTCACTGAAAAAACCTGGCTCGAACGAGGGAACACATGCCTGGATTGAAATACGCCCTGCCGCTGATCTGCGCGGCGCTGGCCGCGCCGGCGGCCCTGGCGCAGACGGCCGCGGCGCCCGCCGCACCTTCGGGGCCCGAGCCGGCCCCGGCCGCCGCCATGGCCCCGGCTCCCGCCGCTCCGGCCACCCCCGTGGCTCCAGCGGAGGCCGCTCCGGCTCCCGCCTGCGAATTGCACGTGTGGCCGGCCGCGATCATCAGCGCGACGACGCAAGGCGTGGGGGCCGGTATGGGCCTCCTCGGGGCGCTGGTCGACCTCGCCGCCCACGCCGATCAGAACAAGCGGGACACCGCCTTCATCACCGGCGCCCTCGATGCCCAGGCCCAAGCGAATGTGCTTCGCGGCCTCGATCTGCCGGCCCGGCTGCGCCTGCCGCCCTCGCAGGTGATCATTCATGACCAGGGCATGGAAATAAAGCGGGACGATCCGCAACGGCTCAGCAACTCCACCGCGCAATGCTATAGTGAATTCGTGGTCCGCGGCCTCTCTTACTTTCAAAACCTGGTCTACAGAGGCCAGATGCGCACCTTCCTCGAGGTGCGCCGCTTCGATGGCGCGAAGGTGACGGTCGATTTCCGCGACTCGAAGCACGAAGATCTCACCGTCAAGCTGCCCAGGAACGGCGACGATACCGGACCGGCGACCGATGCCCTGATCACCGCTTTCCGAGGCGACGTCGCCTTCTTCACCGACAAGTACGCTCGGAAACACCAGTGAGGGCCTGGAATCGTCTGGCGTGGCGGGCCGGAGCGCTGACCGCGGCGGCGCTGGCGCTCAGCGGATGCGCCACGGTCGTGCTCGGCGCCCATGAGACGTTCGAGATCGTGTCCTCGCCGGCCGGCGCGCATGTGCAGCTATCCAGCGGCGAAACCTGCGTGACCCCTTGCCGGCTGGAGTTGCCGCGGGCGGTCGGCTTCAAGGCGCGTTTGTCGGCGCCCGGCTACGCCACCCAGGTGCTTCCTGTTGTTTCTCGGCTTGGCGCCGGCGGCGCCGTCGGCTTTCTGGGAAACGCGGCGATCGGCGGCGTCATGGGGGCCGGCGAAGACCTGGAAAGCGGCGCGATGCGAAGCCTCTCGCCCAATCCGCTTCGCGTGCGACTAAATCCGCTGCCTTAGCGAATCTCCCCTCGTTCGCGGCGCCGGGACCCAGGGCGGCTCGCGCCAGCGCTGTTTCACCCGCTCCCCCACCACTTCGTGGTCCCTCGCTTCGCGGAGGAGGATTCAGGCTCGCCCGAGGGCGGCGGTCAGGGCGTCGGCGTCGCCGGGCGGGATGAGGGTCAGGCCGGGGTGGGGGTCGAGGCCACAGGCCGCGGTGGCGATGACCGGGACGCCGGCGGCCAGCGCCGCGAGGAGGCGGCGGGGGGCTTCCTCGACGACGGCCGGGTGGACGACGGCGGCGACGCCGGCCAGCCAATCCCCAGCGGGCGGGGCGATACGGACGCCGTCCCAGAACCCCTGCCCTTCCAGCTGGGCGCCCAGGGGACGAACGGCGAGCCCCAGGCGGCGGGCCGCTTCGCGCACCTCGTAGGCGCCTTTGCGCGCGACGGTGGGGCCGGGGAAGGCGATGACGCCGGCGCCCGGCGTCCAGGCCGGCGCTGGCGGAGCGTCCCAGGGAAGGCGCACGGCCCTGGCGCCGAACAGGGCGGCGATCTCGGCGTGGGGGGTCACCACGGCCTCGGCGGCGGCCAGGGCCTCGGCTTCGGACTCGACGAGCCAGGCGTGGGCGCGGTAATCGGCCAGGGTGGCGCGGTCGGGATGGGCGGCGAAGGCGGCGTCGAGGCGGGCCTCGAGATCGGCGATGGGCAGGCGGCTCATCAGCACACGGAAGGTCCGCCCGCCCAGCCAGCCGCCGCGCCACAGGAACGGCGCCAGGGACTGGCTGACGGCGAGGTCGGTGATCTTGGGCCCGAGCCGGGGGGCGAGGGCGGCGGCGATGGCGGCCGAGGTCCGCACCTCGGCGAGGCGCCGGGCCGGCCCCTGGACCGGCGTCGTCCGCCAGGCGAGGGCGCGGCGAGCGGCCTGGAGCGGGGCCTCGATGACCTCGGAAAAGCCCGCGGTCTCCCAGCCGTAGCGCGCCCTTCCCCAGCGGCGGCCGTCGAGGGGCAGGGCGATGACGTCGCCCTCGCCTCGCCGCCCGGCGACATAGCGGGTGAATTCCGGCCAGGCGCCGTCGACGACGAAGGCGGTGTGGCCGCCGGTCGCAACCTCGCCGGACTCATGGCGGAAGCAATCGACCTCGTCGCAGCTCGCGCAACTCCGCGCGAACGCCAGGGGCGCAACGTCCTTGGGGTCGGCGCGGCGGGGCGCGGGGGCGGCGGCGCGGGCGTGGAGGCTCACCTGGAGGCTTTCGGCGGTGAGCTTCACGCCGAGCAGGAGATCGCGGTCCGGCGAAAAGCGAAGGTCGACATAGTTCCAGGCCACGGTGGCGTCGGCCCCGGCCTCGGCCCGCGAGCCGGGCACGATGCGCGAGTGGGGGTGGCGTTCGAGGACCTGGCAGCCGGCCTCGAGGGCGGCCCGGTAGAGATCGTTGGAGAGCTGGCAAAGGCCGCCGCCCTCAGAGGGCACGAGGCAGCCCTCGCGCAGCATCCGGCCGACCACATAGCCGCGGGCGCGGACGGGCCGGCCGATCTGGCGCCAGAAGCTGAATGTGGCGCCGGCCGGGATCAGGAGGCCGTCGAGGCTCATGGCGGCGCGGCGCAGGTTGTGGACCTTGCCCTCGTCGAAGGCCCGCTCGGCGGCGGCGCCGGACCACAGGGGCGTGGCGATGGCGCCGGCGACGGCGGCGAAGACGGCGCGGTCGGCGGGGCGGCCCAGGCGCGGCGGGGCCCGGCCGATCTGGGCGACCGTGCGGGCGAGGCGAAGGCCGCTCGCCTTGAGCTGAAAGATCGCCGCCGAGCTGCGCGTGGGATGCGCCCACCGCGCCACGGGCGCGCCTGCCGTCATCTCCGCCCCCCAGTAGGAATGGATCGAGAGGCGAAGCTTAGCAGACAACCAGCCTCACGGCTCTCTTCCCCCTTCACAAGGGGGAAGTACCCGCGCAGCGGGGGATGGGGGATCGGAGACTCGAGGCTGGCGCGTCCGTCCCCCCATCCCGGCCTTCGGCCGGACTTCCCCCCGATGCGGGGGGAAGAGAAGGGATCAGTCCTCGGCGGTCTCGGGCGGTTCGGCGGGCTCGACGACCTGGTCGCGGGGGCTGCTGGCGCGTTCGGCGATGCGGGCGGATTTGCCGCGGCGGTCGCGCAGGTAATAGAGCTTGGCCCGGCGGACCGCGCCGCGGCGCTTGACCTCGATGGATTCGATCATCGGCGAGAGCACCGGAAAGACCCGCTCGACGCCTTCGCCGAAGCTGATCTTGCGCACCGTGAAGCTCTCCTGCAGGCCATGGCCGGAGCGGGCGATGCACACGCCCTCATAGGCCTGGACGCGCTCGCGCTCGCCTTCCTTGATCTTGACGTTCACCCTGACGGTGTCGCCGGGCTGGAAGGGGGGGATCTTCTTGCCCTTGGTGAGCCGGCCGGCCTCGGCCTTTTCGAGCGCTTCGATGACGTTCATTTTTCGTCGGTCCTTCTCATGTCTCGGGCTTGAAACCGCCCTTTGGCTGTTGATTGGCGAGATGCGCCGCCCACAAGTCCGGGCGCCGCTCCCGCGTGACGGCTTCCCTCTGCTCCTGGCGCCATCTGGCCACCTCGCCGTGGTGACCCGAGAGCAGGACCTCGGGGATTTCCCGACCCTCGAAATCGCGAGGGCGGGTATAGTGCGGATGCTCCAGAAGGGCATCCTCGAAACTCTCCTCCGCCAGGCTCGCCGTCTCGCCGAGCACGCCCGGCAAGAGACGCACGCAGGCCTCGATGACGACCAGGGCCGCCGCCTCGCCGCCGGCCAGCACCGCGTCGCCCACGGCCACCTCCTCGAACCGGCGGGCCTCGATGACCCGCTGATCCACCCCCTCGAATCGCCCGCAAAGGACGATCAGGCCTGGGGTCCGCGACCAGGCCCCGGCGCGCGCCTGGGTCAGGGGCCGGCCCCGGGCGCTCATGTACAAAAGCGGCCGGCCATCGGTCTCGAAGCTGTCCAGCGCCGAGGCGATCGTGTCCGCCCGCATGACCTGTCCGGGCCCGCCGCCGGCGGGGGTGTCGTCCAGGAAGCCGCGCTTATCCTTGGAAAAGGCCCGGATGTCCACCGTCCGGAGATCCCACAGGCCCCGCTCGCGCCACGCCGAGCCGATGAGCGACACGCCGAGCGGCCCCGGAAAGGCTTCGGGAAACATGGTGAGCACGGTAACGGCGAAGGCCATGGGCGCCGATCCACAACCTTGCGGCGTCAAGGTCAACTGGCGATCGCCCGGTCCGGGATGATAGGAGAGCGCCCGTGCGACTTCCCCAGGCCCGCCTCGAACAGGTGCTCGACCGCTTCGCCGAGGTCGAAGCGCGGATGGGCGCGGCCAGCGAGGCGGCCGAGATCGTCCGCCTGGGCAAGGAATACGCCGAGCTGAAGCCCGTCGCCGAGGCCGCCCAGGCGCTGGCCAGGGCGCGGGCCGAGCGGGCGAGCCTCGACGAGCTGCAGGGCGGCGACGAGCCGGAAATGGCGGCCATGGCCCGCGAGGAGCTCGCCGCCATCGACGAGAAGCTGCCTGGCATCGAGCACGATCTCGCCCTTCTCCTGGCCCCCGGCGACGCCGACGAGCAGGCCTCGGCGATCCTCGAGGTGCGGGCCGGCACGGGCGGCGACGAGGCGGCCCTCTTCGCCGGCGATCTCTTCCGGATGTACCAGCGCTACGCGGTGCTGCACGGCTGGAAGGTCGAGGTGGAGAGCGTCTCCGAGGGCGAGGCCGGCGGCTTCAAGGAGATCATCGCCACCATCGACGGCGAGGGGGTGTTCGGGCGGCTAAAGTTCGAGAGCGGCGTCCACCGGGTGCAGCGCGTGCCGCAGACGGAGGCCCAGGGCCGCGTCCACACCTCGGCGGCCACGGTGGCCGTGCTGCCCGAGGTCGAGGATGTCGAGATCGAGGTCAACGACGCCGACCTGCGCATCGACACCTATCGATCGTCCGGGGCCGGCGGCCAGCACGTCAACAAGACCGACTCGGCGGTGCGCATCACCCACCTCCCCACCGGCATCGTGGTCACTTCATCAGAAAAGTCGCAGCATCAGAACCGGGCCCGGGCCCTGAAAGTGCTGAAGGCCAAGCTCTACGAGCGCGAACGCGAGGCGCGCGACACCGAACGCTCGCAGGCGCGGCGCAGCCAGGTGGGCTCCGGCGACCGCTCCGAGCGCATCCGCACCTACAATTTCCCGCAAGGCAGGGTGACCGACCACCGGATCAATCTCACCCTCTACAACCTCCCGAAAGTGATCGAGGGCGAGGCGCTCGACGACGTGATCGACCCCCTCATCGCCGACGACCAGGCCGCCCGGCTGGCGAGCCTGGAGGAGAGCTGAGCCATCCCGAAGGATGGAGGCGCAGGCCTCGAGTCTCCAATCCCCCATCCCCG
>DASZKO010000004.1:0-20007 GCA_035605655.1 Caulobacteraceae bacterium | reverse complement strand
GGTTTGTGCGCCGGCATCAAGCCGAGCAGCCAACCGCCGAGCGGGATCGTCGTCGAAGCGATGGCGATGAAGAAGACCGTCAGGCAGGCGCGCTTCTTGTCCATCCGCCGCGACAGGAAGGGCGCGAGAAAGACGCCGAGCAGGCCGGCGGGCAGCGCGCAGAGGCCGAGGATCAACAGCGCCCTCGAGCCCAGCTCGAACACATAGGTGTTGAAATAGAGCCCGAGGCCGCCGGAAATGCCGACGGCGATTCCGAAGATCAGCGACGAGGTCGCCAGCGAGACGAAGTTGCGGTTGGACAGGGCCACGCCCATCACCCGCGCCAGTTCGCCCGGCGGCGTCTTGCGCTGCGCCGGCTGGTGCATGAAGGGCACATAGCGCTGGGTAGCCGCCCCGGCGATCAGCACGACGATCACCCCGATGATGGCGGTGGTGATGGCGAAGGGCGCATAGCCGGCCATGTTGAACTGGCCGAAGGGCTGTTCCTTGGTGCCGCGCAGGAAGACCGCATAGGCGAGCACCACCCCGAACAACCCCCCGATCACGGTCGAGAACAGGAAGCGGTAGCTCTGTACGGTGGTGCGCTCGTCATAGTCCTGGGTCAGCTCGGGCGCGAGCGCGCTGGCCGGGATCTCATGCAGGCTGTCGAAGAAGCGCATGCCGAGCAGGGTGACCAGCATGTAGAAAAACAGCGCCTGGTTGGACCAGCCGTGCGGCGGCATGAACAACAGGACGAAGAAAATGCCGGCTGGGATGACGGCGCCGTAGATGTACGGATGCCGCCGCCCCAGCCGCGTGCGCGTGCTATCGGACAGCTGGCCGACGATCGGGTCCCAGAAGGCGTCGACGAAGATCGAGATGGCGATGGCGGCGCTGACCCAGGGTGCCGGCAGTCCGACGAGCTGGTTGTAGAACAGCAGCAAAAGGCCGACCAGCCGGGCCTTGGTCGCCGCGCCCATGGCGCCCATGCCGTAGAAGATCTTGGTCCCGATCGTCAGGCGGGGACGCATCGCCGGGTCGACGGCGCCTCGAGTATCGGCCGCCGCCGTCACGTACCCACCGACAGACGCATAGCCCGACCTCCCGAACACGACCTGGGCGAACTTTGCCCAAGCCTTTCCTCCAGATGACGCTGCGGCCCCGCTGCGTTGGCGGGGCCGTCGTTTGGATTCAAGCCTGCGGTATGTTCCCCGCCCCGTCAATCGCTCGCGGACCCTGGCGGGCCGGTTTGGAATTAAGCTTTTGTCAGGTCGCGATCCGCGCCGTTCGCGCGCGAGGTGCGGCCCCGGGCGATCGACATGGTGGGTGACGCCCGCCGGCGGCCGGAGCATAGTCGAGCCAACCCCGCGGCCTTGGGCGAAAGCCCGGAGAGCGGTGGGAAACAGGGAGACGGCCATGACCTATGCGCCCGCGACGCGGCCCTTCTACGACGCCGACAGCCACATCATGGAGCTGCCGGACTTCCTGAAGGCCTATGCCGATCCGGACCTGCGCGAGGCCATCCCCGAGGTGAGCTATTCGGCCTCGATCGTCACCGACGAAGAGGTCGCCGTGATCGTCGGCCAGGGCAACCGGCACAGTCCCGAGCACGTCGCCGCCCAGATCGCGCTCGGCGACGGGCTGATCACGTCCTCCAAGGAGATCCAGGCCCTCGGCGCCTTCAACAGCGCCGACCGCACCAAGGCGCTGGACCTGCTCGGCTTCAAGAAACAGCTGGTGTTCGCCACCCACTCCGTCGCCATGCCCTTCTCGCCCAGCTCCAAGCTGGACCCCGTGCTGCGCTACGGGGCGGCGCGGGCGCACAACCGGCACATGGCCGACTTCTGCAAGTCCGACGACCGCCTGCTGGGCGTCGCGGTGGTGCCGCTGGACGATCCGGACCTGGCCATGGCCGAGCTCGACCTGGCGCTGGACGCCGGGCTGAAGGCGATCTGGGTTCCGCATCGCCCCTGCGGCGACCGCTCGCCCGGCCATGTCGATCTTGACCCGTTCTGGGCGCGGCTGGCCGAGAGCGGCACGCCGTTCGTGCTGCATGTCGGCGGCGCGCCGCTGCAGCTGGCCAAGGCCTGGATGAACAACGGCCGCGCGGCGACCAAGGACTGGCTGGGCGGCGGCGAGAACCTGCGCACCAAGGACATCGCCCTGTTGCACGAGGGCCCGGAGGCCTTCCTGACCATGATGGTGCTGGATGGGGTGCTGGAGCGGCATCCCGGCCTTCGCGGCGCCTGCGTCGAACTGGGCGCCGGCTGGGCGCCCGAACTGCTGCGGCGGCTGGACTGGGTGGTCAAGCACTGGAGCCGCAACGACGCCAATCTGCAGGGCCTGACCCGCACGCCGAGCCGCCAGATCAGCGACCAGCTGGCCTTCACCCCCTTCGTTTTCGAAGAAGTCGGCGCCCTGATCGACCAGTCGAACCCCGACCTCTACCTGTTCTCCACCGACTATCCGCACATCGAGGGTGGACGAAACCCCATCGCCCGCTTCGAGAGCGCGTTGGGCGAGCGCGACGAGACCATCCGGGACAAGTTCTACGCCGAAAACTTCCTGCGCATCTTCCCGGCGGCGAGGGCGGCGGCGGCCCCGTCCGCCTAGGTATTCTCCCCGAAAAACGAACGAGAGCATAACAGAATTCGCCTCCGGCCCCGCCGGGGACTAGGGTGGCGGGCCCAACCGGCGGAGGCTTCATGGCCAAGACCATTGTCATCGTCGGCTTCGGTCCGGGCATCTCGACCGCCATGGCCGAGAAGTTCGGGGCCGAGGGGTTTCGCGTGGCGCTTGTGGCGCGCGACAGCGCGCGCCTAGCCGAGGGTGTCGAGGCTCTGAAAGCCAGCGGAATCGCGGCCGCCGGCTTCCCGGCCGATGCCTCCGACCCGGCCGCCATCGCCGCGGCCCTCGCCCAGGCGCGCGAGGTTCTGGGGCCGATCGCCATCCTCCACTGGAACGCCTTCGGCGGCGCCGCGGCGCCCGATCTTCTGGCGACCGATCCGGCCGCCGTGCGCCAGGTCTTCGATGTGGCCATTGTGGGCCTCTTGGCGGCCGTCCAACAGACTCTCCCCGATCTCAAGGCGGCGCAGGGGGCCCTGCTGGTCACCAACGGGGCCTTCGGCGAGATGAACCCGATGATGGACGCTTTCGCCATCCGCCTGAGCGCCATGGGGGTCGCCCTCGCCAACGCCGCCAAGGCCAAGCTGGTCGGCCTGCTGTCCGAGCGGCTGAAGGCCGACGGCGTCTACGTCGGCGAGGTCACCGTCGCCGGGGCGATCAAGGGCACGCCCACCGACAGCGGCGGCGGCATCGAAGGCGCCCGGGTCGCCGATCGCTTCTGGGAGCTGTACCGGGCACGCGAAGGCGTGCGGGCGAGAGTGGGCTGAATGATCTCCGTCAGTGGTCGGTGTGGGCCGTTGTCACCGCCGATTTCCCCTACGCCTCTTCAGCCCAGGCCTTGATGAGCTGGTGGGCGATGGCCAGGGCGCCGGGGGCCCGGGCGTCGGGGTGATCGCCGGCGACGAGCGCGCGGGCCTCCTCGCGGCTGAACCAGCGCACCTCGTCGATCTCGATGTTGTCGGCCACCGGCTCCCCCGGCTCGATCTCGGCGATGAGGCCGATCATCAGGCTGGACGGGTATGGCCACGGCTGAGTGGAGTGGTAGCGGACGGAAAGCGCCTTCACCGCCGCCTCCTCGAAGAGTTCGCGGGCGCAAGCCTCCTCGATCGATTCACCGGGTTCGAGAAAACCGGCCAGGGCGGAATACATGGCTTTGGGCCACGCGGCCTGGCGGCCCAGCAGGCAGCGTTCCCCCTGGACAGGCAGCATGATCACCACCGGGTCCGTGCGCGGGAAGTGCTGCGTTCCGCAGGTTCGGCAAAGCCGCTTCCAGCCGCCCTCGGTGGCCTCGCTGGGAGCGCCACAGGCCGCGCAATGTCGGTGCCGCCGGCGCCACTCGAACATCGACTTGGCCGTCGCGGCGATGGCCGCCTCGGTGACCGGAAGGGTCATGGCGACGCCGCGCAGGTCCTCGAATCGCCCCAGCCCCGCCAGATGTCCGTCGGCCGGATCGGTGTCGCTCTCGATGTCGACGGCGAAGATCGCCGTCTCCTTCCACAGCCCCAGGAACAGGAGCCGTTCGGCCCCGCCCGACAAGGCCTTGGCCATGCCGGCCGCGAGGTAGGCGATCTGGGCCCCGCCCGCCTTGGCGTCCTCGACCAGCGGCTTGCCGTTCCACATCGCCATGGCCAGGGATTCCGGGTCGGCCAGGCGTTCGGCCACCCACGCCTCGTCGGAGCGCCGATAGCTGGCCCGGTCGAGGGGGTTGCCGGCGAAGACATTCGTGAAGGTCTGAAGGGCCATGGGGCCTCATAGCCGACCCCGCCGCCGCCGTCAGCCGCCCGCGCTTGCGCCCGTCGCCCGGCCACGCGATATAGGAGACGGAGATCGGCGATGGGCGGAGGCCTCGCCAATCCGGTCAGGTCCGGAAGGAAGCAGCCGTAACGAGATTCACTCCGGGTCGTCTGCCGGTCTCCACCTCATTTCCTCCGCCTAGCGCCCCGCGAGCCGCCGCCCCATCCCAATGACCAACCCCGTGCTCGAGCCGGACGACGCCCCCGCCGAGCGCGATGCGGCCACGGACGACATGTTCGGCGCCCCGGCCACGCCGGAGGCGGCGAGCGCCTACACGGTCATCGCCCGCAAGTACCGGCCGACGACGTTCGAAGACCTGATCGGCCAGGAGGCGATGGTCCGCACCCTGACCAACGCCTTCGCCTCCGGGCGGATCGCCCACGCCTTCATGCTCACCGGGGTGCGCGGAGTGGGCAAGACGACCACCGCCCGGCTTCTGGCCCGGGCTCTGAACTACGAGAGCGAGACCGTTCATCAGCCCAGCCTCACGGCGCTCGCGCTCCCGGGGCTCCACTGCCAGGCGATTCTCGAGGGCCGCCACATCGACGTGCTCGAGCTCGACGCCGCCTCGCGCAGCAAGGTCGACGAGATGCGCGAGCTTCTGGACGGCGTGCGCTACGCGCCGGCCCAGGCCCGCTACAAGGTCTACATCATCGACGAAGTCCACATGCTCTCGACGCATGCCTTCAACGCCCTCCTGAAGACCCTCGAGGAGCCGCCGCCGCACGCCAAGTTCATCTTCGCCACCACCGAGATCCGCAAGGTGCCGGTGACCATCCTCTCGCGCTGCCAGAGGTTCGATCTGCGCCGCGTCGAGGCCGAGGTGATCGCCGCCAGCCTCGGGAGGATCGCCGCCGCCGAGGGCTTCACCATCGACGCGGAGGCCCTGGCCCTCATCGCCCGGGCGGCCGAGGGCTCGGTGCGCGACGGCCAGTCGCTGCTGGACCAGGCGCTCGCCCAGGCCGAGGCCGGCGAGGCGGTGGACGGGGCGGCGGTGCGCGACATGCTGGGTCTGGCCGACCGGAGCCAGACCATTGCGCTTTTCGAGCATGCGGTGCGCGGCGAGGCCGGCGGGGCGATCGGGGTGTTCCGCGAGCTCTATGCCTTCGGCGTCGATCCGGTCACCGTGATGCTCGACCTTTTGGAGCACTGCCACGGAGCCTCGGTGGCCAAGGCCCTCGGCCCGGAATCCCTTGGCCTTCCCAAGGACCAGGCCGCGCGCCTGGCGGCGCTCGGGGCGGCCCTGTCGGCCGGCAGTCTGTCGCGGCTTTGGCAGATGCTTCTGAAGGCGCTCGGCGAAGTCCGCGCCGCCCCCGATCCGGCGGCGGCGGTGGACATGAGCCTCATCCGCCTGGCCTTCGCCGCCGACCTGCCCGGCCCCGAGGAGGCGTTGAAGGCCCTGGAGGCGCCGAACAACGAGCCGAACGCTCCCCTCGGCGCCCCCGGCGGCGGCGGATCTGGAGCCACGGCCATCGCCCTGGCCCGCTCGCCTCAGCCGGCGCGCCTGGCCGCGCCGCAATCCTTCGAGGAGGTCGCCCGCCTGATCGACGAGCGCCGCGACATCGGGCTCAAGCTCGACGTCGAGAAATATGTGCGGCCGATCAGCTTTCGGCCCGGCGCGATCGAATTCGAGCCCGTTCCCGGGGCCCCGGCCAATCTCGCCCAACGCCTTTCAGGCCGCCTCAAGGAATGGACCGGCGTCCCGTGGCTCGTCGCCGCTCAAGGCGGCGGTGGGGCCGAGACCCTTCTGGAGCGCGAGACCCGCGCCCAGGCCAAGGCCAACGAGGAGGCCCTCGCCGAGCCCTTCGTCCAGGCCGTGCTCGCCGCCTTCCCCGGAACCGAAATCCTGGAAGTGCGCCAGATGGCCACGCCGCCTCCCGACCCCAACACCGAAGAGGACTGACCCCATGAAGGATCTCGGATCGCTGATGAAACAGGCCCAGGCCATGCAGCAGAAGCTGCAGGACGCCCAGGCCCGCCTGGCCACGAGCGAGATCGAAGGGCAGGCCGGCGGCGGCCTCGTCCGCGTCACGCTGCGCGGCACAGGGGAAATCGGCCGCCTCGCCATCGACGAGAGCCTGATTCAGCCCGGCGAAGGCGAAATCATCGCCGACCTCGTCATCGCCGCTCACGGCGAGGCCAAGCGCAAGCTCGACGAGACCCAGGCGGAGATGATGCGCGAGGCGGCCGGGCCCCTCGCCGGCCTGCCGGGCATGCCCAAGCTGTGACATGGCCGCCGCCGTCGGACCCGAGATCGAGCGCCTGATCGCCTCCCTGGCCAAGCTTCCGGGCCTCGGTCCCCGCTCGGCCCGTCGCGCCGCCCTGGCTCTTCTGAAACGGCGCGACCAGCTTCTCGCCCCCTTGAGCGCCGCCCTGAGCGAAGCGGCGGCCAAGGTGCGCACCTGCCGCGTCTGCGGGGCGCTCGACAGCACCGATCCGTGCGCGATCTGCGCCGATCAAAGCCGCGACGGCGCCCTGATCTGCGTCGTCGAGGAGGTGGGGGCGCTATGGGCCATGGAGCGGGCCGGAGCCTTCCGCGGCCGCTATCATGTCCTGGGCGGCCTGCTCTCGGCGCTCGACGGAATCGGACCCGAGACCTTGCGGGTCGACGGACTCGTCGCCCGGGCGGCCGGCGAAGAGGTTCACGAGGTCGTCCTGGCCCTGCCGGCCACCGTCGATGGCCAGACCACGGCCCACTACCTCGTCGATCGCCTGGCCCCCAGCGGGACCCTGGTCAGCATGCTGGCCCGCGGCGTCCCCGTCGGCGGCGACCTCGACTGGCTCGACGACGGCACCATAGTCCAGGCCCTGCGCGCCCGCCGGCCGGCTTAAGATAATCCGCGGATGACGCCGATGGGCGCAGATGCGAAGCGGAGCCGCCCGCGAGTCCTTGAGGAGAACGCCGGCCGCAGGCCGGCAAGAAGACTTCAGACTCCGCCACCAGCGCCCCGTGTCCCCTTATCTGCGTCCATCTGCGTCATGCGCGGATTTGTCGATTCTGAGGATGCCAACCACGGCGCCATGGGTTCGCGGGCGAGCATTTCCGCGTAGGTCGGGCGGGCCCGGACGACGGCGAACTCGGCCCCCCTCACCAGCACCTCGGGGACCAGGGGGCGGCTGTTGTACTCGCTGGCCATCACCGCCCCATAGGCTCCGGAGGAGAAGAAGGCGACGAGGTCGCCGGCCTCGAGCGGCGGCAGCAGGCGATCGCGCGCGAAGGTGTCGCCGCTCTCGCATACCGGCCCGACCACGTCATAGGGGCCGCTCGCCCCGGGCCTCGGCCTCACCGGCCGCACGTCGTGCCAGGCGTCGTACATCGCCGGGCGCAGGAGATCGTTCATCGCCGCGTCGAGGACCAGGAAGCGACGTCCGTCCGGCCGCTGGTTGACGTGGATGACGCTGGCCACCAGGACCCCGGCGTTGGCGGCGAGAACCCGCCCGGGTTCGAAGGTCAGGTCGAGATCCAGGCCGCCGACCGCCCGCGCGGCCATGGCCGCGAAGGCTTCGGGTCCTGGAGGATCGGGCTGGTTGAAGTAGGGCACGCCCAGGCCGCCGCCGAGGTCGAGCCGCTCGACGGCGTGGCCGGCCCGGCGCAGGTGCTTGACGAGGCCGGCCATCCGCTCGAAGGCGGCGGCGAGGGGGGCCAGATCGGTGATCTGGCTGCCGATGTGGCAGGCGAGGCCCGCGATCCTGATCGCCGGGTCGGCGGCGGCGCGGGCGTAGAGCGCCTCGGCCTGCGCCATAGCGATGCCGAATTTGCTGGCCGATCCGGCGGTGGAGATCTTGGCGTGGCCGCCGGCCGCCTCGATGTCGGGATTGACCCGCAGCGCCAGGACCGGGCGCACGCCCAGGGCGCCGGCCAGGGACGAGATGGCCGCCAATTCCGGCTCGGACTCCACGTTGAACTGGCTGACCCCGGCTTTCAGGGCGAAGGCGATCTCGCCGGCGGTCTTGCCGACCCCGGAGAAGACAATCCGCGCCGCCGGAACTCCGGCCGTGAGCGCGCGGCGGATCTCGCCTTCGGAGACGGTGTCCGCGCCGGCCCCCAGCGCCGCCAGGGTGCGCAGGACGGAGAGGTTGGAGTTGGCCTTCACCGCATAGGCGATGAGCGGCGCGCCCAGCTCCGGGTGGGCGGCCAAGGCGGCTTCAAACACCCGATAGTGCCGCTCGAGAGTGGCCGTGGAATAGACGTAGGCCGGGGTCCCCGCCGCCGCGGCGATGGCCGTGAGCGGCGTCGCCTCGCAGAAGAGCTCCCCCTCCCGCGCCTCGAAATGGTTCATCGCGGGGCGACGGGCGGCGGTTCGGGCCCCTCGGGGATGGGCGGCAGGGGTTCGGGCGTGGCGTCGGCCGGCTTGACCTTGGCGGCGGCCTCGGCCGCCTTCTCGGCCCGATACTGAGCCTTGGCCCTCTCACCGAACAGCGGGGCCGGGCGGTCGAGGGTGCCGACCTTGGCGCAGCCGGCCAGAACCACGGCGGCGGCCAGGGCGAGGCGGAGGGCGGTCATTTCAGGCGCTCCTTGTGGCGGGCGATCTGGGCCCGGACCTGGTCCGGCGCCGTTCCCCCGTAACTCGTCCGCGAGGCGAGCGAGGCGGCCGGGGTGAGGGCGGCGACGGCCTCGGCGGTGATCCCCGGCTCGATGGCCTGGAACTCGGCCACCGGCAGGCCGGCGAGTTCGACGCCGAGCGCATCGGCCCGCTTGACCGCCGCCCCCACCAGACGATGGGCGTCGCGAAAGGGAAGGTCGAGCTCGCGGACCAGCCAGTCGGCGAGGTCGGTGGCCGTGGCGTGGCCGACTCCGGCGGCGGCGGCCATGGCGGCGCGGTCGGCGGTGAGATCGGCGATCATTCCGGTCATTGCGGCCAGGGCGAGGAACAGGGCGTCGAAGGCGTCGAAGGCGGGCGCCTTGTCCTCCTGCATGTCCTTGCCGTAGGCGAGCGGCAATCCCTTCATGACCACGGTGAGGGCGGTGAACGCCCCCAGGATCCGGCCGACCTTGGCGCGGACCAGCTCGGCGGCGTCCGGGTTGCGCTTCTGCGGCATGATCGACGAGCCGGTGGTGAAAGCGTCGGACAGGGCCACGAAAGCGAACTGCGGGGTCGTCCACAGGACGATCTCCTCGGCCAGGCGGGAGAGGTGGGTGGCGGCGATCGTCGCCGCCGCCAGGGCTTCGAGGAGGAAGTCGCGCGAGGAGACGCTATCCAGGGAATTGGCGGTCGGGCGATCGAAACCGAGCGTCCTGGCCGTCGCCTCGCGGTCGATGGGGAAGGCGGTTCCCGCCAGGGCCGCCGCCCCGAGCGGGCTCTCGTTCATGCGGGCGCGGGCGTCGGCGAACCGGCCGGCGTCGCGGGCGAACATCTCCACATAGGCCATCAGGTGATGGCCGAAGCTCACCGGCTGGGCCGACTGGAGGTGAGTGAAGCCGGGCATCAGGGTGTCGGCGTGGGTCTCGGCCTTGGCGATCAGGGCCCGCTGCAGATCCGCCAGGCCCTGGGCGGCCTGATCGCAGGCGGCGCGGGTCCACAGGCGCATGTCCAGCGCCACCTGGTCGTTGCGCGAGCGGGCGGTGTGCAGGCGCCCGGCCGCCGGGCCGATCAGCTCGGCCAGGCGCGCCTCGACATTCATGTGGATGTCTTCGAATTCGTCCCGATAGCGGAATCTATCCTCGACGATTTCCGCCTCGATGGCGTCCAGGCCGTGGATGATCGCCTGGGCGTCGGCGGCGGAGATGATCCTCGCCTGCGCCAGCATGGCGGCGTGGGCCCGCGATCCGGCCAGGTCCTCGCCGGCCAGGCGCTTGTCCACGCTTATCGAGGCGTTGATCGCCGCCATCGCCTCGCCGGGCTTGGCGGAGAACCGCGCGCCCCATAGAGAGTGACCGGCATTGCCGGAGTCGTCGGTCATATGAGAACCATGTTTCTGGCCCTGGCGGGGGCCCTGGCGCTTCTATACGGCCCCACCGGCTGTTCCAAGCCGCCAGGGGATCTCTCGGATTTGGCCCGCGGACCGATGGCCGCTCTCAAGCCCAGCCTCCATCCGGCCCCCGCCCCGCGGGTGGCGTTCCGCGACGGCGCCGGCCAGGCGCACACCCTGGCCGAGTTCAAGGGCAAGGTCGTGGTGGTCAACCTCTGGGCCAACTGGTGCCCGCCGTGCAAGGCGGAGATCCCCTCGTTGGCCAGGCTGGCCGGCGGCGAGGCCGGGCGAGCGGTGGCCATCGTGCCGATCAGCGTCGGAAAGGGCGACGACGAGACCGCCGGGCGCGCCTTCATCGCCAAGAACCCGCCGCTCGCCTTCTACACCGAGCCGACCTACCGCCTCGCCTTTGCCTTCGCCCCGCCGGTGGGGGACATGCCGACCACGGTGATCTTCGATCGCCACGGCGTGGAGCGCGCCCGCCTGGCCGGCGGCGCCGACTGGTCGACTCCCGAAGCCAGAGCCGTCGTCGAACGACTTCTGACGGGGCCTTAGGCGCGGTTCAGAACGGCACGTCGCTCTTCACCGGCGGCCCGGGCGGGGTTTCGTCGGTGGCCGGCTTGGCGGGGGCGGGCGGTTTTTCGCTGGGGGAGGTGAGGATCGTGTCGATGTCGGCGCCGGACTTGGACGCCGTGGCCTGGATCTGCTGGGCCTCGGCGGTCTTTTCCTGAATGGCGTCGGCCTTGTCCTCGTCCTTGGCGTCGGCGGTCACCTCGTTGGTGGCGGCGGCCACCGGCGGCGGCGGCAGATCGACGATCGGCTTGGCGACGAGGGTGTCGGCGGAATCACCGCTGGCCGAGGCGGCGCCGGAAAGATCGGGCGCGCCGTTTTCGCGCCAGGAGGCGTGCATGCCGAGCCCCACCCCGACAAAAGCCAGCACGACCATGGCGCCGGCCACTCCCAGGGCGAGCGACTTCGGCGGCAGGGAGACCGGGCCGTTCTCAATCCAGGCGGAGGCCATCGCCGATCCTTCTTGCTTGTTCCCAGCCGGGGAAATCCTACTCCGCGCGAAGCGTCGGGAAAATCCCTCGTGACGCGGGCCTTGGATCATGGCGAGTATGACAGACGAGGGAGACCCGCCATGGACAACCGCCGGATCGTACTTTCGCAACTGCCGCAAGGCAGGCTCGGCAAGGAGCACTTCACTACCAGCACGGCCGAGCGTCCCTCGCCGGCCGAGGGCGAGGTGCTGCTGCGCGTGCTCTACGTCTCCCTCGATGCCGCCAACCGGGCCTGGATGCAGGGCGCCACCTACCGCTCGGCGCTGAAGGCCGGCGACGTCATGGCCGGTGGGGCCCTGGCCGAGGTGGTCGAAAGCCGCGCCGAGCACCTCGCGCCCGGCGATCTCGTCTTCGCCGATACAGGCTGGCAGGAATGGGCGGTCCTCGCCGCCAGGCATCTTCGCGCTTTGCCCCGAATGGAGCCGCTCACTCATTTGCTCAGCGTCTACGGCGTCGCCGGGCTCACCGCCTATTTCGGCCTGCTCGAATGCGGCCGGCCGCGGAGCGGCGAGACCGTCGCTGTGTCGGCGGCGGCCGGTTCGGTAGGGTCGATCGTTGGCCAGATCGCCAGGATCAAGGGCTGCCGCACGGTGGGCATCGCCGGCGGCGCGGCCAAATGCGCGCTCATTCAGAGCGAACTGGGGTTCGACGCCGCCGTCGACTACAAGGCTGGCGACACGCGCCGCGCCCTGAGGACCGCGTGCCCGGATGGTGTCGACGTTTATTTCGACAATGTCGGCGGCGACATCCTCGAGGCCTGCCTCTTCAACATGAACCTGCACGGCCGGATCGCCTGCTGCGGCGCTGTGTCGCAATACGATGGCGAGGCCCCGCCGCACGGGCCCCGCGGGGTTCCAGGGCTCATCGTGACCAAGCGGCTGACGCTCACAGGCTTCGTGGTCATGGATTTCTACGATCGCCGGGAGGCGGCCCTGCGCGAACTCCACGCCTGGGTCGAATCCGGCCAGCTGAAGGTGCGCGAGGACGTGATGGAGGGCCTCGACTCCCTGCCCGCCGCCCTCGTTGGCCTGCTGGCCGGCGACAATGTCGGCAAGCGGATGGTCAAGCTCGCCTGACGGGTCGCGATGAACGCCGCCTGACCAGCCATTTCAGAGTTTCTTCAGCATCTTTCCGACACAGTGCGCCACATGGCCGCATTCCGCGCGCGCCTGAATCGAGAGCAAGGAGGGGCCCTGATGAGCGATCAGGCGCGCCACATCGACTGGGAATTCCTCGACGGCGCCGCGGCGCGAGGCGTCGCGGCCGGCGATCTCGTCTCCGCCGCCGCCGGCGGTCTGCCGATCTATCGGGTCATGAGCCTCCACCACGGCCGCGCCTGGTTGCGCGATATCGACACCGGGGCCGACCAGGTCACCCCCCTCAGCGGCTTCTACTGGCGGGTCGCCAGCCTCTAGGGCAAGAGACGGCTGAGATGAACGCGGACGGATCTCTCAAAACCCGCTCTTCCCCGCGAAAGCGGGGACCCAGGCGTTTTTCGTTACTGCATGTCCGCGAACAGATCTCGCCAGGCCGGATTGAACCGCTCGATCAGCTCGATCTTCCATCCCCGCCGCCACTTTTTGATCCGCCGCTCGCGCGTCCATGCGGCTTCGCGGGTCTCATGGGCCTCGTGAAAGACCAGCAGGGTAACGCCGTACTTGGCGGTGAACCGGCTCAACGTACTGGCTCGGTGCTCGGTCATTCGCCGATATAGATCGTCGGTATATCCGGTGTAGAGCGTGCCGTTGCGCTGGCTGGCCAGGATGTAGACGTAGAAAGCCATCAAAAAAGCCTGGATCCCCGCTTTCGCGGGGAAGAGCGGGGGGTGGGGCGGTCATTGCGAAACACGGCCTGGCTGATCAGAGGCGATTCAGCCCGGGCGGCGAGCCTCTAGGCGGCGGCGCTGAGGCTGTCGGCCTCGTCCATCCGATCGCTGATGTAGTCGCCGGCGCTGGCGATCGCCCGCCGGCCCTCGGTGAGCATCGGGTGGAAGAAGTGCCAGACGTGGATCATTCTCGGCCATGCCTCCAGCCGCACCTCGACTTCGGCGTGGGCGGCCGCGGCGGCGAGCCGCGTGGCGTCGTCGAGCAGGGTCTCGGCCGAGCCCACGTGGATGAGCAGCGGCGCCAGGCCCTTCAGATCGGCGTGCAACGGCGCGGCCAGGGGCGTGCGCGGCGACGCCCCGGCGAGATAGGCGCTCGCCATGCCCGACAGGCCTTCGAGTTGGACCATCGGATCCTCGGCCGCCTTCAAGGTCATCGAGGCGCCCAGGCCCTCGAGGTCGACCCACGGCGAAATGCAGAATCCGCAGGCCGGCTGGGCGAGGCCGGCGTCGCGGATGGCCACCAGGGTCGCCACGGTCAGGCCGCCGCCGGCGCTGTCGCCGGCCACCGCGATGTGGCCCGGCGCGAAGCCGCTCTCGAGCAGGAAGCGATAGCCGGCCAGGGCGTCGTTGGCCGCGGCCGGAAAGGGATGTTCCGGCGCCAGGCGGTAGCCGAGGCTGAGGACGCGCGCCTTGGCCGCCCGGCCGAGCGCCGCGGCCAGGTGCCGGTGGCTGGCGATCGAGCCGATCACATAGCCGCCGCCGTGCAGATAGAGGATCGCCCGGTCGCCGGCCGCGCCGGGGGCCGTGGACCATTCCGCCGGCGTCCCGCCGATCTCGATCGTCTCGAGGACGACATCCGGCGGCGTGGGGAAGGCCGCGCCTATGCCGTCATAGGCGGCGCGGAGCTCGTCCTGGGAGAGATTGGCCGGGGTCTGGGCCAGGAAGGCGCGGACGTGATCGATCTCGCTCTGGGACATTGGCGCTCTCCGGTTGTGATCGGCGACCAGGCGATCGATCTGATTATGCGACGCGGAGTCAAGCCGCATCCGAGATCGGCGGTCCTCAGGCCGGGGTGAAGGCCACCGGCATGCTCTTGATGGCGTAGACGAAGTTGTTGGGGGCCACCTCGCTCGGCCCCGCCTGGTGGATGTCGGGGAAGCGGACCAGCATCTGGCGCCACACCGCCTCGAGCTGGATCTGCGCCACCCGCTTGCCGATGCAGGTGTGCGGTCCGTAGCCGAAGGCCACGTGCTTGTCGGCGTTGGCCCGCTCGACGTCCAGGCGATCGGGATCGGGAAAGACCGCCGCGTCGCGGTTGGCGGAGCCGTAGTACATGATCACCTTCTCGCCGGGCGCGATCTTCTGGCCGGCGATCTCCACGTCGGCGGTCGCCGTGCGGCGCATGTAGATCACCGGGCTGATCATCCGGATGAACTCGTTGACCGCCCCGCCGATGAGCTCGGGCCGGGCCATCAGCTTGGCCTTCTCATCGGGGAAATCCGTGAGCAGGCCCATGCTGCCGCTGATCGTGTTGCGGGTGGTGTCGTTGCCGGCAAAGACGATCAGCAGCCACGAGCCGTCGAGGTATTCGTCGGCCAGGAACTCGCCGTCGAGCTGGGCCCGGGCGATGGCGCTCATCAGGTCGGCGCGGGGATCCTCGCGCCGCTTGCGCAGCATGTCGCGGCCATATTCGAACATCTCGTCGATGGCCGCCCTGAAGGCCTCGATGAAGGCCTGCGCTTCCGGCGGGAGGTCGGCGACAGCTCCTTCCACGCCCTCGGCGTCGCCGGCCCGCTCGGCGGCGAAGGAATTGGCCAGCTCCAGGAAGTGCATCCAGGTCAGGAATTTGGGCCGATCCTCCTGGGGCACGCCGAGGATTTCGCACAGGGTGAAGAGGGGCAGCTGGGCCGAGAGCATGGGCACCAGGTCGCAGTGGCCGAGCGGGGCCATGGCGCCGAGCAGCCGGCCCGTCTCGGCCTCGATCCGGTCGGTGAGGCCGCGCAGATAGCTCGGCGTGAAATAGGGCATGTGCTCGCGGCGCAGCAGCAGATGGGCGGGCGCGTCCATGTTGATCATGGCGTCCAGCGAGGCCCTGGCGAGCTGCGATTCCGGCCGGCCCACGTGGGCCATCAATATGCCGCCCTTCTGCGAGGAGAAGGTCGCCGGATCGCCGTTGACCCGCATGACGTCCTCGTAGCGGGTGACCGACCAGAACCCCGGCCGCTCGCCCGGCTCCTCGTTCCAGGCCACCGGCGCATGGGCCCTCAGCCAGGCGAAGCCGGCGTGCGGCGGACCCTGCCGGAAAAGGTCGGGATTCCACAGCTCCAGGGGGCTGGCCGGCCAGACCGGGGCGTGGGCCGGACCCTTGGGGGCGTCGACCTCGACGGTGTCGCTGATCAGCTCCATGGCCGCATCCTTCAAATGCCCAAGCACCTCAGCCTGCGCCCTTGACGCCGCGAAAGGCAACGGGCGGTGTTCAGGCCTGGGCCATCTCCGGGGCGGGGGCATAGGCCGCTGGGCCCTGCGCCGTCGCCGGCTCGTGCGGGCGAGAGAACTTCATGACCCCGTCTTCGAGGGCCCCGAAGCGGAAGGCCATCAGGTCGAGGGCGTAGTTCTGGTGTACCCGCCAGGGGATCTTCTTGCCCTGTTTGGGCAGGCGGTCGACGGCCCTGGCCACATAGCCGGACGTCAGGCTGAGCCAAGGCTCGGCCTCGAGATCCGGGGCGGCGTCCGAGGGCCGGCACTCGCTGTAGCCGTGGCGCAGCATGTGGTTGAGCAGGCGGCAGAGGTATTCGGCGGTGAGGTCCGCCTTCAGGGTCCACGAGGCGTTGGTGTAGCCGAAGCTGGAGGCGAGGTTGGGGACCCCGCTGTACATCATCCCCTTGTAGCTGAAGGTCCCCGGCAGATCGACGCTCGCCCCGTCGACGCTGACCTGGAGCCCGCCCATCAGTTGCAGATCGAGGCCGGTGGCGGTGACGATGATGTCGGCGTCCAGTTCGGCGCCCGACTTGAGCGAGATGCCGGTGGGCGTGAAGCGGACGATCTCGTCGGTGGCCACCGAGGCGGCGCCGCTCTTGATCGCCTCGAAGAGGTCGGCGTCGGGAACCAGGCACAGCCTCTGGTCCCAGGGATTGTACCGCGGCGTGAAATGGGTGGCGACGTCGTAGCCCTCGGGCAGGGCGGCGCGGACCATGTCGATGATTGCCGCCTTGACCTTGGCCGGCCGGCGGCGGGTCATCCGGAAGAACCACATCTGCAGGAGCACATTGCGCCACCGGACGAGGGCGTAGGCGAGCCTCGCCGGCAGGCGCGCCCGCAGCTGGTTGGCGAACGCGTCCTCGGCCGGGCGCGAGACGACATAGGTCGGCGAGCGCTGGAGCATGGTGACGTGGGCTGCGTCCCTGGCCATTTCCGGGACGAGGGTGACGGCGGTGGCTCCCGAGCCGATCACCACCACCTTCTTGCCGGCGTAATCGAGGTCGGCCGGCCAGAATTGCGGGTGGACGATCGTCCCGGCGAAGGCGCTCTCGCCGGCGAACCGCGGCCGGTAGCCCTGGGCGTAGTTGTAATAGCCGGCGCACATGTGGAGGAAGTTGCAGGTGACCTTCTCCGGCGGGTCCCCGGCCCCGCGCTCGAACTCCACCGTCCACCGCGAGGTTTCCGAAGACCACGCCGCGGCCGTCACCTTGCGGCCGTAGCGGATATGGCGGTCGATCCCATACGCCCTAGCGGTCTCAGTCAGGTAATCGAGGATCGCCGGCCCGTCGGCGATGGCCTTGGCCTCGGTCCACGGGCGGAAGGCGAAGCCCAGGGTGAACATGTCCGAATCCGAGCGCACGCCGGGATAGCGGAACAGGTCCCAGGTCCCGCCCATGGCGTGGCGGGCCTCGAAGATGGCGAAGGTCCGACCCGGGCAGCGGGTCTTGAGGTGATAGGCCGCCCCCACCCCGGAAATCCCGGCCCCGACAATCAGAACGTCGAAATGATCCATGGATTCAAACTCTACCAACTCGACTTGGGCGCCCCACCGCGCGGCCGGCAATTATGACTTACCGGCATTTACCTGGATGTGAACGCACTGAAGGCTTGTAAGATCGCGACCGTCAAGTGAGTCCGGTCGAACCGGCCGCCCGAGGGGACACGGACGACGCATGACGTCTCAGCGCGACATCGACAACCGCCGGCCGATCACCGCGGCCCTGATGCTGGCGACGCTGATGAACACCCTCGACAGCACCATCGCCAACGTCGCCCTGCCGCACATCCAGGGCAGCGTGTCGGCGGCCCAGGACCAGATCGTCTGGGTGCTGACCTCCTACATCATCGCCGCCGCCATCATGACCCCGCTCAGCGGCTGGCTGGCCCAGAAGTTTGGCCGCAAACGGATGTTCCTGATTTCGATCGCCGGCTTCACGCTCGCCTCGATGCTGTGCGGCATCGCCACCAACCTGCCGGAGATCGTCTTCTTCCGCCTGCTCCAGGGCATAGCCGGGGCCTCGATGATGCCGCTGTCACAGACGGTGATGCTCGACATCTATCCGCCCCGCCAGATCCCGGCGGTGATGGCGGTGTGGAGCTCGGCGGTGATCCTGGGGCCGATCGTCGGTCCCGCTCTCGGCGGCTGGCTGACCGAAAACTACTCCTGGCGCTGGGTCTTCTACATCAACCTGCCGATCGGCATCCTGGCCTTCCTCGGCCTATCGACCTTCATGGACGACGATCCAGGAGGACGCGAGCGGCCCTTCGACTTCGTCGGCTGCGGCGGTCTCATCGTCTTCGTCGGCGCCTTCCAGCTGATGATCGACCGCGGGCCCGGCCAGGACTGGTTCGATTCCGCCGAGATTTGGCTGGAGGGCGCCGCGGCGGTGATCGGCCTGTGGATCTTCGTGATCCAGACCTTCACCGCCCCCGAGCCTTTCTTCCATCGCGACCTCGCCAAGGACCGCAATTTCGTGGCCACGACGATCTTCGGCTTCTTCGTCGGGGCCCTGCTGTTCTCCAGCTCCGCTTTGCTGCCCTCGCTGATGCAGAACCTGATGGGCTTCACCGTGCTTCAGAGCGGCCTGGCGAGCATGCCGCGGGGCGTGGGCTCGCTCATCGCTTTCATAGCCGTGCCGTTCCTCCTCACCCGGTTCGGGGCGCGGCCGGTGCTCTTCGTAGGCCTGGGGCTCTCGGCCGTGGCCCTGTGGCAGATGAGCCGCTTCGACCTGATGATGACCAGCGAGCCGATCATGATCAGCGGCTTCATCCAGGGCCTGGGCACCGGCCTGATGTTTGCCCCGCTCACCGCGCTCGCCTACGCCACCTTGGCCCCGATCCACCGCACCGAGGGAACGATCGTCAGCACCATGGCCCGCAGCCTCGGCTCCAGCGCCGGCATCTCCCTGCTCCAGGCCGGAGTGATCCGCCAGAGCGCCCTCGCCCACCAGGTGCTGGCGACCCACGTCGTCCCCTCCGATCCGGTGTTTCGCGCCGCCCTGCCGCCGGTCCTCGATCCCGGCACCGACTTCGGCATCCAGGCCCTCAACGGCGAGGTCACCCGCCAGGCGTCGATGATCGGCTACGACGCCATGTTCGCCGTGATGATCGCCATGATCGTCGTCATGGGCCCGCTCCTGCTGCTGCTGCGGCCCCCCAAGGCCATGCCGGCCGAACCCGTGGAGGCCGCCCACTAGGCCCCCCTCCTCCGCTCTCATATGAGAATCCTCCCCCGTTTACGGGGGAGGGGGACCCCGAAGGGGTGGAGGGGGCGGGAAGCGACGGGATTGACCGGCCAATTTCGGCGGGTGCTCTACCGACGAAGGTTTGGCGCGCGGCTGCCCCCTCCACCACTTCGTGGTCCCCCTCCCCCGCTTCGCATGGGAGGATTAGGGAGGGGCGTCAAGCTGGACGTTACTGGGTCCCTGCTTTCGCAGGGAAGAGCGGATCAAGAAGATGAGGGCGGGCCCGCTCGCGAGCGATTGCGCCGGCCGCGATTCCTGACACACTCCGGCCTGGAGGGGCGAGATGGCGGCTGAGGGGGTTGTCGGACGTCTGGAGACCAAGCCGCTGGCGATCGGCGCGGCGGTCGTGCCCCTGCTCGCCCTGTCGGTGTTCATCAACTACGTCGACCGCGGCAATCTGGCCACCGCCACGCCGCTGATGAAGGATCAGCTCGACCTGAGCGCCGGCCAGATCGGCCTCCTCGCCTCGGCCTTCTACTGGACCTACACCCCCGGCCAGCCGATCGCCGGCTGGCTGGCCCACCGCCTCAACCCCTATCGCACCCTGGGGCTGGGGCTCGCCCTGTGGTCCCTGGCCACGGCGGCCACCGGCCTGGTCAGCGGCTTCGCCGCCCTCATCGTCCTGCGCCTGCTGCTGGGGATCGGCGAGAGCGCCGCCTTTCCGTGCAGCTCCAAGCTGCTGGCCCAGCACCTGCCGAGTTCGCGGCTGGGCGCCGCCAACGGCCTCATCGGCGTCGGCCTGGCGCTGGGACCGGCGTTCGGCACCTGGGCCGGCGGCAACCTGATGGCGGCGGCGGGATGGCGTCCGGCCTTCCTGATCTTCGGCGCCGTCTCGGCCCTGTGGCTCATTCCCTGGTGGCGGGCGACCCGCCATCTCGACCGCGAGGCCATGGCGGCTCCGGCCGTCCCTTCGCCGTCCTATCGCCAGATCCTCGCCCGCCGGGACGCCTGGGGCGCGGCGATCGGCCACTTCTGCTCCAACTACGGCTTCTACTTCGTGATCTCCTGGCTGCCGCTCTACCTCGTCAAGGCCCGCGGCATGAGCATGGGCGAAATGGCCGGCGTCGGCGGCATGATCTATGGCGTCTAC
>DASZKO010000229.1:0-3595 GCA_035605655.1 Caulobacteraceae bacterium | reverse complement strand
ACCGCCTCGTCCCGGCGAGCATCGAGTTCTGGAGGAGCCGCCCCTTCCGCCTGCACGAGCGCCTGGCCTTCACCCGCGCCGGCGAGACATGGACCACCCAGCGCCTCTTCCCGTGAGCGAGGGGCCCGTCTGGGACGACGTGGCGGCCTGGCTGGCCGGGCGCGCCGAGCGCACGATCGAGACCTCCTGCGCCCGCATCCACTTGGCCGGAAGCGTTGCCTGGAAGATCAAGCGCCCGGTGAAGCTGCCGTTCCTCGATTTTTCCACCGCGGCCAAGCGCAAATGGGCTCTCGACCGCGAACTCGCCTTCAACCGCCGCTGGGCGTCCGATATCTACCGGGCCGTGCGCCCGATCCGCCGCGAGGGGACCGGCTTTGCGCTCGGCGGGGCCGGAGAGGCCGTCGAGTGGCTGCTCGAGATGCGCCGGTTCGATCCCGACGCGGTGCTCGCCAACCATCCTCAAAGCGTGGACGGCGATCTCGCCGAGACCATCGGACGGATGATCGCCCGCGATCACCTCGCCGCGTCCATCGCCCGCGACGGCGGCGGCGCGGCCGGCATCGCCTATACGGCCGGGACCAACGAGGCGGCTCTGCGCGCCTCGAGCCTCGATCCGGATGCCGTCGAACGGCTGATCGAGGCCACCGCGGCGGCGGCGGAGCGGTTCGGCCCCCTCCTCGAGGCTCGCCGGGCGCAAGGCTTCGGCCGCCCGTGCCACGGCGATCTCCACCTCGGCAACATCCTGATGGAGGCCGGCGTCCCGGTCTTTTTCGACTGCATCGAGTTCAACGACCGGCTGAGCCGGATCGATGTCCTCTACGACGCCGCCTTCCCGATCATGGACTTCGCGGCCAGAGGACGGGCCGAACCGGCCAACCGGCTCCTCGATGCGTGGCTCGACGAGGCGGCGCGTGGCTTTCCGGCCGGCCAGTGGGAAGGCCTCGCCGCCCTGCCGCTCTTCATCTCGATCCGCGCCGCGGTGCGGGCCCACGTCACCGCCGCCACGGGCGAGGCGGAGATGGCCGGCGCCTACCTCGCGGCGGCCCTCGAGGCGCTCCATCCGCCCGCCCCGCGCCTCTTCGCGGTCGGCGGCCTCTCGGGGTCCGGCAAGACCCATTTCGCGCGGCGTCTGGCGCCCCTCGTTCCCAATGCGCCCGGCGCGGTCGTCCTGCGCAGCGACGAGATCCGCCTCAGGCTCGTCGGCGCCGGGGTCCATGACCCCGCGGCCGACGTGGCGGTCTACGGGGAGATGTTCGATCTGGCCGGGCGAGTGACGGCCGCCGGCCGCTCGGCGATCCTCGATGCCACCTTCCTGGATCCCGACACGCGCGTCCGCGCCGACCGCCTCGGCGCGCGCGGCCTATGGCTGGACGGCGATCCCGCCGTCCTGCGCCAGCGTCTCGCCGCCCGCCGGGGCGACGCCTCCGAGGCCGACGGCGCCGTCCTCGATCGCCAGCTCGCCCGCGACCTCGGCCCGGTCGCCTGGAAACGCGCCCCGATCACCGCCGATCTCGACGCCGTGGCGCGGGACCTGATCCGCATGTGACGCAAATCATCACATCCTCCTTCCCCTGGATGGGGCTATCGCATTCACACATCTTTGGGGCCGCCTTGAACCCCTCTCCCGGCGGGAGAGGGAGGGGCCCGCGAGCGAAGCGAGTGGGAAGGTGAGGGATTACGCGGCCTGCCGTTTTGCCTGCTCCGGCAGGGGATCGAGCCTTCTCCTGCGGCGCCTTACCCCCTCACCTTCCCACCGCAGCGCTTCGCGCTCCGGCGGGCCCCTCCCTCTCCCCATGGGAGAGGTGACTTTCGGCCGCCTGACGAGATGTGTGAACGCGGTAGCCCATGAGAAGGGGAGGGAGGAAGATAGCATCGGCGACATCTGTGGATGGACCTTCTGGCGCTAATGACGCAGGTTTTCGCCGGTATTCGAACGGAGACGCCCCATGCGCGGGTTGATGCAGGACTGGCCGCTGACCGTGGATCGGATCATCGAGCACGCCGCCCACTGGCATGGCGAGCGCGAAGTGGTCACCCGCTCCATCGAAGGTCCCATTGTGCGGACCACCTACGGGGACATCGCCCACCGCGCCCGGCGGCTCTCCTCGGCCCTGGCGGCGCTGGGCGTGGTCAAGGGCGACCGGGTCGCCACCCTGGCGTGGAACTCCGGCCGCCACGTCGAGGCCTGGTATGCGGCCATGGGGATGGGCGCGGTGTGCCACACCCTCAACCCGCGCCTCTTTCCCGACCAGCTCTGCTACATCATCGGCCACGCCGGCGATAAGGTCCTGTTCACCGACGTCACCTTCCTGCCGGTCCTGGCCGAGCACCGGGCCAGGATGACCAGCGTCGAGCACGTCATCGTCTTCGGCGATCCGGACCGGGTGGCGGCGGCGGGCTTCCCGGGCGCCCTGTCCTCGGAAGCCCTGATCGAGGCCCACGACGGGAACATCGCCTGGGGCGGGTTCGACGAGAACACCGCCTGCGGCCTCTGCTACACCTCCGGCACCACCGGCAATCCCAAGGGGGTGCTCTACTCCCACCGCTCCAACTTCCTGCACACCCTGGTCACCCTGCAGACCGACGTCATGGGGCTGTCGGTGCGCGACACGGTGCTGGCCGTGGTGCCGATGTTCCACGCCAACGCCTGGGGCCTGACCTTCTCCTGCCCGGCGGTGGGCGCGAAGCTGATCATGCCCGGCCAGAAGATGGACGGCGCCTCGATCCTCGAGCTGATCGAGACCGAGCGCGTGACCATGTCCGCCGCCGTCCCCACCGTCTGGCAGATGCTGCTCGCCCACCTGCGCGCCACCGGCGAGCATTTCACCACCTTGAAGCGGGTGGTGATCGGCGGCTCGGCCGTCCCCGAGGCGATGATCCGCGCCTTCCACGACGACTACGGCGTCGAGGTCGTCCACGCCTGGGGGATGACCGAAACCTCGCCGCTCGGCACTCTGGCCACCATGACGCCCGAGATCGCCGCCCTCCCCTTCGAGGAGCAGATGCCGTTCAGGCTCAAGCAGGGCCGCCCGCCGCTCGGCGTCCAGCTCAAGCTCACCGACGACGAGGGCGCCCACCGGCCGCACGACGGGGAGAGCTTCGGACGCCTCAAGATCAAGGGGCCGTTCATCGCCGGCGAATACTTCAAGGGCGAGGGCGGAGACATCCTCGATCCCGAAGGCTACTTCGACACCGGCGATGTGGCGACCATCGACGGCGCCGGCTTCATGCAGATCACCGACCGGGCCAAGGACGTCATCAAGTCCGGCGGCGAATGGATCAGCTCCATCGAGATCGAGAACATCGCCGCCGGCCATCCCAAGGCCTTCATGGCCGCGGTGATCGGCATCGCCCATCCCAAGTGGGACGAGCGGCCCCTCCTGCTGGTCAGGCTCAAGGAAGGCGAGCGCGCCGAGCCGGAAGAGTTCCTGCGCTTTCTGGACGGCAAGATCGCCCGCTGGTGGATGCCCGACGCGGTGGAATTCGTCGACGACATCCCGCTGGGCCCGACCGGCAAGATCGACAAGAAGCTGATCCGCCAGGCCTTCGCCGATTACAGACTGCCGGCGGTCGAGGAGAAGGTCGGATAGGCGCG
>DASZKO010000204.1:0-12726 GCA_035605655.1 Caulobacteraceae bacterium | reverse complement strand
TCGACGATCGCCACCGGGATGGAGATGCGGGCGAGGTCGGCGGCCCGATAGTTCGGCTCCGTATCCCACATCTTGTTGATGGCGGCCGAGAAGTCGGCGAAGCCCTCCGGGGTGGGTGAGATCCGCGCATAACTCGCCGCGGCCTCTCCGATGAAGCGCGCGAAGGTAGGATTGGCGAGGACGTCTGGCGTGACGCCGGTGGGATCCATATTGGCGGCGAAGGCGAAAACCCGGGTGAGCCGCTCCGGCTCGTGCAGGGCCATGACGAGGCCGATGATCGCTCCGTCGCTCCACCCGACCACCGCCGCGCGGCGGATCTTCAGGGCGTCCATCACCGCGATGACATCGGAGGCCATCAGCTCATATCTGAATGGGCGAGAGTCGCGCGAGCTGCGACCGTGGCCGCGGCTGTCGATGAGGATGGCCCGGTGATGGTCGGCGACGAGCGTCCCGATCTGGTTTCCCCAGTAGCGGCCGCTGGCCAAGCCCCCGTGCAGCAGGACGACCGGCGAGCCGGCCCCGAAGGTCTCATAGAAGATCCGCGCCCCGTCGTGGGCCGCGTAGCCGCTGGCGGAGGGCGGCGGGAGCGCGGCGGGGGCGGGCAGAGTGAGTCAGGCCGGCCCCGCGGCGAAGACGGGGGCGGCGGTGAAAGCGACAATCGCCGCCAGCGGGCCCATATGTCTTAACGTGTTCATCGCCATTTCCGTCCTGGTGCGCTCCAATTGTGGTTAATTTCCTTTCCTATACAATAGGTTGTAGGGAACAAAAACCGAATGAGACGAGATCGCTGATTCGGTCATGATTCGTTTGCCTCCTGTTCGCGGCCGTTAACCATGCCTCTTAACGTCGTCGCGGTCCTCGGCCCCACCAACACCGGCAAGACCCACTTGGCGGTCGAGCGGATGCTGGGCCACGCCAGCGGCATGATCGGCCTGCCCCTGCGGTTGCTGGCCCGGGAGATCTACGATCGGGTGGCCGCCGCCAAGGGGCCGCGCGCGGTCGCCCTGATCACCGGCGAGGAAAAGATCATCCCGCCGCGGCCCGCCTACTTCGTGTGCACGGTGGAGGCCATGCCGCTGGCGCGGCCGGTAGAATTC
Source organism: Caulobacteraceae bacterium (assembly GCA_035605655.1). Lineage (GTDB taxonomy): Bacteria > Pseudomonadota > Alphaproteobacteria > Caulobacterales > Caulobacteraceae > Acaudatibacter. Next base: position 11,629 of record DASZKO010000204.1, on the reverse strand, counting down.
CTGGCGGTCGATGAGATCCAGCTGGTCGCCGATCCGGAGCGCGGTCACGTCTTCACCCACCGCCTGCTGCATGCCCGCGGGCGCGGCGAGACCATGTTGATGGGGGCGGCGACCATGGCCCCTCTGGTCCGCCGGCTGCTCCCCGAAGCGAGGATCGAGTTTCGCGAGCGCTATTCGGCCCTTTCCTTCGCCGGAGCGCGCAAGGTCAGTCGCTTGCCCAGGCGCAGCGCCGTGGTCGCCTTCTCGGCCGAGGAAGTCTACGCCATCGCCGAACTCATCCGCCGCCAGAGGGGCGGGGCGGCGGTGGTCATGGGCTCGCTCTCGCCGCGCACCCGCAACGCCCAGGTCGCCCTCTTCCAGTCCGGCGAGGTCGATTTCCTGGTCGCCACCGATGCCATCGGCATGGGCCTCAACATGGACGTCGACCATGTGGCCTTCGCCGGCCTCGCCAAGTTCGACGGCCGCCGCACCCGCCCCCTCTTCGCCCACGAGGTCGGCCAGATCGCCGGCCGCGCCGGCCGCTTCCGCACCGACGGGAGCTTCGGGACCACCGCGGGCTGTGAGACGATGGACGAGCACATGGTCGACGCCGTCGAGGCCCATCGCTTCGATCCCGTGGAAACGGCGCTGTGGCGCAACGGCGATCTCGACCTGCGCGATCTCGCGTCCCTGCTGAGGTCGCTCTCGGCCCCGGCCCCACGGCCGGGCCTCAAGGCCTCGGAGGAAACCCTCGACGAGCGGGTGCTTCGCCGCCTCGCCGCCGAGCCTGCGATCGTCCGGCGGGCCGCCGACCGGTCCTGCCTCATTCGCCTGTGGGAGACTTGCCAGACGCCGGATTTCCGCAAGACGACCCTCGACGACCATGTCCGCATGGTCGGCGATCTCTTCGACCATCTCACCGGCCCCGGCGAGGTGATCGCCGAGGACTGGATGGCCGAGGGCCTGGGCCGCCTCGATCGACTGGACGGCGAGATCGAGACCATCTCGGCGCGGCTCGCCGGCGTGCGCACCCTGGCCTACGTGGCCCACCGGCCCGACTGGCTGGCCGATCCCACGCACTGGCGCGAGCGGGCCCGCAGCCTCGAGGACCGCCTCTCCGACACCTTGCATGAAAAGCTGATGGCCCGGTTCGTCGACCGACGGACCAGCGCGCTGCTGCGCGGGCTAGGCGAAAACACCGAGGTCCTGGCCGGCATTGGCGGCGACGGTCAGGTCACGGTCGAGGGCTTCGCGGTCGGGCGGCTGACGGGTCTCGCCTGGGAGCCGGCCAAGGGCGCCGGGATGCTGGCCCAGAAGGCCCTCCGCCGGGCCGCCGAGCGGGTGGTCGCTCCGGAGATCAATCGCCGTCTGGGGGCCCTGGCCGCCGAACGCGACGAGGCCCTGGCGGTCTCGCCAGACGGTTTGGTGCTGTGGCGCGGGACGGCCGCGGGAGCCATCGCCGGTGGCGATCCTCTTTCGCCGAGCATCCGCCTGCTTACCGAGATCGGGGCCCATGTGGCGCGCGAGCGGGCGGTGCGCCGCCTGGAGGCCTTCGTGGCCGGGGAGGGGAGGGCGCGCTTCGCGGGCCTGGACCGCCTGAGCCGGGCCGTGTCGGGGGGGAGCCTGCGCGGTCTCGCGCGCGGAGTCGCCTGGCGTCTGGCGCAGGCCGGAGGGGTCATCGACCGGCGCGCCGTCGAGCCGGACCTCTCGAGCCTCAGCCAAGCCGAGCGTCGCGCCCTGCGCGCCCTGGGCGTCAAGATCGGCGCCTTCTGCCTGTGGCTACCGGGCCAGATCGATCCGGCCGCGGCGCGCCTTGCCGCCGCCTTTGCGGCAAGCTCTCCTCAGAACGGGCGGCTTCACGCCTTGATGGGTTTGGCGCAGATCGGGCCCCTGGCGCTTCCGCCGGTCGAGCTGGAGCGCCTGGCCGAGACGATTCGCCTGGCGCCTCGGCTGGGCGGCGGGGCCGTGCTCGACGCCGACGCCCTCGCGCGCCTGGGCCTCACTCCTGTTCGCGCCGGCCAGATTCTGCGCGCCCTCGGTTTTGTTTCGGTGGGCCCGGACGCTTGGCGCCGGCGACGCGCTCCGGCCGCCAACGGACCCGTCGCCTCGCCTTTCGAGGCTCTCGCCGTTCTTGAGCCACCTCGGCCCCGCAAGCCTCGCCGCCGGCGTCGTGCCTGACGACGGCGTCCGCATCGACGTTTGGCTGTGGCGCGCGAGGTTCTTCAAGACCCGCGGAGCGGCGGCGGCCAAGGCCGGCGAGGGCCGCATCCGGATCACGCGCGGCCGGACGAGCGGACGAATCGGCAAGGCGGCGCGGACCGTCAGGGTGGGCGATGAGGTCGCATTCGCCATCGGGCCACGGGCCTTTGCGGTGCGCATCCTCGCCCTGGGCGTCCGTCGCGGGCCGCCCGCCGAAGCCCGCGGCCTGTACGAACCGATCGCCGATGCCTGAAGGCCCCGGCATTGACATTGGCCCAAAGGGACTGACAAACACCGCGCCGCCGCACGCTGTCCGTTCCCCTCAGAGTCTCGTGAATGACCTATATCGTCACTGATGCCTGCGTCCGCTGCAAGTATATGGACTGTGTAGAGGTTTGCCCGGTCGACTGCTTCTACGAAGGCGAGAACTTCCTCGTGATCAGCCCCGACGAATGCATCGACTGCGGAGTGTGCGAGCCGGAGTGCCCGGTCGATGCCATCAAGCCCGACACCGAGGATGATCCGGACGGCAAGTGGCTGAAGATCAACACCGACTATGCGCGGGTCTGGCCCAACATCACGGTCAAGGGCGAGCCGCCCGCCGACGCCGCCGACTTCGAGCGCGAGACCGGAAAGCTGGAGAAATACTTCAGCGAGAAGCCCGGCTCGGGGTCGTAAGTCCGCAAGGCTTTCAAACCGCACGATTTTGTGCTATATAAGTGGCTCCCCAAGAGCACACGCGGCCGCATGCCCCATCCGGCGGACAAAGCTTTGTGCTCTCGTGAAAGCAAGGAACACGGCATCGTGAGCACGAAGATCGAGTTGGACTACAAGATTGGCGACCACGTCGTTTATCCCGCCCACGGCGTGGGCGTGGTCATCGGGGTCGAGACGCAGGCCGTGGCCGGCATGTCCCTCGAAGTCTATGTGATCACTTTCGACCACGAGAAGATGACCCTTCGCGTGCCCACCAAGAAGGCGCGGACGGCTGGCCTGCGGGCCCTCGCCGAGGGCAATGTCGTCTCCCAGGCTCTCACCACCCTCAAGGGCCGGGCGCGCATCAAGCGCACCATGTGGAGCCGTCGGGCCCAGGAGTACGAAGCCAAGATCAACTCCGGCGACCTCATTTCGATCGCTGAGGTTGTCCGCGATCTGCACCGCTCCGAGAGCCAGCCCGAGCAGTCCTACTCCGAGCGCCAGCTCTACGAATCGGCCCTCGACCGCATGGCCCGCGAGGTCGCCGCCATCGAGCGCATCGATCGCGAGGCGGCAATCACCCTGCTCCACAAGTCGTTGCAGAAGGCGGCTTAAGGCCGCTCAGGCGGCCGCCTTCTCGGCCACCCGTTCCCAGGTCGTCGCCTGCAGACTGGGCCGCTCGCCCATGCGGCGGTTCCAGGCGGCGAGATCGGGATGCGCGTCCAGCATCTCGCGGCCCTCGGCGCAGTCCGCCAGGAAGGCGACCTGCGGCGCCAGCATGAGGTCGGCGAGGCTCAAGGAATCGCCGGCCATGAAGGCCTGATCGCCGAGGAGCCGGGCGACCTCGGCGATGCAGAGGCGAGCGCCCGGCAGGGCGGCGGCGATCTTCTCCTCGTCCACCGGCAAGCCGAACCGCGGCGCCACCACCCGCTGGAAGACGATCGCCGAACTCACCTGGGGCAGGAAGTACCAATCGGCGATTCCCATGAGCTGGTTCATCCGCGCCTCGGCCTTCGGATCGTCCGGGGTCAGGCGTGGCCCGGAGCCGACCTTGTCGAGATAGCGCAGGATGGCCTGAGCCTCGTAGAGGCGGAAATCGCCGTGTTGGACCACCGGCATGCGGCCGAACGGATGGCGCGCCAGATGGGCGGGGCTCTTGTTCTCGCCCATTCCCAGCGGGGCCAGGCGCCAGCGCATCTTCTTTTCTTCCAGACCCAGCAGGGCGGCGCGCACATAGGGGCTGCCCGGCACGCCCCAAACCACGAATTCGTCCATGTTCATTCTCCCTGATGAAGGTTGGCGAAAGCGGCGAAGCCCTCGACTATGCCCGGCCAACCGCCGCCTAGCTGGGCGGCCATGGCCTCGGCGCCCTCCCCGAAGCGTTCGAGATTGCGGTGTTCGAGACGGACCCGGGTTCCCTCGCCGAGTGGAGTGAAGGTCAGCTCCAGTTCGGTCTCGAATTCGGGGTCGAATTTCCACGCCGCGGTGATCTGCCAAGCCAGGAGCAGCCGTACGGGCGGCGCCCAGTCGAGCACCTTGCCCCAGCCGGTCTCGCCGCCGTCCTGGCCGCGCTCGTACCACCGCCCGCCGGTCCTGGGCTCGATAACCACGGCCTTCATGGGCGTGGCCCCGATGGTGAGGCCGGCCGGCCACCATTCGCCCATGCGCTGGCTGAAGAGCTCGAAGGCGCGCCGCGGCGGGCAGGCGACGTCGACGTTCTTGACGATCGCGGCGATGGTCATGGCTGATTTCGGTCCTTCTTGTTTTCCGCTTCGACGAAGGCGGCGAAGGCGGCCAGGGCCGCGCCATGCCACTCGTCGAGCTTGCTGCGCATCGCCCCGATGCCGCGCGGGTCGAGGCGGTAGATCCGCCGGGTCCCGGCGGCGCTCTCGGTCACCAGGCCGGCCGCCTTGAGCACTTTGAGATGCTGGCTGACCGCCGGACGCGAGACCGGCTGGGCGGCGGCGATCTCCCCCACCGCCATGGGCCGTCGCGCCAGGGCCTCGAAGATGGTCCGGCGGGTCGGATCGCCGAGGGCGGCGAGAGCGGCGGAGGCGTCGGCGGCCAAGGGAGCGTTCTCATGGGTAAGCGGCTGCTTACCGTTAGCTCACACTTACCATAGTGTCAAGCGCCGCATTGCGTTCCGACCCGCGGGCGAGTTCCTCGGCCAGACGCTCGCTATCGAGGGTGCCTTCCCAGCGGGCCACGGCCAGCGTCGCCACCCCGTTGCCGATGACGTTGGTGAGCGCCCGGCCTTCGGAAAGGAACCGGTCGACGCCCAGGATGAGCGCCATCGCCGCCACCGGGATCACCCCCACAGCCGAGAGCGTCAGGGCCAGGGTTATGAACCCAGCTCCGGCCACCCCGCTGGCTCCCTTCGAGGTCAGCATGGCGACGAGAAGCAGCAGGCCCTCCTGGCCGAGGGTCAGAGGAGTGTTGGTCGCCTGGGCCAGGAAGAGGGTCGCCAGGGTCATGTAGATGTTGGTGCCGTCGAGGTTGAAGGAATAGCCGGCCGGGACCACCAGGCCGACAACGGCTTTTGGCGCGCCCAGCCGCTCGAGCTTGGCCATGAGCTGGGGGAGGGCCGCCTCGCTCGACGAGGCCCCCAGGACGATGAAGAGCTCCTCGCGGATGTAGAGAAGGAGCCGCCAGAGCGAAAAGCCGCAGGCCCTGGCCACCAGGCCCAGCACGAGCGCCACAAAGAGCGCCGAAGTGAGGTAGACGCAGCCCACCAGGGCGCCCAGCTTGAGAAGGGCGGCCGGACCGTATTTGCCGAGCGTGTAGCCCATGGCCCCGAACGCGCCCAGCGGGGCGGCGCGGACGACGATGCGGATGATGGCGAAGAACACCTCGCCGATGCGCTCGAGCCCGGCCGCCGCCATATCGGCCCGCGCCTTGAGGCCCGCGATGGCGAAACCAGTGAGAATGGCCAGCAACAGAATCTGCAGCACATCGCCGTCGGCGAAGGCCGAAACGAAGGTGTCGGGAATCAGGTGGAGCAGGTAATCGGCGACCCCGCCCATCTTGCGGGCCTGACTGACGTAGGCGCCGACGCCGGCCGGATCGAGGCTGTGCGGATCGACATTGAAGCCGACCCCAGGCTTGACCAGTTCCGCCACCGCGATCCCGATGACGAGGGCGAGCGTGGACACGGCCTCGAAATAGACGAGGGCCCGCACGCCCACCGTGCCCACCCGCCTGAGATCGCTCATCCGGGCGATGCCGCCGGCCACGGTGCAGAAGATGATCGGCCCGATCAGCATCTTGATCAGCTTGACGAAGCCGTCGCCGAGCGGCTTGAGCGCCACCCCAAGGTGCGGCCAGGCGACGCCCACCACAACGCCCAGCAAGATGCCGACGATCACCTGGAAATACAGAGAGGAAACCAGCTTCATGCGGTCAGCTATAGCGCGGCGCCTGGGCGGCGCCACCCTGGACGGCGGCGCGGACGAGGTCGTATGAGAGCCCCGGCCCGTCCCGTTAGCTCAGCAGGATAGAGCATCGGTTTCCTAAACCGGGGGTCACAGGTTCGAGTCCTGTACGGGACGCCACCCCCCGATGTGGGCGTGCGTCGGCTAGCGTCCCGGTCCGGCCAGGCTCGCCAGGGCCGGTGAGGGGTGGGCGACGAAGCCTATGTCCGTGCCGCCCTGGCCATCGCTCGACATCGCGAAGTTGGCGGCGGCGTACTGGCCCAGGAGCGCGATCTTGGCGACGTGCGAGCCGTTGCTCACGGTGAGCGTCCCGGCCGTCGAGGTCCCCGAATAGCTCAGCATGGTTGCGGAGCCGAAGGAAATCGAACGCAGGTCGAGGGTATCGCCCGCCGCGAAGCCCGACACCTTGGCGGCGAACTGGGCGGTGTCGGTCAGCTCTAGCTGGCCGCCGTTGCTGAGGAAGCTGACCACGCCGCCGGCGGCGACGGCGTCGCGGAACACGAGCGTCCCCCCGTCGATGTCCCAGGTTCCTGTCCCGCCGACCGCGCCGCGAACATTGAGCACTCCGGAACTGGCGAAGACGGCTCCGGTGTTGCTTACGGCGGCGGTGATGCTGCTGGTCCCCGTCCCACCGGTCTTGTCGATCGTCCCGGCGTTGACGAGTTTCGTTCCGGTTGCCCCGGAAGCGGCCGAGATGCCGGTGTCGCCGGTGATGTCGATGTGGCCGGTGGACGCGTTGGTCAGACTGGCGCCGGTCGCCAGCTGGAAGAGGGCGCCCAGCACCAGATTGCCCTTGTTGGTGAAGGCCCCCTGATCGACGATCGCCGATTCGTTGGTCAGGGTTACGCCGGCCCGAACCATATTGGGGCCGGAAAAATCCCACCCCGCTCCGGCGTCGACGACAATCTGGCCAAAGCCGTTGACGGAGCTACCTACTCCCGAGATTGTTCCCGTCCCAGCCGCCGCCGCGAGTTCGAGCGCGCCCCCGTCGCCCACCACTCGGCCGATGAGAACGCCCGAGCCTTCTTCGACCAAGCGGTCGGAGGAAGACTTGAACAGCACCGCTGTGCCACCAGGGTTGGCGATTGTCCCGAAGTTGGTGATGGTCCCTGCCCCGAAGAAAAGCGCCCGGCCGGCGATCGTCGCTTGCGGATCCTTCGTTGTGCCGTTGGTGATCGTTCCACCCGACTGAAGGATCCCGAAACCGATCGTTCCAAAATTGGTGATCGTCCCTACGCCCATGTTCACGCCGTCGGTCAGCGTGGCCACCTTGTCGCTGGGGACGCCGTTGTTCACCACGCCGGTCGACAGGGAAACTGACGCGCCATGGTGCGTGGACTGGCTGGAGATCGTGCCGAAATTATTGACCGTCCCGACCCCGCCGATCTCGACGCCGTATCCGCCAGCGATGAGCGCCGTGGTGTCGACCGCCGAGCCGTTGGTGACCGTTCCGCCCGCCTGAAGGTCGACCGAGAATCCGTAATAGTAGGCGGTTGGGCCGGCGACGTTCATGATTGTCGCCCGATTGATGACCGTCCCGGCGGCGCCTTTCACCACAATGGCCGAACCGCCGTAGGTGTCGGAGGCCGAGCCGCTGATCAGGGCCGCTCCGTCGGTGGAGCTGCCGTTGGTGATCCGGCCGCCGTCGGAAAGGACGATGCCGTCGAGAGTTCCGGCCACCGTGCCGAGATTGGTGACCGTCGAGGGATGCGCGGCGGTGGTCGTGACACCGGACCCGCCGATGCTCGCCGAACCCTCGATGTCGAGCTTGGTGAACGTTGGGCTCAGATAATAGCCGCCCGGATAACCGCCCGTGAGGGTCTTGGTGGGCATAGATTCCTCCGTTTCGCCCTCGGGGCGCGGCGATGTCTCTCAGAGATGAACGCGTCCGGGCGGCTTCTGCGCCAGCTCCGACGAGCGACTCTCGATGCCGATCCGCCTCCTGTCAATCGGCCCGCCGTCAAGGCCAGCGTGGAACCTCGCGCCGCCAGGGCGATTTCCGCCATGGGTCGGGCGGCAAAGCTTCAGGAGACCGACATGCTGCGCGGGTTCATCTTAGGGGTGATCGTGACGGTGATCGTCGCGGTAGGCGGAGTGTGGCTGGCCTTGAAGTCCGGCGCCGTGGCGGCCAACGCCGACGTCACGCCCGGCGGCCTGGAACTGTGGGCCGCCCATACCTCGCTCGGCGCCACCCTGAAGCGCGAAGCGCCGACCGGCCCCAATCCCGTCGCCGCGACGGACGCCAGCCTCTCGGAAGGGGTCAAGCTCTATGCCGCCCACTGCGCGATCTGTCATGGCGGATCGGCCGGCGAAGCCTCGGCCTCGCCCATCGCAAAGGGCCTCTATCCTCGGCCGCCGCAGCTGGCCACCGACGGCGTCGAAGATGATCCTGAAGGCATGTCGTTCTGGAAGATCAAGCATGGCATCCGCCTGACCGGCATGCCGTCATGGTCCAAAGCCTTGAATGATCAGCAGATCTGGACCCTTGCACTGTTCCTCAAGCACATGGACAAGCTGCCGCCCGGGCCCCAGGCGGCGTGGACCCAGGTCAGGAACACGCCTACACAGCCCTGACCGGCAAAGCCGACGCGGGGGAACCGATGCGACAGACAATCAAGCGGGCTGCCTATGCGGCGGTCGCGGCTCTGGGCATAGCCGGCGGCGCCCATTCGGCCGCCTTTCCCGAGGCGGCGCTGCGGGCCGCCAACGCCAGCGAAGTGAAGGATTTCCTGGCCGCCGACGACAAGGCGCTCGCCGCGCTGTGGGCCGAATCCTTCGTTGTCACCAACCCGCTCAACCAGCTCGTCACCAAGGCTCAGGTGCTGGCGATGGTCAGTTCAGGGAAGCTGCGGTTCAGCGCCTACGATCGGACCCTCGACTATGTCCGCGCCTATGACGACATCGCCATTATCGCCGGGTCCGAAACCGTTCGATGGTCAGGGGCGATGCCCCTGGCCGGCAAGGTCTCCCACCTGCGCTTCACGGCCGTCTGGCGCCGGGCGGGCGGCCGCTGGCTGGAAATCGCCCGGCATGCCAACATCGTGCCCGATCGCTGAATGAGCGCCCCGACGGAGCCCTGACATGGCAGAGGCCCTGATCGCCGACACCCTGGAGCTCGGCGCAACGGCGCGGCCGCGGGGCTCGGAGCTCACGGTCCAGTCGATCGCCGCGGCGGTGGTGGTCGCCGCGATCATGGGGGCGGCCTATCCCTACATGGTGCTCAAGCTCGGCTTCGGGCCCAACGTCTCGATCGTCTCGGCCTTCTTCGGCTTCATCATCCTCTCGGTGATCGCCCGCAAGAGCTATGACCGCTGGCAGAACAACATCGTCCAGACGGCCGGCACCTCGGCGGCCCAGACGGCCTTCATGTGCGGCGCGCTGGCCGCTTTCGAGATGCTGCGCGCCTCCAAGGTGGTCGCCTTCCACATCAATCCCACTCCCCTCCAGACCTTCATCTGGCTGACCACCCTCTCCCTCCTGGGCGTGCTCCTGGCCGCGCCGATGCGCCGCCATTTCGTGGTCGACGAGAAGCTGCCGTTTCCTGACGGCATGGCGGCCGGCGAGACGCTCATCGTCCTCGATCCGCCGCGCGGTCCGGGGAAGGACGAGGCCCAGGCCCGTCACGCCCGAACGGCCGCGATGATCATGGGCGCCGGCCTGCTGGCCTCGGGCCTCCTGATGCTGCTGCGGGACGATGCGCGGATCTTCTCCCTCGTCCCCGAAGGCTGGGACCCGGGGGCGCTCACCATCGGCGTTGCGGGCGCCGGCTTCGTGGTCGCCGCCATGGGCGTGGGCGTCGGCTACAGCCTGCTTTCGATCGGCACCGGAATGATAGTGGGCCTGAGGGTCAACTTCTGGATGCTGGTGGGGGCGATCATCGCCTGGATCCTCGCCCCCCTGCTGCTCATCCGCTACGGCATCCTCGCCGACCATGCGAGCCGCACAAAGGTGCTCTACTGGGTGATGTGGCCGGGCATCGGGATGATCATGGCCGGCGGGCTCACCGCACTGGCGATTCGCTGGCGCCTGCTCATCGAGGCGTTCAAGGCGCTCGGCGCCGCCGGGTCGGCCGGCCAGGAATTTCCCCTGCGGTGGATCGTCGGCGGGGTGGGGGTGCTGACCGTCCTCCTGTGCATCGTCCAGCAAGCCTTCTTCGGCCTGCCGGTGTGGATGACCCTCCTGGCCACCCTGCTCTCCATTCCCCTGATGCTGGTCGGCCTGCGGGCGCTGGGCGAAACCAACTGGGGCCCGATCGGGGCCCTCTCGAACCTGATGCAGGGCGTCTTCGCATTCGTCGCCCCCGGTAACGGGGTCGCCAACATGATGGGCTACAGCACGACCGGCACCATCGCGGTGACCTCCGAGGGCCTCATCCAGGACTACAAGGCCGGCCACATGATCGGCTCGACCCCGCGCTCGATGACCATCGCCCAGCTGATCGGGGCGCCGATCGGGGCGGCCGTCCTGGCGGTGGTCTATCCGGCCCTGGTCCACACCTACGGGATCATCGGCGAGCACGCCAAGCTGGCCGCCCCCGGCTCGCGGCGGGCGGCCGGCTTCGCCGAACTGCTCAGCGGCGGCATCGACAAGCTGCCGGCCTCGGCCATGTGGGCCATGCTGATCGCCGCGGTCCTGGGCGGGATTTTCGCCTACATGGAGACCCGGCCGGGCCTGCGCCGGTTCGCCCCGTCGCCCACCGGCCTCAGCCTCGGCATGCTGATCCCATTCTCCTCGGTCAGCACTCTCTTCGTGGGGGGCGTGATCAGCGAGCTGTGGCTGAAATCCAAGCCGCGCTCGGCCGCCGCCTACCTCATCCCGCTGGCCTCGGGCCTCATCGCGGGCGAGGCGATGATCGCGGTCATCGTGCCGCTGCTCCTCGCGCTGGGCCTGGGACACAGCTAGCGGGCGAGGATTTCCCGGGCGCGGCGGGCGAGCTCGCGCGTGCCGATGTTGTCCGGGGCGGCGTCGGCGTTGCCGATGCCGTCGAGGTTGCGCTTGAAGACGCCCTGGCCGATCGAAGCCAGGCGGAAGAGCGAAAAGGCCAGGTAAAACTCGAAATCATCCACCCCGGCCCGCCCGGTCCGCGCGCAATAGGCGGCGACATACTCCGCCTCGCTGGGAATGCCGGCGGCGGTCAGGTCCACCCCCGCGAGCGTTCCCCAGCTCTCCGAGACGGAATGGTAGAGGATGCAGTTGTAGGCGAGGTCGGCCAGGGGATGGCCGAGAGTCGACAGCTCCCAGTCGAGCACGGCGATGATCTTGGGCTCGGTCAGGTGGAACATGACATTTTCGGGCCGGTAGTCGCCGTGGGCGATGGTCACCTT
>DASZKO010000200.1:0-2521 GCA_035605655.1 Caulobacteraceae bacterium | reverse complement strand
TACGACACCCTTGTCGAGGCCATCGACGGCGTGGCCCGGCGGGCCAAGGCGGAGGTCTAGAGTCCCTTTTCCAGTTTAGGGAACCGGGGCGCCGCGAACACCGGCATAGACGGCGTCGAAGACGGTCAGGGTGTCGAGGTTGGCGACGGGGCCGACGGCAATCGGCTGGTCGAGCCAGAGCACGCGCGGACTGGCGGGATCGAACCTCGGCCAGCGGGGCAGCCCGGGCCCGTTGGGATCGCCGGACCTGGCGAAATTCACCCAGTAGCTCGACATGGCGTCGGCCAGAGCGCGGTCGGCGCTAGTCCAGCGCCAGGGCTGCTGGTCCAGGTGGTCGAACACGTACCACAGCTCGGCGAAATGGCTTGGGCCCCACCCGGCGTAGACCGATCCGACTGGGAACGGCGGGGCGTGGGCGAAGTGATAATAATAGACCGGGTTGCGCCCGGTGACCGCCTGGAGCCTTGCCCAGGTCCAGTCATCCCAGGCAAAGCGCAGGTCGCGCTCGAAGGCCAGGCGCGCGGAAACCGCCTGGGCGTCGGTGGCGTGCGGATAGGGCGCCAGGAGCTGAGGCGGCAGGGGCCCCCAGGCCTTGGCGATATCGGCCGCGAAGGTCGCGGCCTTGATCTTATCCTTGTTGGCGACCAGCGAGCGCGCCTCGTCGGCGTTGGAGCCGACGAGCATGGGAACATCGTTCTGGCGGCCGGCGGCGAACACCTCATAGGGCGAGGCGGGCAGGACCCAAGGATCGATCACCGGGTGGGTGACGGCGTCGCCCTTGGCGGCGAGCACGGCGGCGGCCGGCAGGGCGCGCAACTGCGCCAGGGATCTCGCGCCGAGCGAGGCGGCCCAGGCCTGGCCGTCCTTCTCGGCGTTGGCCAGCCCATAGCCGGGCGCGAGCTTGATCGGTTCGAAAACCCCGCCGCTCTCGGCGATGGCGCGCTGGAAGAGACCCCTGGCCAGAGGCGAGGCCGTCAAAATGCTGACGGAGGCCGCGCCGGCGGACTGGCCGGCGATGGTCACACGGCCAGGATCGCCGCCGAACGCGGCGATGTTGCGCTTCACCCAGCCGAGGGCGGCGATCTGGTCCAGTGTCGCGTAGTTCCCGGACGAGCGATGCGGGGATTCGGCGGTGAGCTCGGGCAGGGCGAGGAAGCCGAAGGCGCCCAGGCGATAGGCGATCGTCACCACCACCGCGCCCTTGCGAGCGAGCCGGTCGCCCCAATAGAGCGACATGGACGCCGAGCCGTTGGTGAAGCCGCCGCCATAGATCCAGACGATCACAGGGAGGGGGACCGGCGGGCGCGCCTTGGTCGCCCGCGCCGGAGTCCAGATATTGAGATAGAGACAATCCTCGCTGATCCGCGGCGGGTCCTCGCCGGGCATGGAAACGCCCTTCTGCATGCAGGCCGGGGCGAAGGCGTCGACGCGTCGCACGCCTCGCCAGGGCGGCGCCGGCACAGGCTCGCGCCAGCGCAGCGGGCCCACGGGCGGGGCGGCGAAGGGCACGCCCCTGTAGACGGTGAGACCGCCTTCGCGGACACCCTGTAGCCAGCCGGAGTCCACGCGCACCGCACCCGACGCGGCGGACCCCGCCGTCAGCGCCAGCATGAAGGCTAAGGCGACCCACACGGTCCCTACGCCATTGAGGCTCAGGCCGGGCAGGTTCGATGGGCGGTGCGGGCTCATGGACCCAGGGTATGGGGAACCCTCACCGCGCGCCATGGCCACGGCTGTTCGCGGTCGAATTGACACCCCTGGCGGGCGGCGCCAAGTCGCACGGGCGGCCGGAGCGAAGATGCCCGTTCGGATAGCTTTGATCATGGCCGCGGTGGGCGGCGGCGCCAGCCTGCTTGCCTGGTGCGGCGCAGCGACGGCCGCCACCGTCGATCCGAGCCTGTTCCAGGATCTGCACTGGCGCTCGATCGGCCCCTTTCGGGGCGGACGGGTGCTGGCGGTCGACATGGCGCCCGACGATCCCCGACGCTTCTATTTCGGGGCGGTGAACGGCGGCGTGTGGCGGACGGACGACGCCGGCCGCACCTGGACTCCGATCTTCGATTCCGCCCCCGTGGGCTCGATCGGGGCCATCGCCGTCGCGCCCTCCGACGCCAAGATCATCTATGTCGGCGCCGGCGAGGCGGACATGCGCTCCGACATAGCCCAGGGCGTCGGCGCGTTCCGGACGAGCGACGGCGGGGCGAGCTGGTCCGCCATCGGCCTCGCCGACAGCCAGCAGATCGGCAAGATCCTGGTCGATCCGCGCGATGCGAACGTCGTCCTGGTGGCGGCGCTCGGCCACCCCTACGGGCCCAACGCCGAGCGGGGCGTCTTCCGCTCGACCGATGGCGGGCGGACCTGGACCAAGACCCTGTTCAAGGACGCCGACACCGGGGCCATCGACATGGCCTTCCAGCCGGGCGACCCCGGCATCGTCTATGCGGCGCTGTGGCGGACGCGCCGGCCGCCGTGGAACACCTATCCGCCGTCCAGCGGTCCCGGAAGCGGCCTCTACAAATCG
>DASZKO010000192.1:0-34952 GCA_035605655.1 Caulobacteraceae bacterium | reverse complement strand
CGCCACGCGGCCGAGCTGCTTGGGGTTGGCGAGGCCCTCCTGCAGACCCTCGTCCATCAGGGCCTCGATGCGCGCCTCCATGTCGTCGGAGAGCTTGTAGCCGTCCGGACCGAAGAGCTTGATGCCGTTGTCGGCGTAGCTGTTGTGCGAGGCGGAGATCATCACGCCCAGGTCGGCGCGCATGGAGCGGGTCATCATCGCCACCGCCGGGGTCGGCAGGGGGCCGAAGAGGCGCACGTCCATGCCCACCGAGGTGAAGCCGGCCACCAGGGCCGGCTCGATCATGTAGCCGGAAAGACGGGTGTCCTTGCCGATCACCACCAGGTGGCGCCGATCGTCGGCCGAGCGGAACAGCTTGCCGGCCGCCAGGCCCACGCGCAGGGCCACCTCGGCGGTCATGGGATACTGGTTGGCCTGGCCGCGGATGCCGTCGGTGCCGAAATAAGTCCGCTTCTTCATGTCGATCCGAAAGGTTGCGAAACCGAAAGTTCGATGGAGGCGCGCCCGCGCCGATGATAAGGCCGACAAGCCTCGGCCGTTGCAGGAATGAATTCTACGCGCGGCGCGGCCTTCGACAAAGGGCCGTTTGCGGCGAGAAAGACCGGGAAGGACCAGCGGGACCATGTGCGGGATTATCGGAATCGTCGGCGACGAGCCCGTCGTCCCGCGCCTGGTGGAGAGCCTCAAGCGGCTGGAGTACCGCGGCTACGACTCCGCCGGGGTGGCGGGCGTCACCGCGCCGGGCAAGGTCGAGCGGCGCCGCGCCAAGGGCAAAATCCGTGAACTCGAGGCCGTCCTGGCCGTCGAACCGCTCACGGCCCAGGTCGGCATCGGCCACACCCGCTGGGCGACCCACGGGGCCCCGTCGGTGGCCAACGCCCATCCGCAGACGGCCGGGAGGGTCAGTCTGGTCCACAACGGCATCATCGAGAATTTCGCCCCGCTGAAGGCCGAGCTCCTCGCCGACGGGCGGACGTTCGAGAGCGAGACCGACACCGAAGTGGTCGCCCACCTCATTGATCGCGAGCTTTCCCGCGGGGCGTCGCCGCTGGCGGCCTTCAAGACCGCCCTCGACAGGCTGAGCGGGGCCTACGCTCTGGCGGTGCTCATCGCCGGCGAGGACGAGTTGATCCTGGGCGCGCGGCGCGGCAGTCCGCTGGTCGTGGGCTACGGCCATGGCGAAATGTTCCTCGGCTCCGACGCCCTGGCGGTCGGCCCGTTCACCAACCGCGTCTCCTATCTCGGCGAGGGCGACTTCGTGGCCATCGACCGTCACGGGGCGCGGATCTTCGACGCCGCGGGCGCGGCCGTGGAGCGGCCGGTGCGGACGGTCTCGGCCTCGGCGGCTCTCGTCGAAAAGGGCAACTACCGGCACTTCATGGAAAAGGAGATCCACGACCAGCCGGACGCCTGCCGGCACACCCTGGCCAGCTACGTCGATCCGGTCGCCGGGACCGCCGCGGCCCCGGACGGCTTCGATTTTTCCACCGTCGATCGGCTGCAGATCCTCGCCTGCGGCACCGCATATTACGCCGGGATGATCGGCAAATACGTGATCGAGGCCCTGGCCGGCCTGCCGGTGGACGTCGAGGTGGCCTCGGAGTTTCGTTATCGCGAGCCGGCGCTGGGGCGGGGGACCCTGGCGGTGGCCATCTCCCAGTCGGGGGAAACTGCCGACACCCTCGCCGCCCTGCGCTGGTGCAAGGCGCGGGGCCTGGCCACGGCGGCCATCGTCAACGCCCACGAATCGACCATGGCCCGGGAGGTCGACCGGCTGTGGCCGACCAACGCCGGGCCGGAAATCTGCGTTCTCTCGACCAAGGCCTTCGTGGCCCAGGTCTCGGTGCTGCTGGCCCTGGCCATCGCCGCCGCCAAGGACCGGGGAGTCATCGACGCGGCCGAGGAGCATCGGCTGGTCGGCACCCTGCTGGAGGCTCCGCGGCTGCTGGCCGAAGCGATCAAGGGCGAGGAGAGCGCGCGGGCCATCGCCCAGGATCTCGGCCGCCGGCGCGATGTGCTCTACCTGGGTCGCGGGCCGATGTTCGCCCTGGCCATGGAAGGAGCGCTCAAGCTCAAGGAGGTGAGCTACATCCATGCCGAGGGCTACGCCGCCGGCGAGATGAAGCACGGCCCCATCGCCCTCATCGACGAGGAGACGCCCGTCGTCGTCCTGGCCCCCACCGACGCCTATTTCGACAAGACCCTCTCCAACATCAGCGAGGTGATCGCCCGCGGCGGTCCGGTGATCCTGATCACCGACGAGACCGGCGCCGCGCACGCCCCGGCCAAGGCCCGCACAATCATCGCGCCCACCTGCGATCCCCTGATCGCCCCCCTGGTGTTCGCCGTCCCCCTGCAGCTGCTCGCCTATCAGGTGGGGGTGTTCAAGGGCGCCGATGTCGATCAGCCGCGCAACCTCGCCAAATCGGTCACGGTCGAATAGTTAGGCGCTCCTCATGGGCGTTGCAGGTGGCGGATGAAGCGAGTGCGCAAGGCGGTCCTGCCGGTGGCGGGCCTCGGAACGCGGATTCTGCCGGCCGCCAAGACCACCCCGAAGAACATGCTCAACGTGTTCGATCGCCCCCTGCTGGCCCACGTGGTCGCCGAGGGAGTGGCCGCCGGCATCGAGCACTTCATCTTCATCGTCGGGCGCGGCCAGGGCGCCATCGCCGACTACTTCGATCACGCCTTCGAGCTGGAGAGCCAGCTGGACGCCCGCGGCCGCCCAGGCCTGGTCGCCGAGGTGCGCGCCGACCTCCTGAAGCCTGGCCAGATGAGCTTCGTGCGCCAGATGTCGCCGCTGGGGCTGGGCCACGCGGTGTGGTGCGCCCGCGACCTGATCGGCGAGGAGCCCTTCGCGGTCATGCTGCCGGACATGCTGATGGACGCCCAGCCGCCTGGCCTGGCGCAGCTCGTGGCCGCCTATGAGGCGGTGGGCGGCAATGTCGTCGCCGTCGAGCCGGCCGCCGAGGGCGAGGCCCACAAATACGGCATCGTCGCCCTGGGGGAGGCCACGCCGGGCTTCGCCGGGGCCCTGGCGGAGATGACCGGAATGGTGGAGAAGCCGGCGCCCGGGACCGAGCCCTCCAACCTTTTCATTTCCGGCCGCTACATCCTCCAGCCGGAGATCTTCGCCGCCCTCTCGGCCCAGAAAGTGGGGGCGGGCGGCGAAATTCAACTCACCGACGCCATGCTGAGTCTCCTGACCGGCCAGACCTTCCACGCCCTGAGAATCGATGGGGTCACCTACGACTGCGGGGATCCCATCGGCCTCCTCCGCGCCAACCTCGCCTACGCCTTGAGGCACCCTGCCCTGGGCGACGCCGCCCGCGCGGCGATCGCGGCCTTCGTCTAAATCACGCCAGGTCCTCGGCGGCGGCGATCAGGCGGGCGAGATCGGCGGGCCGCGAGAGGCGATGGTCGCCGTCGCGGACCAGGGTAAAGACCACGTCTTCGCCATTCACCGCCTGGGCCAGTTCGAGGGCGTGGCGCCAGGGGACCTCGGCGTCCGCGCCGCCCTGCAGAATGCGCACCGGCGCGGTGATGGGGACAGGTCCGGGCAGGATCGACCACCTGGCGCCATCCTCGAGCAGCTTGCCGGTGATCGGATAGCCTTCCGGATCGTAGGCCGAGGGCGCCCGCCAGACGCCCTCGCGGGCGATGGCGGCGCGCGCCTCGTCCGTCAGCGAGGGCGCGAGGAGGGCGCCGGTGAAGTCGGCCGCCGGCGCGATCAGGATCAGCCCGGCGATCCGGTTGGGCCTGGCCATGGCCGCCAGGCAGGCGAGCCAGCCGCCCATCGACGAGCCGGCGAGGATCACCTCGCCCTCCGTGAGCCGGTCGAGAATCGCCAAAGCGTCGGCGCGCCAGCGGGTGATCGTACCTTGCGCGAAGTCGCCGCCGGAGCGGCCATGGCCGAAATAGTCGAAGCGCAGGAAATCGCGGTCGCGCCCCGCGGCCCAGGCGGCCAGGGCGTCGGCCTTGGTCCCGGCCATCTCGGAGCGAAATCCGCCCAGCCAGACAAGCGCCGGGCCGGCCCCGGCGATGCGCCGCCAGGCGAGCGCCGCCCCGTCGACCTCGAGAACGCCCGTCGTCTCGCTCACAAGCGTTTTCCCTTTCACGGCCGGCTAACCTGCGCCACCCTGCACCGGCCATGCCAGAGGGAGCGACGCTCAACATCTCGCGCGCCCTGCTGCCGGCGGGCTTCACCCTCCTGCAGGTCGTCCCCGCCCTCGGCGCCGGCGGGGTGGAGACCGTGACGGTCGAGGTGGCGGCGGCGGCCGCCGCGGCGGGGGCCCGCTCCCTGGTCGCTTCGCACGGCGGAGCCCTGGAAGGAGAGCTGGCGCGCCGCGGGGCGAAGCTGATCCGCCTGCCGGTTCACGCCCGCGACCCTCTCTCGCTCGTTGCCAACGCCGCCCGGCTGGAAGGGATCATCCGCCGCGAAAAAGTGAACCTCGTCCACGTCCGCTCCCGCGCCCCGGCGTTCAGCGCACTCGCCGCCGCCCGACGGGCGAGGATTCCGGCCGTGACCACCTATCATGGCATCTACACCGCCGCCTCGCCGCTGAAGCGCTGGTACAATGGGGTGATGACCCGCGGCGACGCGGTGATCGCCAACTCCGCCTTCACCCGCGATCATGTGCTCGCCGAACACGGCGTGGCGGCGACCAAGGTGGTCGTCATCCCAGAGGGCGTCGACACCACTGTCTTCGACCCGGCCGCCGTCTCGCCCGGCCGCCTCGCAGCGGTCCGCCAGGCCTGGGGAATCGCGGCCGGCGAGCCCCGGACGGTCATCCTGCTGGCTGCCAGGCTGACCGGGTGGAAAGGCCATCGCCTCCTCATCGACGCCCTGGCCGGCGCCGCCGGGCGAGAGCGGGCGAGGCTGGTGTTCGCCGGTCCAGGCGAAGGCGGCGACTACGCCCGGGACCTCGCCGCCCAGGCAAAGCGCGCGCGAGTGGACCTCACGATCGCCGGCCCGTGCGCCGACATGCCGGCCGCCTTCCTCGCCGCCGACCTCGTGGCCGCCCCCTCGACCCTGGCCGAATCCTTCGGACGCGCGGTTGCGGAGGCGGGCGCCACGGGCAAGGTCGTCGTCGCCGCGGACCTCGGCGGCCCGGCCGAGACGATCGAGGACGGCGTGACCGGCCTTCTGGTCCCACCGGGCGACGCCGCCGCCTGGAGTGCCGCTCTTGATCGCGCCCTCGACATGGACGAAGTCGGGCGCACGGCCATGGGGGCGGCGGCGCGGCGGCGGATCGGCCAGCGCTATTCCCTTGCGGCGATGCACGAAGCCACCTTCGCCCTCTACCGGGCCCTGACGGGAGCGCCATGAAACCGGTCAAGTCCGTCCTGGTGATCAAGCTCTCGGCGCTTGGCGATTTCGTCATGGCCTTCCCGGCCTTCGCGCGCATCCGCGCCGCCCATCCGGACGCCCGCATCACCCTGCTGACCACCCCCCCGTTCGAGACCCTGGCCAAGGTCAGCCCCTATTTCGACGCGATCGAGACCGACGGCCGGCCGAGCGGCCCGGGGGAGTGGCTCGCCCTGGTCGGACGCCTGCGCCGCGCCCGCCACGACCGGGTCTATGATCTGCAGAACAACGATCGCACCCACCTGATCTTCCAGGCCCTGCGCCCGTGGCCGCCGGCCTGGTCGGGCGACGCGCCCGGAGCCGGCCTGCCGCACCGCAATCCGGCCAGGGCCGGCATGCACCCGCTGGAGCGCCACGCGGAACAACTGGGGCAGGCGGGAATCTGGCCCGACGCGCCCACCCGGCCGCTGTCGGCGGCCCCGCCGGACATTTGCTGGATCCTGGAGCAGGCCAGGTGGAAGGCCCGGCCGGGCGGCAAACCGCCGCGCCCTTCGGCCCTGCTCATTCCCGGCAGTTCGGCGCAGCATCCAGAGAAGCGCTGGCCGGTGAAGAGCTATGGCCAACTCGCCGGCCGCTTCGAGACCCAAGGGTTCGATGTCCTCATCGTCGGCGGATTGCAGGAGGGCGAGCTCGCCCGCGGCATCCAGCGCCTGGCCCCGCGGGCCCGGGACCTGACCGGGCGCACCGACTTCGCCCAGACCGCCGCCTTGGGAGGGCGGGCCGCCGTGGCGGTGGGCAACGACACCGGCCCGGTTCACCTGATCGCCGCCGCCGGGGCCCCGACCATCGTGCTGTTCTCCTCGGCCTCGTCGCCCGAGCTTTCCGCCCCCCGCGGTCACGTGACGGTCTTCCAGGCCCCGGACCTGGCGGATGTCCCGGTGGAGACCGTCCTGGCCGCGGCCCTGTCCCTGGCGGCCACTTCTTGATCGGCGGTGGCGCCTTGGTCATATACGGGAAGGTCGCGCTCGGATAATCTGCCGGCGAGACCGCGTTTCTTCAACAACCCAAGGAGCCTCGCCTATTCGTCGCCCAATGCCTGCGCCGCCGTCCAAGGATGGTCCCCGCATCAATGATGAGATCCGCGTCCCACGCGTCCTGCTGATTGATGAACATGGAGAGAAACAGGGGATCATGCCGACCTCGGCGGCCCTCGAAGCCGCGGTCGAAGCTGGCCTGGATCTCGTAGAGGTGTCGCCCACCGCCGACCCGCCGGTGTGCAAGATCCTCGATTTCGGCAAGTTCAAATTCCAGGAACAGAAGAAGAAGAACGAGGCGCGCAAGCGCCAGAAGCTCGTCGAGGTCAAGGAGATCAAGCTCCGACCCAACATCGACGTGCACGACTACGAGGTGAAGAGCCGGGCCATGCACCGCTTCTTCGAAGAAGGCGACAAGGTGAAGGTGACCCTGCGCTTCCGCGGCGGAGAGATGCGCCACCCGGAGCTGGGCATGAAGCTCCTGCAGCAGGTGCGAAGCGACTTCGATCCGGTGGCCAAGGTGGAATACGAGCCGCGCATGGAAGGCCGCCAGATGATCATGATCCTGGCCCCGAGGTAGGTCAGAGGGGGCGGCGCGTCTGCGCCGGCTCGAAGGGGGGACGTTCATGGTTCACGCGTGGCGGCCAGCCACGGCGTTCGCCGCGATGCTGATCGCGGCCGGCGCCCACGCGGCGCCGATCGAAGCTTACGGGGGCCTGCCCTCGCTCGAGAACGTCGCCATCTCACCGAACGGCCAGATGCTGGCCTTCGCGGTGACCGACGGCGAAAAGAGAAAGATCGTCATCCAGGAGCTTGAAACCCGCCAGGCGGTGGCCGTGCTCAACGCCGGCGATCAGAAGGTGCGCGATATCCGCTGGGGCGGCGACGGCCACCTGATCGTGACCACTTCGATCACCGGCTATATTCCCTTCGTCGACTCGCCTCGGCTCGAGTCCTTCATGGCCACGGATTTCGACCTGGCCCGCAAGACCCAGCGGCAGTTGCTGGGCGAGCTTTCGAGAGACGCCGGCCGCAACCTGACCACGATCATCGGAGTTCCCGAAATCCGCCTCGTCGACGGCAAGCCGTTCGCATTCGTGGCCGGCGTCCATTTCGAGAACAGCGAAGGTCGATTGGCCGAGTTCAAGGTCGATCTCGAGCGGGATACCGCCAGGCTCGAGGCGCAGGGACTGCCCTCCAGCCAAGGCTTCGCCATCGGCGACGCAGGTGTCCTGGCCGAGGAGGATTACGACGGGGCCGACGGCGCCTGGATCCTGCGGACCCGGCGCGGCGACTCGTGGGCCCCCGTGCGCCGCGAGACCGCGCTCGACTCCCCGCCGGATCTCGTCGGCGGCGGCCGTGGCGCCGCCACTGTGCTGGTCAAATTCTGGGTCGATCACAAGCCGGTCTTGCGTGAGCTCGACGCCAAGGGCGCCGAGGCGGGCGATCCCCTGCCGATGCCTGACGCCGACAGAGGCTTGTACGATTCCCTGACCGGCAAGCTCATCGGGTTGAGCAGCCTGGTGGGCGACGACCAGCGCTACCTGTTCTTCGCGCCCCATGACCAAGCCGTGTGGAGGGGAATTACGGCGGCCTATCCAGGCGAGCGGGTCAAGCTGATCGACTACGACTCGGCCTACGACAAATGGGTGGTCCTGGTCGATTCGCCGACCCAGGGGCCGGCCTACGCCCTCGTCGATCTCGAGACCAAGGCGGCCCGATGGATCGGCAACCTCTACGCCGGCCTCGCCGCGGCCGACATCTCGCCCGTTCGGGCGATCGCGTTCAAGGCCAAGGACGGGCTGGAGCTTGGCGGCTATCTCACCCTGCCGCGCGGCAAAGGCGAAAGGGGCTTGCCGCTGGTCGTGCTGGCCCATGGCGGGCCCGCCGCCCGGGACGAGCCCGGCTTCGACTGGTGGGCGCAGGCGCTCGCCTCGCGAGGCTATGCCGTGCTGCAAGTGAACTATCGCGGTTCCGGCGGCCTCGGTTGGGATTTCCAGGCCGCCGGCTTCGGCCAATGGGGCCGCAAGATGCAGACCGACCTCTCCGACGGCGTCCGCTACCTGGCCGCCAAGGGTCTCATCGACCCCGCAAGGGTGTGCATCGCCGGCGCCAGCTACGGCGGATACGCCGCCCTGGCCGGGGCCACGCTGGATGCCGGGGTTTACCGGTGCGCAGCCTCGATTTCCGGGCCCTCGGACCTCGCCAAAATGGTCAATTGGGACAAGTCCACGGAATCGAGCGGCACGGCGGCCTACGTCCAGCGCTACTGGACGCGGTACATGGGCCCCCAGGCGACCCTCGATCAGATTTCCCCGGCCAAACACGCCGACAAGGTGAAGATCCCGATCCTGCTCGTCCACGGCAAGGACGATACGGTGGTCGCCTATCAGCAAAGCCAGATTATGGCCGACGCCTTGGCCAAGGTCGGCAGGCCATGCGAATTCGTGACCCTGAAAGGCGAAGATCACTGGCTCTCGCGCGGCGCGACGCGCCAGCAGATGCTGAGCGTTCTCATCGTCTTTTTGGAGAAGAACAATCCGCCGGGCTGACGCCGCCGGCATACACTGAGGGCCGCGGGGCACACACCGCCCGGCTCGCGCGTCGCCGCGGCTGCGGTTAGGCTCGCGGCCATGAACGATGCTCCCATCAGCGCGCCGGTCGTGCGCGTCGCCGCAGGCCTCGTGCAAGGCGAAGTCGTGGGCGGGGTCCGCCGCTTCCTGAGCATTCCCTACGCCGCCAATCCGATAGGCGAGTTGCGCTTCCGCGCGCCGGCGCCCCATCCCGGCTGGGAGGGCGTGCGCGAGGCCCTGACCCCAGGACCCAGCGCGCCGCAGGCCGCGCCGGCCGATCGGCGCCTCGAGGGTCTGGACCTGTCTCCCCTGTTCGCCCCCGGCTGGGATGGGGTCAGGGATTTCCTAACCGCCAACGTGTGGGCCCCCGACGGCGAGGCGAGGAGCCTGCCGGTGATGGTCTTCGTCCACGGTGGGGCCTTCCTGCTCGGCGGCAAGGATACGCCGCTCTACGACGGCGCCGCCTTCGCCCGCGACGGCGTGGTGCTCATTTCGATCAATTATCGGCTGGGTCTCGAAGGCTTCGTCCACGTGCCCGGCGGCGATACCAATCTCGGCCTGCGCGATCAGATCGCCGCTCTCGCCTGGGTGCGCGAAAACGCCAGCGCGTTCGGTGGCGCCGCGGACAACGTGACGGTTTTCGGCGAATCGGCCGGGGCCATGTCCATCGCCGACCTCGTCGCCTCGCCGCTGGCGCGGGGCCTGTTCCGCCGGGCGATCGTGCAGAGCGGCCACGGGGCCATGGTGCGCCCGATCGACACCGCCCTGAGGTTGACCCGTCTGCTCGCCAGGCGGCTCAAGGTATCGCCCGACGCGGCCGGTTTCGCCTCGCGCTCGATCGAGGAGAGCCTGGCGGCGGTGGAATGGTCGACCCGGCCGACGACCCGGCTCAATCTGAAGAACGCCAAGGGCCGGGACCCGTCATACGGGCTTTCCAAATACCTGCCGGTGATCGGCGACGAGGTGCTGCCCGAAACGCCGCTGGAGGCTCTCAAGCGCGGCGCCGGCGCCGACGTCGACCTCCTGATCGGCTCTAACCGCGAGGAGATGAACCTCTATTTCGTGCCCACCGGGGTGATGAAGAAGATCGGCGGGTGGATGGCGCGCTTCATGCTGAGCCAGGCCATGCCCGGAGCCGGCCGGGCGCTGCGCGACTATGGTCTCGGCAAGAAGGGCCGCAAGCCCGGCGAGGCCCTCGCCGAGGCGATGACCGATCTGGTGTTCCGCTGGCCGGCCCGGCGCTTCGCCGAGGAGCACAAGGGGCGGACCCACGTCTACGATTTCGCCTGGCGATCGCCGTCATGCGGCGGAAACCTCGGGGCCTGCCATGGCCTCGAGCTCGGCTTCGTTTTCGACACCCTGGCCAGCGTCACCGGAGCGGAAGGCATGGCCGGTCCCAACCCGCCGCAGGCGCTGGCCGATCGCATCCATAGCCTGTGGGTCGACTTCGCCCGCGACGGCTCGGCCCCGTGGCCGGAATATAGCCGCGAGAGCCGCCAGGTGCTGGCGCTGGAGAGCGGCGAGGCGGAGTCCGAACCGGTGTCGCCAGCAGCCCGGTATCTGCCTTAAGACCTCCCCCATGTATCTCGATCGCTTCACGCTCTCCGGCCGAACGGCGTTCGTCACCGGGGGCGCCCGCGGCATTGGTCTCTCCTGCGCCGAGGCGCTCAGCGAGGCCGGAGCCCGCGTGTGCATCTCCGACCGCGACGAGGCGGCCCTGGCGAGCGCGCGGGCCGAGTTGGCGGCCAAGGGCCATGACCTCGCCACTGCCGTGCTCGACGTCACCCGGGCGGACGAAGCCGAACAGGTGATCGGCGACTGGGCCGACCGCGCCGGGCGCATCGACATCCTCGTCAACAACGCCGGCGTCGCCCGCAGCGAGATCGCCGCCGAGGACATGGAGGATGAGCGCTGGCTCGACGTGCTCAACGTGAACCTCAACGGCGCCTTCTGGTGCGCGCGGGCGGCGGGCCGGCGCATGCTCGACCAAAGATCCGGCGCGATCGTCAACATCGGCTCGATGAGCGGCTTCATCGTAAACCGGCCTCAGGGTCAGGCCCACTACAACGCCTCCAAGGCCGCCGTGCATCATCTGACCCGCTCGCTGGCCGCCGAGTGGGCGGGGCGGGGCGTGCGCGTCAACGCCGTCGCGCCAACCTATATCAGGACGCCGCTGAACGCCTTCGCCGACCCTGAGAGCGAGATGGTCAGGCGGTGGATCGACGGCACCCCGATGGGCCGGCTGGGCGAGCCCGAGGAGGTGGCCGCGGTGGTGCTGTTCCTGGCCTCCGACGCCGCCAGTCTCGTCACCGGCGCTGTGATCCTGGCTAATGGCGGCTACAGCTGTTGGTGATGCGGACCGCCCGGCATAGCCAATTAGCCGTTCGGCACAGCCGACGGCCTTGGGTCGGCCTCCGGCAACCTATCATATAGGTTAAAGCAATAGACCAAGCGCCCCCGCTCTGCGTGCGTGAGGCCACGGGGGAGACATACAATGTGCACCAAAGTCCGCCTTCAGCGGGTCAACTTCGCCGGATGGCTCCTCGCCGGGGCCGCCGTGGCCGGCGTCGCCCACGCGCAAAGCAGGCCGGCGAGCTCGACGCAGGTGCAGGAGGTGGTGGTCACCGCCACCAAGCGGACCGAGAACATCCAAAGCGTGCCGGCGGCCATCACCGCGCTGAACGCCCAGTCCTTGTCCAAAGCCGGCTTCGTCAAGCTTGAGGACTACGTCGCCCAGGCGCCGGGCCTGTCGATCAGCACCGTCAACCCGGGCTCGATGCAGATCGCCATTCGCGGGATCACCAGCGGCGAGAATGAAGCGTCGCCCACCACCTCGATCTATGTCGACGAAGCGCCGTTCGGCTCGGTGAACGCGTACGCGGCCGGCGGCGACCTGACCCCCGACCTCGACCCGGCCGAGCTTTCCCAAATCGAGGTGCTCAAGGGCCCCCAGGGCACCCTCTACGGCGCCTCGGCGGTCGGGGGGGTGGTCAAGTTCGATACCAAGCCGGTGGATCTCGACCGCTACGGCGGCGAACTCACGGCGGGCGGCGAGGTGACCAGCGAAGGCACGGCCGGCTACACCTTCCGTGGGCTGATCAACGCGCCGCTCGTGAAAGACGTTCTCGGTCTGCGGATCAGCGGCTTCTCGCGCGAGGATCCCGGCTACATCAAGAATCTCGTGGATGGAAAATACCAGAACGATTCCAAGGTGGAGGGCGGCCGCGCCGACCTCTATTGGAAGCCGACCTCGAATATCTCGGTGGACCTCTCGGCTCTGATCCACAACATCAACAACAACGGCACCTCGGCCGAGGATGTGAATTTCCAGACCCTGCAGCCGCTATACGCCCCCTTGACCATGAAGGCTTACGTCGAACAGCCGAGCAAGTTTCAGTTCGAGGTCTACAACGCCACGATCAGGGGCCAATGGGGCGCTTTGAACGTCACCTCTTCCACCACCTATCAGAACATCCGCGGCGTTGCGTACGCCGACGCCACCCAGCAGTCGGGGGGCATACTGAATCTGCAGATATTCGGCGGCTTCGGGGTGCTCGCCGACCCGGCGAATACCGCGATCCAGATCTCTTTGGCCAGCAAGGTGAGGCGATTCTCGCAGGAGTTCCGCGTCTCCGACAGCTTCTTCAATGGCCGCCTCGACGCCCAGGCCGGCCTGTTTTTCAGCCACGAATACGACATCCTGACGATCCCGGGCTACTTCCTGTTCGACAAGACCACCGGAGCGCCGATCGCGCCGAACTACTTCCTGGGCTTTTCGCCTCTGATCACCGCCGAGATCGCGTCGCGCTATACCGAGCTTTCCGGCTACGCCGACCTGGACCTGCACATCACCGACCGATTGGACGTCCTCGGCGGGGTCCGTGAAAGCGCGAATCGCCAGCATTTCCTGGAGTATTACGCCGGCTCCTACATCGGGATCGTAAAGTTCCTCCAGAACAATGGAGTCCCTAATGGCGACGTCCTGACCTATGGCAATTCATCGACCGGCCAGGACTTCAACTATCTCGTCTCGCCCCGATTCAAGATCGACGACGACAACATGGTCTATGCCCGCTTCGCCAACGGCTACCGCCCAGGCGGCGCCAACGCCTTTCCCCCCGGCCTCGGCGAGCCGGAGACATTCCAGCCGGACACGGTGACGAGCTACGAAGCCGGCTACAAGAGCCAGTGGTTCGACCGGTCCTTGACCCTGGATCTCGCCCTGTTCTGGAACGAGTGGAACAACATCCAGATCCAGACCGGCGTCGCCGGATTCCAAGGGTTCATCAACGGGCCGTCGGCGCGCACCCGAGGGATCGAGCTTTCGACCCTGTGGCGGCCGGTCCATGGCCTGACCTTCGGTCTCGACGGCGCCTACACGCAAGCCAGGTTGACCGGCGACGCCCCCGCCGCCGGCGCCGCGAATGGAGACGAGCTCCCCTTCGTGCCGAAGTGGACCGGGGCGATCACCGCCGACTATGCCTGGGACATCACCAACGGCTGGTCGGTCGACCTCGGCGGCTCGGTGAACTATGTCGGCACGCGCATGTCGGGCTTTGTGGGCAATGCGGTGGTGGGCACGGGATACGGCGTGCCAGTCCCCAATTTCACCACCTTCAACCTCAACGCCGGCGTCACCCATGGCCCGGTCACCTTCCAGGCCTTCGTCCGCAACATCGGCAGTTCGCACGGCATCGTCTACGTGCCCGTTCTGGCGGCGCCGATCCTGACCGACTACAACACCGCCTCGGTCATTCCGCCGCGCACCTTCGGCGGTCAGATCACGGTGGCCTTCTAAGGGGCGGCAAGGGATCCGGACATGGCGGCCGGCCTGACCATGGAGGTTGCCGATCGGCTGCGGGCCATCGTCGGCGACCGCCTCCGGCTGGACGAGGCCGCGCGCGCCGCCCATGGGGCCAGCGAATCGCACTTCGCGACAGTGCTGCCGGACGCCGTCGCCCTGCCGCACTCCGCCAAGGAGGTGGTCGGGCTGGTGCGGGCCTGCATCGCCGCCGACGTCCCGATCATCCCCTATGGGGCCGGCACCTCGATCGAGGGCAACACCACGCCGGTCCGTGGCGGCTTGACCATCGATCTTTCGGAAATGACCCGCATTGTCGCGGTCAACGCCGATGATTTCGACTGCACGGTGGAGGCCGGCGTGCGGCGCGAGGAGCTCAACGAGCACCTGCGCGACCAGGGCCTTTTCTTCCCCATCGATCCGGGGGCCAACGCCACCATCGGCGGAATGGCCGCCACGCGGGCGTCCGGCACCAATGCGGTCCGCTACGGCGCCATGCGCGAGGCGGTGCTGTCGCTCAGGGTCGTGACCCCGGACGGCCGCGACATCCGCACCGCCCGCCGGGCCCGCAAGTCGGCGGCCGGCTACGACCTCACCCGCCTGATGATCGGCTCCGAGGGAACCTTGGGGGTGATCACCGAGGTCACCCTGCGCCTGCACGGCATCCCTGAGACCATTTCGGCCGCCGTGTGCGGCTTCGAGACCCTCGATGGAGCGGTGGCGACCGTCGTCCAGGCCATCCAGTTCGGCGTGCCGATGGCCCGCATCGAGATCCTCGACGATGTCCAGATGCGGGCGGTCAACCGCTATTCCAAGCTCGACTATCCCGAGGTCACCACCCTGTTCTTCGAATTCCATGGCTCGGCGGGCGCGGTGGCCGAGCAGGTGGCGACCGTCTCGGCCCTGGCGGCGGAGAATGGCGGTGGGGAATTCGCCTTCTCCAACCGCCCCGAGGAGCGCTCGCGGCTGTGGAAGGCGCGCCACGAGGCCTATTATGCGGCCCTGGCCCTGCGCCCGGGCTGCGTGGGCTGGCCCACCGACGTGTGCGTGCCGATTGGCCGCCTGGCCGACTGCATCGGCCAGACCAAGCGCGACCTCGAACAGGCCGGCATCCTGGCCCCGATCCTCGGCCACGTGGGCGACGGCAATTTCCACGTCGTCTTCGTGATCGATCCCAACCGACCCGAAGAGCAGGCCGAGGCCGAACGCCTCAACGCCCGCCTCGTCGAGCGGGCGCTCGGCATGGACGGCACCTGCACCGGCGAGCACGGCATCGGCCTTGGCAAGCAGGATTGGCTGGTGGCCGAGCTCGGCGATGCGGTGGATATGATGCGGGCCATCAAGCGCGCCCTCGACCCCAGGGACCTCTTCAACCCCGGGAAGATCTTCGCCCTCTAGGTCGCGGCTGCGCGGCGGCGTTCGTCGAGACTGCGCTGGATTCGGGCATAGGCGGACCGGTCGAGGCGATAGCCGGCGAAGACGGCGATGGCCACGGCGAAGATCGACCCCACGCCGGGCCCGACAATGAGGCCCAGCTGGCGGACGACCGGTCCGGCGATGTGGATCTGCGCGCCGTGGGCGGCGAGATTGGTGGGAAAGCCGATCGCATCCAGGCCCAGCCCGGCCACCAGCGATCCCAGGCCCGAGGCGGCCTTGGCCGCGAAATTCAGCCCGGCGAAATAGAGGGCCTCCCGGCGGGTTCCAAACTTGGCTTCATGTTCGTCGGCGGCATCGGCCATCATCGAATTGAAGCTGATGGCCGCGCAGGCCGTGACCGCCCCCACGCCCACGGTCATGACGATCAACGTCGCCCACAAGGCCACGCCAGTCGGCAGGACGTGGAGGATCTGCAAGACGGGCATCACTCCGTAGTAGGCCGTCAGGGCCAACAGGGCCCACAGGACCACGCGCCGCTTCTCGAACCGGTTGCTGACAAGGACGCTGACCGGGACTCCGACCAGGATGCCGAGCGGCGCGGCCAAAGTGATCGCCTGGATGATCGTTGGGGGGAGATTCCAAAAGAACTTCGTCGCGTGCAAGGTGAGGGCGGCCGAGACGCCCTGGCCGGTGAAGAGCAGCAACAGGGTGATGAACAGCACCACGAACGACCGGTTGCGAAAGAGCTCGGCGATGTCGCGGACGAACTGGACCGCCAGCGGCAGCCTCGCCGGGGCGACACGATGCAGCCTGGGCAGCCCGCTCAGCGTGCCGAAGATCGCGATAAGAGCTCCGACGAGGCCGATCGCCGCGCAGAACCAGGCAAAGGGCACATAGCCCGCCCGGCGCAGCAGGCCTCCGGGGCCGCCCATGAAGACGACCATGCCCAGGGCCACGCAGGCGAACGTCCCCACCACGGTGAACAGGATCCGCGCCGCGGCGATGTTGGTGCGCTCGGCGTAGTCGTCCGACAGCTCCGCGCCCAGCGCGGTATAGGGAAGCAGGAAGACCGAGTGCGAGACACGCACGGCGATGGAGCAGACGGTCGCATAGGTGAAAAGGCGCCAGCCCGTCAGGCCGGCGGGAACCGAGAAGAGCAGGCCGAGCGCCGCGGCCAAGGGAAAGGCCCCGGCGAGCATGAAGGGGTGGCGGCGGCCCCAGCGCGTCCAGCTGTTGTCCGAGAGCGAGCCGACCAGCGGATCGCCCACAGCATCCACCGCCAGGGCCACGAACAGGGAAAGTCCAGCCAGGCCGTTGGAGAGACCGCAGACGGCGGTCAGGTAGAAGAACAGGAAGAGGTTGAGGGCGGTCTGGACGATCGAGTCGGCCAGCGTTCCGGCCCCATAGATCGCCTTGAAGCCGAGGCTGAGAGGCGTGCGGCGCAAATATGCGCTGTCCGCCGAGGGCATCGCGCGGCTATCGGCCATTCGGGCTCGCTGGACGGGCTGGCATGAGCGCCACGCTAGCCACCCGCCGGGCGGCCCGTAATCGGCTGACCCGATCGGCATAGGATCTCTGACGGCGGGCACGAAGAAGTGCGTCGCGACCCGCGTTTGGCCTGGGCGCCAGACCAGGGCGGCGCCAGATTGGCCGCCCACCACAAAGGCCAAGCGATGACCGAATCCTACAGCCGCCACCTCGTCGATCCCGAGCTGGCTCCTCTCCTTGAGCTATTTCCCCAGACCGCCCTATCGCACGAGACCCTGGCCGCGGCGCGGGCCAACCGCATGGCCATGCCGACAGACCCGGCCGCCGACGTCGCGGTCGCCTGCGAGCGGCTGCGCATCGCAGGCCCGTCGGGCGCCCCGGAGGTCGAGGTGCTGTGCTATCGGCCAAAGAGCGCCGAGGGGCCGCTCGCCAGCATCCTGCACATCCACGGCGGCGGCTATGTGCTCGGGGACGCCGAATCGATGGGCGCCTTTCACAAGCCCATGGCCCTCGAACTGAACTGCGCCATCGTTTCGGTCGACTATCGCCTGGCGCCGGAGACCAAGGCGCCGGGTGCGGTGGAGGACTGCTACGCCGCCCTGGCCTGGCTCAACGCCCATCCGGACATCGCCGGCGTCGACGCTCGCCGCATCGGAGTCATGGGAGAGAGCGCTGGCGGGGGCCTGGCCGCCGCCCTGGCGCTGTTGGTTCGTGACCGGGGTGAATACGCCCTGGCCTTCGAGCACCTCATCTACCCGATGCTCGACGATAGGACCTGCACGAATGAGCCCCATCCCTTCGCCGGAGAGTTCGTGTGGAACGCCGCCAACAACCGCTTCGGGTGGATGGCCCTGATCGGGGCCCCCGCCGGCTCGGATGACATCTCTCCCTACGCGGCGCCGGCCAGGGCCGAAAGCCTCGCCGGCCTGCCTCCCACCTTTATCTCCACCGGCGCTCTCGACCTCTTCGTCGATGAGGACGTCGACTATGCCCGGCGCCTCATGCGCGCGGGCGTGCCTACCGAGCTGCACGTCTATCCCGGCGCCTTCCACGGCTTCGATTTCGCCTCCGGCGCCGACGTCGGCGGACGGGCCCGGCGTGACAGCCTAGCCGCGCTCGCACGATTCTTGCGGCAACCTCTCTGATACGTCTTGTCAAGACCTGTCAGATAGGTGTTTATCATCCTCAACCGCAAAGGCGGGACGGGGGGATCATGGCGCGTACAGATCCGGGCGAGCGGGGAGACTACATCGAGGTCTCTCCGGAGATGACTACGTTCCTGGGGCCGAAGGCCGCGGGCGCGCCCATCCCACCACGTCCGGTCGCCTTTACCGTGATCGCCGCCAGCCGGGCCTTGCACATCGATCCGGCGCCCGACCTGGCGGCCGCAATCGCCCGGGCCGACGGCGAGCAGCTGGTATTCCTTGTCCAGGCCGACGCGCTCGCCCGAATCGGCGGCGGCGGGCTCCTGGCGAAGCCGACCGAATTCCATCTCACCGCCGAGCTGCGCGCCGTCCTTCTTGCCCTGCGCGAGCCGCCGTCGGCCGACGAGGCGCGGTCCACCTACCGTCTGGCCAAGAGCATCGAGTTCCTGTGCGAGACAGTTCGCCAGTTCCGGGGCGGTGAGCTGGCGCCCATGGCGGGAGACGGCCAGCTCTCTGAGGCCGACACCCGGCGGATGATCGCCGCCCGGCAGTTGATCGAGGATCGGGCCCAGGAGAAGCTGACACTAAACTTCATCGCCCGCAGCTGCGGCCTCAACCGCTCCAAGCTCACCCGCGGTTTTCGCGAACTTTTCGATTGCACGGTGGCGCAGGCCATTGCCGAGCGTCGCCTCGACGTCGCGCGCCGCATGCTGCTCACCACCGACCTGCCGGTCTCGTCCGTGGGCTATGAGGCCGGCTATATGAACAACGCCAGTTTTGCGCGCGCCTTCGGTCGCCGCTTTGGGGCCTCGCCGTCCGATTTCCGCGACGGGCAGCTGGCGGCATGAGCGCGAATCTCGCCCCGGCGCGGAGCGGCGGCTCCCTGGTCCATCAGGCGATGGATGCGGTGATCGACCATATCCGCGCCCACGGGCTCAGGGTCGGCGACGTGGTTCCCGGAGAAGCCCATTTCGCCGCCGAGCTGGGGGTCAGCCGGGCGGTGATGCGCGAGGCCTTCGGCGCCCTTTCGGCCCTCAATCGGATCGAAGTGGTCAACGGTCGCAAGCCGCGGGTCGCCGCCATCGACGGCTCTGTGATGGCCGCCGCCCTCGACCACGCGGTCGCCACGGCCCAGGTCAGCGTTCCCCAGGTGTGGGAAGTGCGCCGCACACTCGAGGTGCGCACCGCCACCCTGGCCGCCCAGCATCGCACCGCCGAGGAGGCCGAGCGCCTCATCGGGATCGCCGAGGCCATGGTCCGCGACGCCGACGACCTGGCGATAATGACCGCCCACGACATTCAATTCCATCAGGCGATCGCGGCCGCCAGCCACAACGAACTCTTTCGTCAGATCGTCGCCGCCTTCGGGCCCCTGATGCAGGTGGCCGTGCCAACGGCCTGGCGCACCCGGGTGGCCCGCGACCAGCGCGCCGTCATGCTCGATCGCCACCGCGACGTCGCCTTGGCCATCGTCGCGAACGACCCCGCCGCCGCCGGCGCGGCCATGGAGGCCCATTTCGACGCCTCGATCGGCGATCTCTTGGCCGGCTGATCGGCGGCAAGTGAGGCCGCGGCGCCGCAGCGCCGGCACATTCCGCGCGCCAGGGCTCCAGGCGGCTCGCCGATCGCCCTGAACGGCGTTATGGCCGGCCCATGCCCGAGCTTGACGGTCCCAACGGGGCGCGCCGCGCGCTCGTCGTCCTGCTGGCGGTCGTCTATGTGAACATCGCCGGGTTTGGCGTCGTCATCCCGCTGCTGCCGTTTTACGGCCGCGCCTTCCACGCCTCGGCGTACGAGATCAGCGTGATGTTCGCCGCCTTCGCCTTCGGCCAGCTGTTCGCCGAGGCGTTCTGGGGCCGGCTGTCGGACCGGATCGGCCGCCGTCCGGTGCTGCTCGTCACCATCATCGGCACGGCTCTGGCCTACGCCGCCTTGGCCTTCGCGCCCAACATGGCGGTGGCCTGCGCCCTGCGCCTCGTGGGCGGCCTGACCAGTGGCAACATCTCCACCATCCAGGGCTATCTGGCCGACGTCACGCCGGTGGCCCGCCGGCCGCATCGCATGGGCCTGCTGGGTGCGGCTTTCAGCATGGGCTTCGTCACCGGCCCGGCGATCGGCGGCCTGCTGGCCCGGCCGGACCTGGGGGTAGTCGGCTTTCGCCTGCCGATCCTGGCCGCCGCCGGTCTCGCCGGCTTGGCCGCCATTGGCGTCGCCGTCTTCGTGCGCGAGACCCGCGCGGCGGCGCACATGGAGATCCCGCCCACCCCGCGCCTGAAGTCCTTGGCCGAGGCTGCCGCCCATCCGGTGATCGCCCGCGTGCTGATCACCAGCTTCATCGTCGTCTGCGGCTTCGCCGGAATCGAGGCCACCTATGGCCTGTGGACCCAGGCCCGCTTTGGCTGGGGCCCCAGGCAGATCGGCTTCGCGTTCATGGCCGTCGGGGTGAGCGGCGCGATCGCTCAGGGATTCGTGACCGGTCACCTGGCCCGCCGCTACGGCGCCGCGCGGGTGCTGACCGGCGGCCTCGTGCTGGTCGGAGCCGGCATGGTCGTGCAGCTGGTTTCGCCGGTCTGGCCGGTGGCCATGGGCGGCTTCTTCACCGTCTCTTTCGGACAGTCGCTGACCTTCCCCAATATCAACGCCCTGATTTCCCAGGCCGCTCCGGCCGAGCGGCAGGGCGAGATGCTGGGGCTCAACATGGCCGGCAACTGCCTGGCGCGGATCGGCGGCCCGATCCTGGCCGGAGCCGCCTTCAGCCAGCTCTCGATCGGGGCGCCGTTCGCCGCCGCGGCCGTGCTGACTGTGCCGGCGATGTTCATGGCGGTGACCGTGGCGCGGCGAACCCGGACCGCTTTGTAAGGCCGTCTCAGTCGGCCGCGGCGATGTAGGGCAGGTCCCTGAGCCGGCCGCCAAGATCCATGCCGTATCCGACCAGGAAGCGGGCCGGGGCGTCCCAGGCGAAGTCATCCGGCTCGATCGCCCGCCGGCTCGGCCAGGGCTTGCGGGCGAAGACGACGGCGATGACCTCGCGGGCCCCCAGGTCGAGGGCGATCTCGGCGGCCTGGGCCAGGGAGAGCCCGGTATCGATCACGTCGTCCATGATCAGGACCTGGACCCCCTCGAGCGAACGCTGGGGCGCCGCCCTCACCTGACAGGCCCCGCTGCTCGTGCGGCCATCACCATAGGAGGCCAGCCACAGGGCGTCGGAGGCTACGCGCCGGCCCCGCCGCGCCAAGGCGCGGGTCAGATCGGCGGCGAACCACATGCCGCCGAGCAGCAGGGTCAGGCCAATGGCGGACTCGTCGATGCGGGGAGCGAGGCGCCCGGCCAGGTCCTCCACATGGACCCGCACCGCCTCCGCGCTGAGCACCACTTCCATGGCGCCGATCCGATCAGGCATTTCGCGCTGCCCCGGCCGCCAAATTGCGGCTGACGCCTCGGCCTTGGGCCATTATCATGTGCGCCGAGCCCCAAGCCATGCGCCCCGAGGTCGCCCATTTCCGAGCTCGTGTCCACCAGCCGCGACGGCGCGAACTTTGAGCGGCTCGGCGTCTCGAGCCAGCCGGCGGTGCGATTCGACGCCGTGTCGTTGCGGCGCGACAACGGCGGCGCGGTGTTGCGGGGTGTCTCCTTCGCCCTGCCGCCGGGGTCCTTCCATGTGCTGCAAGGCGGGCCTCGGACCGGCAAGACGTCCCTGCTCAGGCTGATCTGCCTGGCCGAATCACCCAGCCAGGGCACGGCCCAGGTTCTAGGCCGCGACGTGCAGACGCTGAACCGTCGGGAACGTGTGGACATGCGCCGGCGGATCGGCGCGGCGCTCGAACCGGCGGTTTTCATCGAACATCTGAGCGTGTGGGAGAACGCCGCGCTCGGCCCCCGGCTCGGCGGCCGCAAGCCCGCCAATTACCGGCAGGAGGTCGACGAGGTTCTGGGGTGGCTGGGGCTGGCGAAGCGGGCGCGCGACTTGCCGTCCGACCTCGCACCGGCCGAGCGGTCGCGGCTCAACCTCGCCCGGGCGGTGGCCGATGCGCCGGAGATCCTTCTCGTCGACGAACCTCCCGGTGGCCATTCGGCGGGCGATGCGACCTGGCTCATCAGGCGCCTGGACGAATTTCATCGGACCGGCGCGGCTGTGCTTCTGGTCGCGAGCGATCCGACCCTGGCCGCCGGCCATCACGTGCTGCGCCTCGAAGATGGCCGGATCAGCGTGGCCGATCCGGATCCTGCCGGGTGAGCCGCTCGCTGCTTCCGACCGGCGGAGCGGCGACCGCCTGGGCGGGGCCGGCTCTCAGCCTGCTCGCCCTCCTCGGCGCCCTGCTGGCCATCCTGGGTGCGGCGGCGATTCGCCAGGGATCTCCCAGCGACAGCCGCCTCGCCGGCGCCGCCGTGGTGGTGGTCTGGGGCCACGGGCTGGAGAGCGCCGACGCCGCTCAGGCCCGGGCCGCGGAGATCCTGACCGGAATTGGCGGCGTCGAACGGGCTACCTCGCTCGATCCGGGCCGCGGCGATGAGCAGCTGGCTCGGTCCCTGGGCGCTCCGAGCGGCGCCGCGGCGCGCCTCGTGGCGGTCGTCAGCCCCGCCGCCCACGTGGCCGCCAAGCTCGACCAGGTTCTACGCGCCCAGGGGATCGCCGGGCGGGCCGGCGACCGCGACGCCGCTGCCCACGAGACTCGCAAGGCCCTGTTCCTGGCGCTCGCCGGCGACGTGGTGCTGCCCGCGCTCATCGTTCTGGCCATGGTCGCGGTGTGCGGCTGGGCGGTTCGCTGGGAGGCCAATCTCTCCGCCGCCAGTCTCGCCCTCATTCGCCAGTTCGGCGCCAGCGACGGCTTCATAAGGGGGCTTTGGCGGCGGCGCGGGGCCGGTCGCGGCTTCGTGTGCGGCCTGATCGGCGCGGCCTCGGCGGTCATCGTCGCCCTGATCTGGCAGGCCCGTGGTGGCCTGGGCGTCGAAATCGGATCCCTCGATCTCATCTGGGCCGGCCCCTGGGTGCTGATCGCGGGTCTGATCGGCGCCCTGACGACTCCCGGGGTCGCGCGGTGAAGGGCCTGGCGGCGGTGCTCGTCGTGGTCCTGATCTGGGCCGCCGGGCTGATGGAGTTCGCCGATCGCATCGCCCGCCTCACCCCGGCCGACGAGCCGGCCCCCGCCGAGGGCATCGTGGCGCTCACCGGCGGCTCGGACCTGCGCCTCGAGGCGGCGACGGACCTCCTGGAAAGCGGCAAGGGACGGCGGCTGCTGGTGTCCGGCGTCAACCGCGCCGCCACGCGAAGCGATCTGTGGGGCGTCACGGGCGCCGCCAAACCCATGTTCGACTGTTGCGTCGATCTCGGCTTCACCGCCGCCGACACCCTCGGCAACGCCCGCGAAAGCGCGCAGTGGGCCAGGGCCATGGGCTACCGCAACCTTATCCTGGTGACCGCCGACTACCACATGCCGCGGGCTCTGATCGAACTGCGCTCGGCCATGCCGGAGGCGCGGATCACCTCCTATCCGGTCGCCACCCCGACGCTGGACGCCCGCCACTGGCGCGACACCTCGCAAGGCGCGCGGCGGATGGTGCTGGAGTACAGCAAGTATTTGGCCATCCTCGCCCGCGAAGCGATTCTGCGCCTGGGAGGTGGCGAACGGGCGGCGGGGGGGAAAGCGTGATGCTGTTCGTCCGCTCGCTGATATATGCCGGTTTCTTTTATCTGTGGTCGGCAATCGTCGCCGTCGCCATGCTGCCCCTCCTGCTGGCCCCCCGCTCATGGATGAGCGGACCGGTGCGGGCGTGGGCCGGCGGAACGATCATCCTTCTACGGATCATCTGCGGGGTGCGCCTGGAGGTTCGTGGCCGGTCCCATCTCGCTTCTGGCGCGGCCCTTATCGCCGCCAAGCACCAGTGCATGTTCGACACCATCGCGCCCCTGATGGTCCTCGGCGGGGCCTGCTATGTGATGCGCGACAGCCTGCTGAAGATTCCATTCTACGGCTGGTACTCGGTCAAACAGGGGATGATCCCCATCGACCGTGAGGGTCACGCCAGCGCCCTGCGCAAGATGCTGACCACCGCCAAGGCGCGGATCGTCGAGGGCCGGCAGGTGGTGATCTTCCCGGAAGGCAGCCGCATGGCTCCAGGCAGCACCGGCCAGTACAAGCCCGGTGTTGCGGCTCTCTACCGGGCGATCGGACTGCCTTGTTTGCCGCTGGCCACCAATTCCGGGATTCACTGGCCGCCGCACGGCTTCATCCGCCGGCCGGGTCTCATCGTCTATGAGTTCCTCGAGCCGATTCCCGCCGGCCTTGACCGGACGTCCTTCATGGCCATCCTCGAAGAGCGGCTCGAAGCCGCCTCGACCGCCTTGCTCACCCTCTAGCTGCGAGCGCAGCCTCTTCCCGCTCCAGCACCAGGGCCAGGAGCCGCTCCATGGCCGGATCGGCGATCTCCTCCTCACGCAGATGGGCCACCAGATCGCTCAAATAATCGACGTTGCGCCCGGACAGGCCGCGAGCCCCGGCGATCAGCTCGGCCTGAGTGTCGAGGCTGAGGTCGCCCGCCCACTGCGGATGGCCGCGGTCGGAGAGGAAGGTCAAGGCATGGACCCGGCGGCCATCGTCCAGCCGGGCCAGGGCGTGCTGTTCGACATAGGTCTCTGTGGGCTGTTCGCGCTCGAGGAGATAGGCGTAGACGGCTGCCCAATCGGCTTCGGCGACCCGGTAAGCCATGCCACGAACCGCCCCGCCGTGCGCCAGCCCGAGGACCAGGCCCGGCCGCTGCGGCGTGCCGCGATGATGCACCGAATAGATGCAGAAGGCCCGCCGACGGCCTTGGTGGAGAGCCGGGCGGCGTTCTAGATAGGCGAATCCCGGCCGCCACATCAGCGACCCGTAACCGAACACCCAGCGTTCCGCCGCGCCGCTTCCCACGGACCCTCCTCATGACCAGGCGCCTCGGTCTTTACGGCCCCTTCATCGCCCTGGCCATCGCCGCTGCGGCCGGGACGGTCGGCTGGCTATGGCTCAAGAGCGCGACGGAGCGGCGCCTGGACGCGCTGGCGGCCCGCGCTGCTCGCGGAGGAGGAGCGTTCACCTGGGCGAGCAGGCGGGTCGGCGGTTTTCCCTTCCGGCTCGATGTCGATTTCGACTCCGTGACTTGGCGCGATGCATCAGGGTGGGGCGTCAGCGTCCCGGTTCTCAAGACCGAAGCCTCTGTTTTCGCGCCGGGCCACTGGGTCGCGGTGGCCCCCGCCGGGGCAGTCCTACTGCGCCCGGCGGGGTCGGTGAAGGTCAGCGCCAAGGTGCTACGCGCCAGCCTGTTCGATATGGACCGCCGCCCGGCGAGCTTCTCCCTGGAGGGGATCGGCCTTTCCTTCGTGCCCGTACCCGGCGCCGCGCCCTACTTCCTATCCAGCGCCGGCGAGGTCCACATGCATACCCGCCCCGGTCCGACCGACCAGGGCGCGGCGTTGATCGAGTTCGATCGGGCGACGCCGGTCGGCGGTCCGCTGGGGGCGGTCTCCGGCGGAAAGCCCGTGAGCCTTGTCGCCGATGGGATCTGGGACCATGCCCACGCGCTGGCCGGGCCGTCATGGGGTGACGCTGGGCGCTCGTGGTCGGCGGCGGGCGGCCGGATCGAGGTCCGCCGCCTTCGCCTGACCACCACCGGCCCCGCGCTCGAGGCCCGCGGCGCGGGCCTTGGCGTAGATGGTGACGGACGTTTGGAAGGAGTGTTGAGCGGCCATATCACCCAGGCCCCGCAGGTCCTGACCGAACTGGCCGCCGCCGGAATCATTGCCCCCGACGCCGCGCGGACCGCTGCAACCGCGGTGACCGCACTGGGACCGGCCGCGCCGGTCACCATCGAGTTCCAGGCCGGCCGCATGACCCTGGGACCCGTCGCCCTGGCCCCCGCCCCCAAGGTTTATTGACAGGCCTCCGCTCCGGTCCGCATAGGGCGCGGCCATGAGCGCCCCCGCCCCCCTCGTCACACCTCGTCCCGAGGCCAAGGCCGGGATCGCCGAGATCACTCCCTACAAGCCGGGCAAGTCCACCGCCGAGGGGGTCGCCGCGCCGGTGAAGCTTTCGGCCAACGAGAACATCCTCGGCTGCAGCGAGGCGGCTCGCGAAGCCTATCTGGCGGCCGCCGGCGACCTCGCCCTCTATCCCGACGGCCGGGCGGGCGACCTGCGCGACGCCGTGGCCAAACGCTATCGAATCGAGCCGGAGCGGCTGATCCTCGGCTGCGGCACCGACGAGGTCTTCGCCCTCCTCAATCAAGCCTTCCTGACCCCCGGCGACAACATCGTCCAGGGCGAGTTCGGCTTCGGGGCCTACGCCATCGGGGCGCGGGCCAATCAGGGCGAGGTCCGCGGCGCGCCCGAACGCAACTACCGCATCGATGTGGACGCCATGCTAGCCGAGGTCGACGAGCGCACCCGGCTGATGTTCATCGCCAATCCGGCCAACCCCACCGGGACCTTCATCGGCGAGGCCGAACTGCGCCGGCTGCACGAGGCGCTGCCGCCCCAGGTGCTGCTGGTGCTCGACGGAGCCTACGCCGAATTCTGCGCCGATCCGACCTTCACCGACGGCCTCGAACTGGCCCGCGAGGCGGCCAACATCGTGGTGAGCCACACCTTCTCCAAGCTGCACGGCCTGGCCTCGCTGCGGGTCGGCTGGGCCTACGCTCCCCTTCATGTCGCCGAAGCCGTCGACCGCATCCGCCTGCCGTTCAACACCTCCATCGCCGGCCAGAAGGCGGCGGTCGCGGCCCTGGCCGACGAGGAGTTCCAGGCCAGATCGCTGGCCCATGTCGAGCAGTGGCGGCGGTGGCTCACCCAGCAGCTCGGCGGCCTTGGCCTCGAGATCATACCCTCGGCGGCCAACTTCCTTCTGATCGGCTTTCCCCCGCGCGCCGGGAAGCGCGCGGCCGATGCGGAAGTTTTCCTCGCCCGCCGCGGCCTCATTCTTCGCGGGGTCGGCAACTATGGGCTGCCCGACCATCTGCGTCTGACGATTGGCCTGGAAGAGCACAATCGGGCCGTGGTCGAGGGCCTCTCCGCCTTTCTCGGCGCCGCATGAGCGAGCGGCTGTTCAATCGCATGGCGGTGATCGGGGCCGGCCTGATCGGCTCCTCGGTGATCCGCGCCGCCAGGGCTCACGGGGTGGTCGGGGAAGTCGCCGTCGCCGACGCTAGCGAGGCAGTGCTGGCGCGGGTGCGGGCTCTCGGCCTCGCCGACGAGACATCCCTAGATCCGGCCCACGCCGTCATCGGGGCCGACCTGGTGATCTTCGCCACCCCGCCACTGGCCATCGGCCCTGCCGCCGCCCAGGCCGCCCCGGCGCTGGAGCGCGGGGCCATCGTCACCGATGTCGGCTCGGTCAAGACCGCCGTGGCCGAGGCCTTCGCGGCCGTCCTGCCGGACCACGTCTTCGCCATCCCGGGCCACCCGATCGCCGGCACCGAGGAATCCGGCCCCGACGCCGGCTACGCCACCCTCTTCGCCGGGCGCTGGACCATCCTCACCCCGCAGGCCCGCGACGCCGAACCCTATCTCGCCGCCGTCGCCCGCCTCACCGCCTTCTGGGAGGCGCTCGGCGCCCAGGTCGAAGTGATGGACGAGCGCCACCACGACCTGGTCCTGGCGGTCACCTCGCACCTGCCTCACCTCATCGCCTACAACATCGTCGGCACGGCCGCCGACCTCGAGCAAGTGACGCGCGGCGAGGTGATCAAGTATTCGGCCGGCGGCTTCCGAGACTTCACCCGCATCGCCGCCTCCGACCCGGTGATGTGGCGAGACGTCTTCCTGGCCAACAAGGACGCCGTATTGGAGATTCTCGGCCGCTTCACCGAGGACCTGCAGGCCCTGTCGCGGGCAATCCGATGGGGTGAGGGCGACAAGCTGCACGAACTCTTCACCCGCACCCGTGAGATCCGCCGCGGCGTCATCGAGGCCGGCCAGGAAACTCCGGAACCCGATTTCGGCCGCCACCACGACGAGTAGGCGCCCGGTCAGACCGGCTCCGGCCGCGCGGCGAGATGCTCCGCCACGGCTTCGATG
This sequence comes from Caulobacteraceae bacterium, assembly GCA_035605655.1. Taxonomy (GTDB): domain Bacteria; phylum Pseudomonadota; class Alphaproteobacteria; order Caulobacterales; family Caulobacteraceae; genus Acaudatibacter. The sequence continues at coordinate 7,184 of DASZKO010000192.1, read as the reverse complement.
GCGGCCACGAGGCCGAGCCGCTCGATGGCCACGCCCTCCGGCAGGCTGGAGAACAGGCGGCTGGGCGCGGCGGCGTCGAGCATGACGAACACTCCGCGGTCGTCGGCCCGGCGGATCAGGCGGCCGAAGGCCTGGGCGATGCGAGCCCTGGCGACGGCGTCGTCATAGGCCTTGCCGCCGAACCGCTCGCGCCGTGCCTTGTGCAGGATGTCCGGGCGCGGCCAGGGTATGCGGTCGAAGACCAGGAGGCGGAGTGACCGTCCAGGGACGTCGACTCCATCGCGCACCGCATCGGTGCCCAACAGACAAGCGTCCTCCTCGGCGCGGAAGATGTCGACCAGAGCCCCGGCGTCGAGGGGATCGACATGCTGCGCGTAGAGGGCGAGGCCGCGTTCGGCCAGCGGCCCGACCATTCGCTCGTGGACGGCGCGAAGACGGCGGATGGCGGTGAAGAGGCCGAGCGCGCCCCCACCGGCAGCGGCGAAGAGTTCGCGCATGGCCGCCGCCACTTGGCGCGGATCGTCGCGGCCTACGTCGGTCACCACCAGGGCCCGGGCGTTGGATCCATAGTCGAACGGCGAAGCCAGGCGCAGGGTCTTGGGGCGCTCTGGCAGGCGCGCCGCCCCGGTACGCATTTCCGCCAGGGCGAAAGGGTCGTCCAGGGTCGGGTCGGTGAGGGTGGCGCTGGTCACAAGGACGCCGTGGGCCGGGGCGATGACCGCCCCCATCAAGGGCTCGGTGGGATCGACCCAATGGCGGCGGCAGGCCGCGTCTACGACCCGCCCGTAGAGGAAGGTGGCGTCGAACCAGTCGACGAAATCGGGATCGTCCTCGGCGCTTTCGTCGATGGCGGCGAGCATGGAGCGCCAGGCCGGCAGGACCATCCGCGCCCGCCGGTCAAGGCCGCGCAGCGCCCCCTCGATCCGCGCCCGCTCGCTGGACGCAAAGGTGTCGGATTCCTCGTCGAGGGTGTCGGCGAGATGGCGGGCCAGGGCCAGCAGCGGCGTTTCGAGAGCCGCGACCGCGGCGGCGGCGGCGCGGGCGGTCTCCCGAACCCGTTCCAGAGCCGGACGGGCGGCGCATTCCATGCCCACGTCGGAGGGGGCGGCGCGGGCCCGCAGCTGTTCGAGCACCGCCGTCAGGAAAATCTCGATCGGACCGAACGGACTGACCTCGCCCGCTCCCGGCGCGATGCGTCCCGACCAGCCCTCCGCAGGCAGCGCGGCGGCGGCGCGCACTGCTTCGGTCAGGGCCCGCCGAGGCCCTTCGCGTTCGCCCAGCAAATCGCCCAACCGCATTTCCAGACCCCGGCCGCGGCGCCCCCGCCCCTCGGGCCCGCGGATCCAGCGGCGCATTTCGGCCGACTCTGCTCCCGACAGAGCGGCGGCGAAGGCGCTGTCGGCGGCGTCGAACAGATGATGACCCTCGTCGAAAATGATCCGGGTGAGGTGAGTGGTTTCCACGTCGCTGGCCGCGCCGCGGGCCGTCCGCGCCCCATCGAACGCCGCCTGGGTCATCACCAGGGCGTGGTTGGCGATCACCAGATCGGCCTGCCGCGAGGCCCGGATGGCCTTTTCCACGAAGCAGGCGCGGTAGTGCGGGCAGGCGGCGTGCATGCATTCGCCGCGCCGGTCGACAAGGTTGGCGGCGCTGGCCTGGGCGATGGGACTGACGGCGAACAGGGTGGGGAGCCAGGCCGGAAAGTCACCGCCGGTCATGTCGCCGTCGGCGGTGGCCCGAAGCCAGCGGGCGGCCAGCGCCAGGCCGATGAGATCGCCGCCGCCGAGCTGGGCGGCGTTCACCGCCTCCTGGAAATTGAGCAGGCAGGCGTAGTTCTCGCGTCCCTTGCGGACCACCGCCTTGCGGCCGCGCTCGGCCGGGTCGGGATAGACCGAGCGGCTCTCGCGCTCGATCTGGCGCTGCAGGGCGCGGGTGTAGGTGGAGATCCACACCGCCGGGCCGTTGGCCTTGGCCCACAGGGAAGCGGGGGCGAGATAGCCGAGGGTCTTGCCGACCCCGGTGCCGGCCTCGGCCAGCATCATCATCGGCTCGCCCTCGCGCTGGCGCGGCTGGAAGGCGTGGGCGGTTTCGGCGGCGAAGGCGGCCTGCATGGGCCGCGGCTCGGTGAGACCGGAACGCTGGAGCAGCAGGGCCAGGGTCGCGGCCGCGGCGGCGGGATCGACTGGCTCGGAACCCGGCTCGCCGGCCGGCCCCTGGTCCTCCCATTCGGCCAGGCGGCCCCAGACCTCGAGACCGGAGCCGCGCCACGGCTTGATCTGGGGACCTGAACGCAGGGCGGCGATCGCCGCCGGAGCCCAGGCCCAGCCGGCCCGGCCGAGAGTCTCGGCCTGGGCCAGCGCCTCATCGCGGCTGGGCGAGGGCGCGGCGACCAGCTCGGCCAGAAGACGGGCGGCGACCTCGCGCAGAGCCGCCGCCTGGGCCGCCGCGCCGCGCGGCTCGGCCAATCCCGCCGCCTGGGCCAGGCCCGACGCCGACGGCGCGCAGAACCTCGCCGGGCGCGCGAAGGCGTAGAGCTCGAGGGCGTCGAACAGGCGCGGCGAGCGCGGCGGCGGCCGAAGGCCCAGACGCTGGGCGGTCATGGCGGCGTGGGCGAAAAGCACCGGCCCGCCTTCGAAGAGCGCCCGCGCCTCCTCGGGAGCCACCGCCTTCGCTCCCGACCCGTCGCCGATCGCGCACCGGCCGCCCGGCAGGACCACCAGCGCCGGGGCCAGATCGAAGCTGAGGGCGGGGGCGTTCACGGCATCCGAGCCTAGACGAAACGAACCGGGAACACGATAGTGCCCGGACATGGACGCCCAGGTTCCTTCCGTCCTTCCGCCCGCCTTCGCCGACTGGTTCGCCGCGCGTGGCTGGACGCCCCGCGCCCACCAGCTGGCGATGATCGAAAAAGCGCGCGAGGGCCGCCACGCCCTGCTCATCGCCCCCACCGGCGGGGGCAAGACCCTGGCCGGCTTCCTGCCCAGCCTGATCGAGCTGGCCGAGCGGCCGCCGCCAAACACGCCGGCCGGCGTCCACACCCTCTACATCTCGCCACTGAAGGCCCTGGCGGTGGACATCGAGCGCAACCTGGCCGCGCCGATCGCCGAGATGGGCCTGAAGATCAAGGCCGAGTCGCGCACCGGCGACACGGGCGTCGCCCGTCGCCAGCGCCAGCGGATCAAGCCGCCGGACATCCTCCTGACCACCCCCGAACAGCTGGCCCTGTTCTGCGCCTGGGAAGGCGCCCGGCGCTATTTCGAGGACCTGCGCTGCGTCATCCTCGACGAGATCCACGCCATCTGGCCCTCCAAGCGTGGCGACCTTCTGTGCCTGGACCTGGCGCGGCTGGCGAGGTTCGCGCCGGACCATCGCCGGGTGGGGCTTTCGGCCACGGTGGACGATCCGGACCTGATCCGCGCCTGGATGGCCCCGGGCGACGCCGCCCAGGTCGATCTGGTCACCGGCGCCGGCGGCGCGGCGCCGATCGTCGATGTGCTGCTCAGCGAGGGTCAGGTGCCGTGGGTCGGCCACACCGCCCGCCACGCCATGCCGGAGGTCTATGACGCCATCCGCGGGGCGAGGACCGCGCTCGTCTTCGTCAACACCCGCTTCCAGGCCGAATTCGCCTTCCAGGAGCTGTGGCGGCTCAACGAGGACGCCCTGCCCATCGCCCTGCACCACGGCTCCCTGGCCGCCGAGCAGCGGCGGCGGGTAGAGGCGGCCATGGCCCGGGGCGAGCTGCGCGCCGTGGTCTGCACCTCGACCCTCGACCTCGGCGTCGACTGGGGCGATGTCGACCTCGTCATCCAGCTGGCCTCGCCCAAGGGCGCGGCGCGGATGGTCCAGCGCATCGGCCGCGCCAACCACCGCCTGGACGAACCCAGCCGCGCCCTCTTCGTGCCCGCCAACCGCTTCGAGATGCTGGAATGCCAGGCGGCCCGCGAGGCGATCGCCGAGAACGCCCTCGACAGCGAGCGGCCGCGGCGAGGGGCCCTGGACGTGCTGGCCCAGCATGTCATGGGCTGCGCCTGCTCGGAGTCGTTCGATCTGGTGGAACTCTACGACGAGGTGCGCGCGGCCGGCCCCTATCGCGACCTGTCATGGGAGGACTGGGAGGGGGTGGTCGATTTCGTCGCCACCGGCGGCTACGCGCTCAAGGTTTACGACCGCTTCGCCCGCATCGTGAAGGGGCGGGACGGCCTGTGGCGGGCGCGCAACGCCGAGACGGTCCTGCGCCACCGGCTCAACGTCGGGGCCATCGTCTCCCCGGCCATGCTGGCGGTGCGGGCAGTCGCCGGGCGGCGGATGACGCCGGGGCGCAAGATCGGCGAGGTCGAGGAAGGCTATCTCGAACTGCTCGAGCCCGGCGACACCTTCATCTTCGCCGGGCGGACGTGGCGTCTGATGGGCGTGACCGGCGTCGATGTCCTGGTCACCCCGGCACCTGGGGAAGAGGCGAAGATGCCGTCGTGGGGCGGCTCCAAGTTCGCCCTCTCGACCTTCCTCGCGCGCCGCGTGCGGCAGATGATGAGCGATGAGCATCACTGGGAGGTGCTGCCGGCCGACGTGCGCGAATGGCTGGAGATCCAGCGCGACCGCTCGGCCATTCCGTCGACGGATGAAATGCTCCTGGAGACCTTCCCCTGGGGCCACCGCCAGTTCCTGGTCTGCTATCCCTTCGAGGGGCGCCTCGCCCACACCACCCTGTGCATGCTGCTGACCCGCCGGCTGGCCCGGCTGGGGGTGGGGCCCCTGGGGTTCGTGGCCAACGATTACGCCCTGGCGGTCTGGGCGTTGAAGCCTCTCGACGGCCTCGATATGGCCGATCTGTTCGCCCAGGACATGCTGGGTGACGACCTGGAAGCGTGGCTGGCGGAGAGCGCGATGATGAAAGGGGCGTTCAAGAACTGCGCCCTGATCGCCGGCCTGATCGAGCGCCGGTTTCCCGGCGACAGGAAGACCGCCCGCCAGGTGACCTTCTCCACCGATCTCGTCTATGACGTGCTGCGCCGTCACCAGCCCGATCACCTGCTTCTGCGCTGCGCCCGCGAGGACGCGGCGGCGGGGTTGATCGACGTGGCGCGGCTGGGCGATCTGCTCGCCCGCATCGAGGGCCGGATCCGCCACGTGAGCCTGCCGCATCTCTCGCCGTTCTCGGTCTCGGTGATCCTGGAGATCGGCCGCCAGACCTCGCCGGGCGACGCGCGTGAAATGATCCTCGCCGGGGCCGCCGAGGAGCTGATCGCCGAGGCGGTGGCGTGAGCCCCTACGTCTACGCCCGCCATCCCGCCGGAGGCTTGAGCCTCGCCGTGGCCGGGGCCGAGGTTCTTTGCCGGCCGAGCGGGGCCCTGTGGCTGGCGAGCGAGCGCGCCCTCATCGTCGCCGACCTGCACCTGGAAAAAGGCAGTTCCTACGCCGCGCGCGGCCAGATGCTGCCGCCGTTCGACACCGTCGACACCCTCACGCGGCTGGAAGCGGAGGCGGCCGATCTCGCCCCGCGGCTCGTCGTCCTGCTCGGCGACAGCTTCCATGACCGCGCCGCCGAGGGCCGTTTGAGCCCCTCGGACGCCGGGCGGCTGACGGCGCTGGCCAGCGGGCGCACGCTCATCTGGGTGCTCGGCAATCACGACGCCGAGGGGCCTCGCGGCCTTCCCGGCGAGAGCCTCGCGCGCCTGACCCTGGCCGGCCTCGCCCTGGTCCACGAACCGCGGGCCGGGGCGGCGAGGGGCGAAGTCGCCGGTCACCTGCATCCCTGCGCCAGGGTGGCCGGAAACGGCGGCAGCGTGCGCCGCCGCTGCTTCGTCACCGACGGCGAGCGGCTGATCGCGCCGGCCTTCGGGGCCTATGCCGGCGGCCTCAATATCCGCGACGCCGCCTTCACCCGCCTGCTGGCTCGTGCGCCCCTGGCCGGCGTGCTCGGCGTGGGGAGGGTGCACGCCGTGGGCTGGCGGTCGCTGCGCGGGGATTAGGTCCGCAACCTAGCGCCTGTCGCCTTGGCGGCGGCGACGATGCGGGCGCTGAGCGCTTCGATGTCCGCGTCGGCCAGGGTGCGTTCGCGGGGTTGGATCGTCACCTCAACGGCCAGGGACTTTTCGCCCTCGGCGACGCCCTTGCCCTCGTAGACATCGAACACCCGGGCGCCGGCGATCAGCGTCTTGTCGGCGCTCAGCACCGCCCGGGTGAGCTCGCTGGCCGGCGTCGTCTCGGCGACCACGAAGGCGAAGTCGCGGGTGAGCGGCATGAGCGGCGACAGCGCCAGGGCAGGCCTGGTCTTGACCGCCTTCTTGCGGCCCTCGGGGAGGGCCTCGATCCAGGCCTCGAAGGCGAGGATCGGCCCTTCCACGTCGAGCGCGGCCAGCACGCGGGGGTGGATCTCGCCGAAGTCGGCGATCACCGACCTGGGACCCAGCTGCAGGCGGCCGTGGCGCCCGGGCCGCCACCAGGACGGGGGCGCGTCCTGAACGGTCTGCAGGGGCGGCGCGCCCAGTTCGTCGAACAGGGCCAAAAGGTCGGCCTTCAGGGTGAAGATGTCATCGCCCCGCCCGCCGTCCCAGCGCTTGGGGGGGGCCGGGGACAGGATGGCGGCGACGGCGGTGCGCTGGTCGGCGCCGGTGTCGCCGGCGAACACCGGTCCGATCTCGAAGAGGGCGCAATCGGGAAAGCCGCGGCGGGCGTTGCGCCCCGCCGCCTCGATGAGGCCGGGCAGGGCGGAGGGGCGCATGCAGTCGAGCTCGGCCGCGATCGGGTTTTCCAGCACAAGCGCCACATCGCCGCCGCCGAACAGCGCCGCCGTGGCCCGGGGAATGAACGACCAGGTGACCGCTTCCTGGTAGCCGGCGGCGGCCATGGCCCGGCGGGCGGCGCGGATGCGGGCCTGGCGCACGGTGAGCACGCCGCCGACGGCGCGCGGTCGCGGCGGCAGGGCGGTGGAGGGCAGGGCGCCATAGCCGGCGATCCGCGCCACTTCCTCGACGAGGTCGGCCTTTCCCTCGACATCCGGGCGCCAGGACGGCGGCTGGACGAGATCGCCGGCGCGGGTGAACCCGAGATCGGCGAGAATCTCCCACACCCGCCCGTCGGAAACGTTCAGGCCGGTGAGCTTGCCGACATAGGCCGGGTCGAAGGCGAAGGGCGGGCTGGCCGCCGGGGCCTCGCCGGCCAGACGGACCTCCGAGGGCTCGCCG
>DASZKO010000172.1:0-4907 GCA_035605655.1 Caulobacteraceae bacterium | reverse complement strand
TCAAGCGCGTTCGACGAAGCTGTCGATCACCCGCTTCTCGCCGGCATGGTCGAAGGCGACGGTGAGCTTGTTGCCCTCCACGGCGCTCACCCGGCCGGGGCCGAACTTCTGGTGAAACACCTTGTCGCCGGGCGCATAGGCGCTCGGCCCTCCCGGATCGGAGACGGCGATCAGCCGGCCTTCGCCCTCGATCACCTGGGTGCGGCCGGGCGGGCCGCCGGCGTAGCCCCGGGCCTGGGCGCGGCGCCAGCCGGGGCTGTCGTAGCCTGAGCCGTAGTTGACCTCGTCCCACCGCGAGGCGCCTTCGCGCACACCCCCGCCGTAGTAGCCGGTCTCCGACCCGGCCTCGACGCTGGCCAGAGGCAGTTCGTCGACGAAGCGGCTGGGCAGCTGGCTGGCCCAGCGACCATAGACCTGACGGTTGGCGGCGAAGGAGATCCGCGCCTCCTCCCGCGCCCGGGTCAGGCCGACATAGGCCAGGCGCCGTTCCTCCTCGAGGCCCTTTTCGCCGTTTTCGTCGAGGCTGCGTTGGGAGGGAAACACCCCCTCCTCCCAGCCGGGCAGGAAGACGAGGGGAAACTCCAGGCCTTTGGCCGAGTGCAGGGTCATGATCTGGACCGCGTCGTCGCCCGCCTCGCGGTCGAGGTCGGCGACCAGGGAGACGTGTTCCAGATAGGCCTCCAAGGTATCGAAGGCGGCCATGGACTGGACCAGTTCCTTAAGGTTTTCCAGCCGGGTCTGGCTGGTCGGGCCCTTGTCGAGGCGCAGGGCGTCGATGTAGCCGCTCTCTTCGAGAATGGTTTCGGCCAGGCGCGGATGGGGCAGCGTCTCCTTTTGGCCGCGCCAGCGCTCCACGTCGCGCAGGAAGGTCGCCAGAGCCGTGCGCGAGCGCCCGGTCAGCTCGTCGGTGCGGACGAGATCGCCCGCCGCCACCGAGGCGGAGATCCCCCGCCCCCGCCCGATGTGCAGCAGCTTCTTCACCGTCGCCTCGCCGATCCCGCGGCGGGGGGTGTTGACGATCCGCTCGAAGGCCAGGTCGTCGTCGCCCGACTGGACGAGGCGCAGGTAGGCGTGGGCGTCGCGGATCTCGGCCCGCTCGAAGAACCTCGGCCCGCCGACCACCGTGTAGGGGATCTGCAGCAGCACGAAGCGTTCCTCGAAGGCCCGCATCTGGAAGGAGGCGCGGACCAGGATGGCGATGTCGGCGTAGCGCCGGCCCTTTTTCCAGCGCTCGATCTCCTCGGCGATCAGGCGCGATTCCGCCTCCCCGTCCCACACCCCGCGGACCTGGACCTTCTGGCCCCCCGCCGCCTGGGTCCACAAGGTCTTGCCGAGCCGGCCCTTGTTGGCGGCGATGAGGCCCGAGGCGGCCGCCAGGATGTGCTCCGTGGAGCGGTAGTTGCGCTCGAGCCGGACCACCCGGGCGCCGGGAAAGTCGCGCTCGAAGCGCAGAATGTTGTCCACCTCGGCGCCGCGCCAGCCGTAGATCGACTGGTCGTCGTCGCCCACGCAGCAGAGGTTGCGGCTCTTCTGGGCCAGCAGGCGCAGCCACAGGTACTGGGCGACATTTGTGTCCTGGTACTCGTCGACGAGCAGATAGCGGAAGCGCTCGTGATACTCGGCCAGGACCTCGGGGTGGGCGGTGAAGATCGTCAGATTGTGGAGCAGCAGGTCGCCGAAATCGCAGGCGTTGAGGACCCGAAGACGCTCCTGGTAGAGGCCATAGAGGGCGGCGCCCCGGCCGCCGGCGAAGTGGCTTCCCTCGGTGGGCGGCAGCCTGGTGGGGCCCCAGCCGCGGTTCTTCCACTGATCGATCAGGCCGGCGAGATGGCGCGGCGTCCACCGCTTGGCGTCGATGTTCTCCGCCTCGAGCAACTGGCGAAGCAGCCGCTCCTGATCGTCGACATCGATGATGGTGTAGTTGGCCTTCAGCCCGACGAGTTCGGCGTGGCGTCGCAGAATCTGCGCGGCGATCGAGTGGAACGTGCCGAGGAAGCGCAGATCCTCGGCCGCGCCGCCGATGATCCCGGCGATGCGCGTTCTCATCTCCCGCGCCGCCTTGTTGGTGAAGGTCACCGCCAGCAGCTGCCAGGGCCGCGCCTTGCCGGTCGCGAGGATGTGCGCCAGGCGAGTGGTCAGCACCCGCGTCTTGCCCGTGCCGGCTCCGGCGAGAACCAGAACCGGCCCTTCGATCGCCTCCACCGCTTCCCTCTGCTCCGGATTGAGCCCCGCGAGGTACCCTTCACCGCCGGGCGGGGCGGTCACGCGGGCGAGATCGGAAATGCGGGGCTGATCGGACACGGGGGCAAGATGGGGATTCGGGGAGAACGAACCTAGCACAAGCCTCTAGCGGGACCCTGCGAATTCCAGCGCCGCGACCCGGCAGGCCGAGGCCAGGGGCCGTTCGCCGCGCCCGATGTCCAGGGAGGCGACGAGGGCCGCGAGGCTCTGGCCGCGGAACCGCGCGAGGGCCTCGAGCGCGGTCCAGAACTCGGGTTCGAGCGCGACCGATGTGGCGTGGCCGGCGAGGGAAAGGGAGCGCTTGGTGAGGCGCCTCACGGCGTCTTTCGCCTCTCCTGATTGTTCTTGACCAGGAAGCCTCTCAGGCTCGGCGTGTCCTTGCTATGGATGTCCCAGATCCGCCAGCGGCCGTCGCTGAACAGGAGGTCGAGGGTCAGGGTCTCCAGGGGCTGATTGTCGGCCGATCGGCGCAACACCTCGGCAACCGCCCGCGTTGGCCCCGTCGCCCCGACCCGGCGGATGGTGAAGGCCATGTCGCCGTCGTCCTGGCAGTCGCACACCGGATCGCCGTCGAGGGCGGGGACCTCGTCGCCGGCCAGCCGCTCGTCTTCCTTGATCAGGGCGATGAGGCTGGGATGGAAGAGACGCGGAATCTGCTTGGCGTCCAGGGCGTCGAAGCCGCCCTTGCGACCGGCGGTCGGATAGTGGCCGTAGAGCGCCGTCACGAAGGCCCGCGCGCCGGCGATGTCGGCGGCCTGAACGCTGCCGCCCAAAAGGACCGCGGCGGCGAGGGCTGTGATCAGTGTGGTGGCCTTCATGCCCTTTCCCCGAAAGGACCGGCTAGCTCAGCGAACCGCAGAACCTCTGGATGCGCTGGCAGGCCTCCTCGAGCAAGGCGTTCGAGGTGGCGTAGCTGATCCTGAAATGCGGCGAAAGGCCGAAAGCTTCGCCGAACACCACCGACACCCCCTCGGCGTCCAAAAGGGCGTCGGCGAAATCGCGATCGCTGGTGATGGTCATGCCGTTGGGCGCGATCTTGCCGATCAGCTCGGCGCAGGAGGGAAACACGTAGAAGGCGCCCTGAGGGGTGGGACATTTCAGGCCGTGGGCCTGGTTGAGCATGGAAACCACCAGGTCGCGGCGGGTCTCGAACAGGGCGGCGTTGGGGCCGATGAAGTCCTGCGGCCCGTTCAGGGCTTCCACCGCAGCCCATTGCGAGATCGAGGCGGGATTGGAGGTGCTCTGGCTCATCACCTTGCGCATGGCGGTGATCAGCGGGGCAGGGCCGCCGGCGTAGCCGATCCGCCAGCCGGTCATGGCGTAGGCCTTGGAGACCCCGTTCATGGTCAGGGTCCGCTCATAGAGCTCCGGCTCGACCTGCGCGATCGTGCGGAACTTGAAATCGCCGAATACCAGGTGCTCGTACATGTCGTCGGTGAGCACCCAGACCTGCGGGTGGCGCAGGAGGACCTCGGCCAGGGCCTTCAGCTCGGCTTCGGCATAGGCCGCGCCCGAGGGATTGGACGGCGAGTTGAGGATCAGCCAGCGCGTCCGCTCGGTGATCGCCGCCTCGAGATCGGCCGGGCGCACCTTGAAGTCCTGCTCGGCGCTGGTGGCCACGAACCGCGGCTCGCCGCCGGCCAGCAGGACCATGTCGGGATAGCTGACCCAATAGGGGGTCGGGATGACCACCTCGTCGCCGGGATTGAGGCTGGCGGCCAGGGCGTTGAAGATCACCGGCTTGCCGCCCGGCGAAACATTGATCTGGTTCGGGGCGTACTCCAGGGCGTTCTCGCGCTTGAACTTGGCGCAGATCGCGGCCTTGAGCTGCGGGATCCCGTCGACGTCGGTATATTTGGTCTTGCCGGCCCGGATCGCCTCGATGGCCGCGGTCTTGATGTTGTCGGGCGTATCGAGGTCCGGCTCACCGGCGTCGAGGGAAATGATGTCGCGGCCGGCGGCGCGCAGGGCGCGGGCCTTGGTGGCGGCGCCGCTGGTGGCCGAGGGCTGGACGCGGCGCAGGTTGGCGGATTCGACGAACATCGATGAACGACTCGGGGCGGGGAGAGAAACGCGCGCCGTCCATAGGGCCTGACGGGCGCTCGCGCAAACCTGATAAGAGCCCTTCCATGACATCGTGGCGGCGGGCATTGCTGGCCTTTGGCCTGTTCGGCGGCGTGGGGCTCCTCATCCTCTTCGGCCTGCCGGCGCTCGGCCTCGACGGGGGAGCGGCGGCGCGCCACGCCCTGGCCATGGCCCGGGGTCCGTGGGCCCTGCCGGCGGTGATCCTCGCCTTCGCGGCGCTCGCCTTCCTGGGAGTCCCGCAGGTGGCCCTGATCGCGGCCGCGGTTCTCGCCTTCGGGCCGTGGACGGGCCTGGCCTACAGCTGGACCGGCACCATGGTCTCGTCGGCGATCGGATTCGCCCTCGGCCGGGCGTTCGGGGCGCGGGCGATCGCCGACTGGCCGGCGGCCCGGCGCTTTACCGACCTCATCGGCCGCAACGGCCTAGCGGCCAGCGCGGTCGTGCGCCTGGTTCCCTTCGCCCCCTTCGTCCTGATCAACATCACCGCCGGGGTGACCTCGATGAGCTGGTGGGCCTTCCTGATCGGCACGGGGCTCGGCATCCTTCCCAAGATCGTGGTGATCGCCTTCGCCGGCCAATCG
>DASZKO010000164.1:0-19973 GCA_035605655.1 Caulobacteraceae bacterium | reverse complement strand
CGAGACGACTTCACCGCGAGACAGCGACGCCCCCCCGACAATTGCGGACAACTCAGCTGACGGTTTCAGAACCTGTTGAAGGCCGTTGGGCTTTTTATCCGGCATCTTGGTATTCCCGCTCCCAGTAGTGTGGCCGTCGCGGCGATCGCGCGAGCCTTAATGATGGGACAATGGCCCATTCCGCGCCATTGCCAAGCCCCCATAGAGAGAAATCGTCTCTATGCAGCCGAACGAAGCCCTTCATTCATTTTTTCACGATCACCGAAACGCCATCGCCGACGGTGGCGAGGGTCATCTCGACTCGGGAATCGGCGAATATCTTGGCGGCCAGGGCGCGCAGGGCGGCCGTGTCGGGGCTGTCGTCCGCCGCGTCGGCGACCCGCCCGCTCCACAGCATGTTGTCGATCAGCATCATTCCGCCGGCGCGCAGGAGCTCCAGGCCGAGCTCGTAATAGGCGTCATAGGAGGTCTTGTCGGCGTCGATGAACATCATGTCGAACTGGCCGGCGGCGCCCTCGGCGATCAGGGCCCGCAGGGTGTCGGCGGCCGGCGCGACGCGGGCGCTGATGATCTCCTCGACCCCCGCTTCGCGCCAATAGCCCCGCGCCCGATCGACGAGGGATCCGGAGATGTCGCAGGCGACGAGTTCGGCGTCACCGCCGTGAACGGCCTTCATCGCCAGGGCCATGGCGGTGGACGAATAGCCGGTGAAGACCCCGACCTCCAACGCCCTTCGGGCCCGAATGGCGGTCGCCAGCACGGCCATCAAAGCCCCCTGCTCGGGGCTGATCTGCATCCGGGCGCGCGGATCGGCCGCCGTCTCGGCCCGGCAGCGCGCCAGGGCCGGCGCTTCGCGCACGCCCCACTCCTGGACGTAGGCGAGGACCGGTTCGCTAAGGCCCATGGTCACCGACATGGCGCGTCTCCGAAAGTCTTTCTCGAGGGGCGAACGGGATCTGGGGCGGCGGGAACCGGCTACGAGGCCAGAGGGGCCTCGCCGATCAGGCGTTCGAAGTTGGCCTGAACCGTCCCGTAGCACTCGCACACCCGCGCCTCGAGACCTGGACGGTCGAGAATTTCGATGCGGCCGCGATGCTTGGCGATCACACCTTTGGCGGCCAGATCGGCCAGCAGACGGGTGACGGTGGTGCGCTGCACGCCGACCATGAAGGCCAGATATTCCTGGGTGAGCCGGACCATGTTGCTGGCGGTGCGGTCCTGAGACATCAGCAGCCAGCGGCAGATGCGCGCGCCGACATCGTGAAGGGCGTTGCAGGCCACCGACTGGTGGGCGACGGCAAGATTGGCCAGGGCGTGACGCATCAGCAGGGTGCGCAGGCGGGCGCTTGCGGCGGCTTGGCGGCGCAGGGCCAGCGCCGGCAGACGCACCGCCTCGCCGGGGATCTGGGTGAAGGTGCGGCTGGTGGAGACCGCATTGCCGAGGGCGGCGAGGATGCCCACCGCGCTCTCCCTGCCAACTGTGTCGCTTTCCACCGTGCGACCATCGGACATGACCGTCACCACCGAGAGCACCGCCGTGATGGGGAACCAAACCCAATCGATCTCGTACTCCGGTTCGTACATCACCTCGCCACCGGCGACCGCCAGGGTGACGAGTTGGGGGGCCAACGCCTCGAAGTCGGTCCTCGAGAGCGCCCGAAGGATGTGATTGCGAGACTCCACCTCGGCCCTTCTATAGCGAAAATGTCCGACGAAATGTCGGGTGAAAGACATAACCCGCAGCCCAGCTTCGGTAACAGAAGCTCCACCGAGGGACCAGCGGCAGATGGGAGTGCACCACTCTGAACAGCTTCATGCTCTACATTCAGGATGACCGCTACCAGTCAAAGACCCTCGAGGTGGTTCTCGCCCCCAGCGACGAGTCCGCCAGCGAACTGGCGCGGATGTGCCTGGAGTCGTCGCCCCACTATCTCGCTGTCGAGGTCTGGGACGACGACCGACGCGTGATCCGCGTCGAAAAAGAAGGGCAGATTCCGGCCCCTCCCCGCGGCGCAGACGAAAGCACAGGTCAGGAACAGGGCGAATAGCGCCCTGTTTGCCCATCACGGCGGGACTCTGACCGGCGTGGATGTCGACAATTTCCCGTATGCGCGCGGTAACCTCTCACCCGCTCTCACGGCTGCCGGCCCGGGGCAGGATGAATCTCTTCACCGCCTTGGCGAAGCCTTCGTCCTCATTGCTGGCGGTAACCTCGTCGGCCTTCGCCTTCACCTCGTCGGCGGCGTTTCCCATGGCGATTGAAAGACCGCCCGCGGCGAACATCAGCGTGTCGTTGGGGGAGTCGCCTATCGTGGCGATCTGATCGGCCGGCACGTCCAGGAGGCGGCTCAAGGTGCGGACGACCTCGCCCTTGTTGGCCTTGGCGCTGGTGACGTCCAGATAGTAGGGCTGGGATCGAGCGGCGCTGGCTTGATCGCCGAGGGCCTTGGCCGCCGCTCGCTCGCAGGCGGCGACCTTGGCGAAATCGTCACCGACCCCGACAATCTTGACGGCCGAGGCGAGGTCGTGGTTGCCGAACGATCCGACGACGCGAGCGTCGAATTTCACCGTCCAGGCCTCGCGCGCCACGTGCGGGGCGGCCGCATCGCGGATCAGCCACTCGTCTTTGGTATAGAGCCAAGCATCGAGGCCGCTGGCCTCGATGATATCGAGGGCTTGCCGAGCCACCCTCTCACCCAGGCCATGGCATTCGATGACGTCCAGGGCAGGAGTGACGAGGACGCCGCCGTTGAAACCGGCCACGGGGGCGCTGAGGGCCAGGGGCTCGATGAGCATTTCCATGCCACGCGGCGGGCGCCCGCTGGTGATCGCGAGCATGATGCCCGCCTCAGCCAGGGATCTGGCGGCGGCGCGCGCCTCGTTGGTTAGAACCTTTTCCTGGGTGACCAGGGTGCCATCGACGTCGGCGAGCAGCAGGCGGATGCTCACGCGGCCCTGACGCCGGTACGGCCGGTGGGCGGCGGATAGCGCCAAACTCGCCCGCTGCCGCGCGCCGCCGCAAATTGATCGGCGGCGAAACTCCAATTCGGCAGCGTCTTGAACCACGCGGAAAGGAAGGCTTTGCGGTCGTTCTGATAGTCGAGGTAGTAGGCATGCTCCCACAGATCGCATACCAACAGGGGCGTGCGTCCCTCAATGGTGACCATGTCTTCGGCGTCGTGAGTGCTCTTCACCGAGAGTTTGCCGCCGGCGTCGGCCACCACCCACACCCAGCCCGAACCAAAGTGCGCCGCGCCCTGCTCGATGAAGGTTTCAGCGAGAGTCTCACCGAATGCCGCTCTGATGGCCTCGGCCAATTCGCCTTCCGGCTTGACCACCGAAGGCGTCATGCAATTCCAGAAAAAGGCGTGGTTCCAAGCCTGCGCGGCGTTGTTGAAGAGCTTGATTTCGTCCTTGCCGGCCCGGGCGGCGTCACGGATCACGTCCTCGAGACTGGCCGGCGACTTACCGGCCTTTTCGACGAGTTCATTGAGTGTCTTGACGTAGGTCCCATGGTGTTTGTCGTGGTGGAAGTGAAGAGTTCGTTCCGAAATCGTCGGCTCCAGGGCGTCATAGGCGTAGGGAAGATTTGGCAAGGCGTACATGGGAAGCTCCTTTCCCGACGTTAACGGCCCCCCTTCGCGGTTGGTTCACCCCTCAATCCAAGGATCATTCGGCTCACCCGCCCTTCGATACCTCCTGGGCAAGGCGTCCGGTGAGTTCGGCCATGTGATCGAACTCCGCCTCATAGGCGCCCAGGCCCTGGCTGAGCGAGCGCACCTCGGCGATCAGGTCGTGCAATTCGCTATGCGGGAGATTGGCCTCGATGCGCTCCCAACCGGGCCAACCGTCGCGGGGTCCAAAGCCGAGGATATGCCCACGTCGCGAGGATAGGGCGGAATTGACCGACGACATGGCGCTGGTGGGCACGAAGACGCCGAGGCGATCGATCGGCTCGAGCAGCTTGGGGCCGCACTTCTGAAGCCCCTCGTCGATCGCGATGCGGCCGGCGATCCGGAAGGCCATCTCCGAGGAATCCACCGGATGGAAGGAGCCATCGAGGAGGATGACCTCCAAATCGACCACCGGGAAGCCGAGCGGCCCCTTGGCCATGCCGTCCTTCACTCCCTGCTCCACGGCGGGAACCCACTGCCTGGGCACTGCCCCGCCGGTGATCTTGCTGGTGAAGGTGAAGCCGGAGCCGCGCGGCTTGGGCTTGATCTCGATGCTGACGTCGGCGAACTGGCCGTGGCCCCCGGTCTGCTTCTTATGCCGGCCGCGCTGGGTTGCGCTCGAGGAAATGGTCTCGCGATAGGGCGTGCGCGGCGGCTCGACATTGACATCGACGTTGTAGCGCCGCTTGAGCCGCTCGATGGCCAGACGGACGTGGCCCTCGCCCTGGCCGGCGACCAGGATCTGATGGTTCTCCACGTCATTGCTGACACTGAGACCTGGATCCTCGTCAATCAGCTTTGCCAATGAACCCGAGAGGCGGACGTCGTCCTTGCGGTTGGCCGCGGCGATGGCCAGGGAATAGAGCGGCGTGCGAGGCGGCTTCACGGGAGTCGGCATGGCCGCGGTTCCCACCGCCAGGACCTGGCCGGCCGCCGCCGCCTCGACCTTGGCGATAGCGACGATGTCGCCAACCGGGCCTTGCGAAATCTTCTTGGTCGCCGCCCCGTGAATTGAGAAGAGTCCGCCGGCCCGGGCCCGCTCGCCGTCGGGGAGGGTCAGCTCGGCGTTGTCGGCAAGCGGCGCGCCGAACACCCTGGCGAAAGCGAGTTTGCCGGCCTGACCGGCATGGGAAATCTTGATGACGTAGGCGCCTGGCCGGTCGAGTCCCAGGCGGGCGGCGGCGCGCGCCGGCGGCGGCGCTTCGTGCCGAAGGGCCTTGAGCAGCCGTCCGATTCCGGAGCCGGCCAGGGCCGAACCGAAGAACACCGGCACGATCAGGCCCTGGTTCATGTCGGCCACGAGGTCGGCGAAGACCAGATCACGGGTCGGGTCGACGTCGGTGAGGAGCTGCTCCATCAGGGCGTCGTCGAAATCGGCCAGCTGTTCGAGCATATGGAAGCGGGCGTCCGCCTCGGCCTGTTTCAGCTCCGCCGTGAGTTCGATGAGTTCGGACTGGCCGCCGGCGCGCCAGACAAAGGCCCGCTCCAGGGCCAGATCGACAAAGCCGCTCACTCTTTCACCGTCGATGATCGGGATCTGGCGCGCCACCAAAGGGACAGAGCTGGCGGGCGCCAGGGCGGCGAGGAGGGCGTCGATGGGACCACGCGCCTGGTCCATGCGATTGACGAACAGGGCCCGCGGCACCCCAAGGGTCTCGAGCTGGCGGACCATCGGCTGGATCAGCACCGCCTTGGCGGGGTCGGGATCGGCGACGATGATGGCCAGGTCGACGCCCGCCAGGGCGGCATCGGCCTCGGTGGCCAGCTCCAGCGAGCCAGGCGTATCGACCACCGCATAGCGGTCGCCCATGAAGTCGAAACCGGCGAGGTTCAGCTCCACCGAATGGCCGCGGGCGCGCGCCTCGGGGCTGGAGTCGCCGAGCTTCTCGGGGCCTGACGACCGGTTCTCGGCGGCGCTCAGCATGGCGCCCATGAGGGTGGTCTTGCCGGCCCCGGTGGGGCCCACCAGGGCCAGGGCCCGCACGCCATCGGCTTTTTGGGTGGTCATCGGTGTCCTCCCGTGGCTCTTGGCTCAGAGCCTATCAGCAAGACGGCGGGCTCGGCTACGGCCGGCGCACTCCCAAGGCTGTGACCGCGTGGTCTGGACCCTTGGTGACCACCAGATCGGCGTGCTCGCGAAGAGGGGCGATGTGGTCGCGCAGGTTGGGCAGGTTGATTTCCCGCCACACCGTCCCCGCCAAGTCCTCGGCGCCTGCTCGGTCAAGACTCCGGAAGCGGGCGTAGAACGAGGACGGATCGGCCTCGGCGTTTTCCCAGAGCTTCATGAACCGAGCCACGAACCAGGCCTCGAGATCCGCTTCGGCGGCATCGATGTAGATCAGGCAATCGATAAGGCCGGCCTGGCCCGGGGGAACCGGACGGTCGAGCCCCAGGGCCAAGCCTTCGACGACCACGGCGACGGGGCGATCGACAATTCGCCCGGCGGCCGGGTCGACATCGTAGGTGACGTGCGAATAGGCCGGAATCGCAACAGGGCCGCGCCGCAAGCCGTTGAGGGCGGCGGCCAGGGCCGACAGGTTGAAGGACTCCGGATAGCCTTTGCGCGCCTCCAGGCCGCGCGCGGCGAGGATTCGATTGGGAAAGAGGAACCCGTCGGCGCTGATCACCTGGGTCGCGGGGTCCAGGATTGGGGCCAATTGGTCGGCCAGGGCGCTCTTGCCGGACGCCACCGAGCCGGTGACGCCGACCACGAAGGTCCCTTCCACCGGCCGGAACGGCCGTGCGGCGGCCGCGATCGCCATGAGGCCATTGGCATCAAACGTGGACAACAGGGCCCGTCCCCCAGGCTGCGGCGCCTGGGGGATATGCTGGCCGCGACCTGCCGCCCTGGCAAGAGCGGCGAAGCCGTCAGGCGTGGCCGGCCGGCGACGCCAGCATCAGGCTGGTGGCCGGAGTGTGCGCCGGGCTGAGGACGGAGCCGGCCGTGGGGCCGGCCATCTGAGCCATGGCGCTGGCCAGCTTGGCCGCCGTCCTGGCGGTCGGATCGGTCACCGAGGTTCCGCCGTGACCGTCCGATGCAACGGTGAAGGTCGAACTCAGGAAGTTGCCCGCCAGATGGATTTGGGCCGTGTTGGTCCCATCTGTCACGGTCAACACCCCGCCGGCGCTCGTCCCCGAATAGCTGGCCGTGGTCATGGAACCGAAGCCGATATCCCTGAGATCCAGCGTGGTCGCGCCGGACTTCGAGAAGCCGGTGATGGTTCCGTTGTAGCCCACCGACTCGCCGAGCCGCAGCGTGCCTGAGGTCGCTCCGCCCGTGCCCTTGAGGAAAAGGACGTCCTCCGTGAAGGCCCCATCGAATTCCAAAGTCTGACCCCGGTCGCGCGCCGTCCCCGACCCCGTCACGTCACCTTTAACGATGAGAGCGCCGCTGATTGCCTCGACCACGCCGGTGTTGTCCACCGCACTCAAAATGTGCAGAGACCCACCCATTGTGGCGATGACGCCCGCGTTCTCGATCACGTTCGAGCCCGTGTTGATGGTCAATCCGCTCGAACGGGCGGAGATGATCCGACCCTGGGCCTCATTGATAAGGGTGAGCGAACCGCCTCCGAGCACGCCGGCCAAGGCGATACGATTGTCGACGTTGGTGAGGGTCGCGGTGGTGGAGTCGCCCACCAAGTGATCGAGGCTCTCGTTGGTCGAAACAACCTGGCCACCCCCAGTGAGGGTTACGCCCCCGTCCGCGATCCTCAGCGTGCTCAATTCCGGATGGGCCAGGATCGCTTCGATCGAGATCTTGCCGGTGTTGTCGATGTTCCCGGCCAGCGTGAGGCCGGTCCCGTTGCGGACCCGAATCTGACCGGCCAGGGTTACGGCGGAGTTGCTCCCGTCGATCAGGCTGTTCGCCGAATTGGTGACCACGTATCCGTTGCCCGTCCCTTCGACGAGCCCGCCCTCGATGTCGGCGGACTGGAGGACGATCCGACCCCCCTGCATCCCGTCTATCGTGCCGCTGTTGACCACCGTGGTTGAATAGATCACCAGGGAGCCATGCTTGGAGGCCTCCAGGTTACCGGCGTTGAGCAGGGGGTTGCGCGATTTCAGGTCCAATCGGGCGGACCCCTGGGCGTCGACCACTCCGGCGGCCTTGTTGACGAACGTCAAGGCGCCATGGCCGATGTAGCCGGCGCCGACAATGGTGTTGTCGACGTTGGTCAGCACCGACGACTTCCCCGTCCCGCTGATGAAGTTCAGCTTTTCGTTGGTCATCGTCACCTGCCCTCCACCAAAGAAGGAGGTGGCGCCGACGATCGCGACGGTGGACGTCTGGTCGGCGTCGAGCAGCCCCAGGAGGTGCGGCCGGCCGTTGATGGCCAGGGTTCCGGTGTTGTCGAAACTTCCGCCCAGCTTGAAAGTCGCGCTCGCCCCCAGGAGATGGTCCACCCCCAGGATGGTGATCGCGAGAACGGCGTCCTGAACGACGATCGTCCCGGCGTTCACGCCGACGCCGGCGCCCGAGGTGGCGTAGTAGGTGGTGTCACCGGAAAGCAGATCCAGCGCGTCGACGTCGCCGACGATTTCCAGCGTCGCGTTGGCAGCTGTATTGATCGCCGCCGCGGTCTGAGTTCCGCCCAACGCGAGCCCGAGCGTTCCTGATCTCGAAACCACGGTGTAGGCGCCGCCCCCCAGCGCCCCGAGAACTGCTGTGTCGGTCGCGGTGGGAACCGATCCTCCAGTCCAGTTCAACCCCAGCCGATATTGGCCGCCTGCCGAGCTTGCCCAATTGATTGTAGCCACGGTCCATCTCCTGCATCAACGCAGGCACGACCCCTCCGCCATGGCAACGGGATAGCAGCCACGAGAGGCCCACTAACGCTTGCCTACATCGCTGTAAATTGATTGCAGCCGCAATCGTTCCGCCCTCTTCACTTCACAAGTTTGTGAGCATATTCTTGATAAGCCGGCCGGCAATAAAGGAGTGAGAGCGAACACCTTGCCGGCCCATGTCATTTTGTTGCTGGAACCTTGATAACCATTGCCGAAAACGGCGGCAGACGGACGGTTCCGCCGGCGACCAACTCGGCCCCACCGGTCTGCCAGACCACCTCTCCGGCGGCCTCTATCAGTGCCGAATGGCCGGCCAATTCGAAGAGACAGAGCACCCGCTGCGGCGCGCAAACGCGCTCGAAGGCAAGGACGCCGGCCGGCGCGAGCGCCATCTCGGCGACGCCCAGTTTGATCGCCGGATGCGCCCCCCGCAAGGCGATCAGTTCGCGGGTCAGGGCGAGGTTGGAACCTTCATCTCTCTCCTGCCGGTCGGCGGCCAGAGCGCGATGGCGCGGATCGAGTGGCAGCCAGGTCGCCTCGCGCGACGAGAAGCCGGCGCTCGGCCCCTCGGCGGTCCACGGGATGGGCGTCCGCGCCCCGTCGCGGCCCGAGCCGCCCGTCCAGGCGGCGATGGCGAAGGGGTCGGCCAGGCGGTCGAACGCCACCTCCGCCTGGGGCAGGCCCAGTTCCTCGCCCTGGTAGAGGAAGATGGTCCCCGGCAACATCATCAGGGCGGCCATGAGCACCCGCGCGTGGGCCGGATCATCGCCTGCCAAGCGGGTCGCGAAGCGGGCGACATCGTGATTGCCCAGCGACCACGACGGCCAGCCGTCCGCCCCCGCCCACGAGGTGATCGCGGCGGCGAAGAGTTCCGGGCTGGCCCGCGCCGCGTTCAGCAAATGGAAGCTGTAGGCCGTATGCAGACGATCGCCGCCGGCGGTGTATTCTATCTGCCGCGGCAGAGGGGGATCGTCGACCACTTCGCCGACGCTCATCCTCTCGCCGTAGCTGTCGAGCAGGGCCCGCACCCGACTTGCGAACTCCAAGGTCTGCGGCTGGGTGCGGTCGTGGACGTGGCGCTGGAAGGCGGTCGGCAGGGCGGCCGGTCCGGCGTGCGGACGGACCGGATTGTCGGTGAGCGCGCGGTCGTGGAAGAGGTAGTTGATCACGTCCAGTCGAAAGCCGTCGACGCCGCGGTCCAGCCAGAAACGGGCGACACCGAGGATCGCCTCCTGCACCGCCCCATTCCAGAAATTGAGATCGGGCTGGGCGGCCAGGAAGTTGTGCAGGTAGTACTGCCGCCGACGGGGTCCCCACGACCATGATGGACCGCCGAACGCCGCCAGCCAGTTGTTCGGCGGCGTGCCGTCGTCGCGAGCGTCGGCCCACACATACCAGTCGGCGCGGGCGTTCTCGCGCGAGGAGGCGCTTTCGACGAACCACGGGTGCTGGTCGGAGGTGTGCGACCATACCTGATCGATGACGACCTTCAGCCCGAGGGCGTGGGCGCGGGCCACCAGGGCGTCGAAATCATCCAGGGTCCCGAACCGCGGATCGACGGCCGTGTAGTCGCTGACGTCGTAGCCGAAATCCTTCATCGGCGAGGTGAAGAACGGCGACAGCCAAACGCCGTCCACGCCGAGGCTGGCCACGTAATCGAGCTTCCCGGTCACCCCGGCGAGGTCGCCCATCCCGTCACCGTCCGAATCGCTGAAGCTCAGCGGATAGATCTGGTAGATGACCGCGCCGCGCCACCACTCGCTCGTCCTCGCCTCAAAGGCCATGGTCGTCCTCCACCGGCCCTTGCCTTCCGCGCCGGAATGAACCGGAATATCCCCGCCGCGCGCCAAAGAAGGAAGACGCCGAAAGATGGATAGGGTCCTGCCCACGCCGACGCCGGAAACAGCTCACTTCTGGGACGGCTGCAAGGTCGGCCAACTGCGTCTGCAGCGGTGCCTCGCTTGCCGGAAGCCCTATTTCCCGCCGCGGCCCTTCTGTCCGGCGTGCGGCTCGCGTGAGATCGAGGTCTTCGCCGCCAGCGGCAAGGCCATCCTGTTCAGCTACGTGATCAACTATCGCCCCCGGCCGGACATGGGCAAGGATCCCTACGCCATCGCCGTCGTCGCCCTGGCCGAGGGTCCACGGATGATGAGCAACATCGTGGGCTGTCCGCAGACCCCCGAGGCCCTGCAATTGGACATGCCGCTCGAGGTCAGGTTCGAGACCTTCGGGGAAATGGCCCTGCCGCTCTTCGCCCCGGTGGCGGCGTGAAGCCGGGGAGCATCGCCGTCGTCGGGGCGGCGGAAACCACCCGGATGGGAAAGATCCCCGACATGTCGGTGATCGCCCTGCACGCCGACGCCGCCCTCAACGCCCTGGCCGATGCAGGCCTCACCGCCCGCGACATCGACGGGGTGGCCACGGCCGGGGAAAATCCCACCGCCATCGCCCATTATCTGGGCATCGTCCCGACCTGGGTCGATGGCACCGCCGTCGGCGGCTGTTCGTTCATGCTGCATGTGCGCCATGCGGCGGCGGCGATCGCGGCGGGCCATTGCAAGACGGTGCTGATCACCCACGGCGAGAGCGGCCGTTCGCGGGTCGGGGCCGGCGGGCGGTTCGGCGGCGGCGGGGGAGCGAGCCTTGCCGGACAGTTCGAAGCCCCGTTCGGACCGGTGGGACCGCCGACCCTGTTCACGATTCCGGTGCTCCGCTACCTGAAGACCTACGGCCTGAGCGAAGAAGACCTCGCCTGGGTGGCGGTGATCCAGCGCGAGTGGGCGGCGAACAACCCGCGGGCCACTTTCCGCGATCCGATCACCGTCGATGATGTCCTCAATTCGCCGATGATCGCCTATCCGTTCCGCCTATTGATGTGCTGTCTGGTCACCGACGGCGGCGGAGCCCTGATCCTGACGGGCGCCGATCGGGCCGCGGATTTTCCGCGCCCACCGGTGTGGGTGCTGGGCACTGGCGAAAGCGTCGAGACACCGATGGTTTCGCAGATGGCCAACTTCACCAGTTCGCGGGCTTTCAGAGTTTCCGCCGAGGCGGCTTTCGCGGAGGCCGGAATCAGCCGCGACGATGTCGATCATCTGATGATCTACGACGCCTTCGCCCATCTGCCGCTCTATGGCCTCGAAGACCTAGGATTCTGCAAGCCGGGCGAGGCCGCCGCTTTCGTCCGTGAACGGAATACCGCGCCGGGTGGGCGGCTGCCGCTCAACACCAACGGCGGCGGGCTCTCCTACATGCACTCGGGGATGTACGGCATGTACGCCTTGCAGGAGAGCGTGCGCCAGATGCGCGGGATCGCCCCGGCCCAGGTGCCAGACGCCAAAATCTCCGTAAGTCAGGGGGTCGGCGGAATGTTCGCGGCCGCCGGGACGATCATCTTCGGGAACGAAAAACCATGATCCGGCTCTTCGAGCACCCGCTTTCGCCGTACGCCCAGAAGGTCAAGATCGCCCTGCGCGAGAAGGGCGTCGATTTCGAGGCCGCCTTGCCGGGTGGCCTTGGCGCTGGGGGCGTGACTGGCGAGTTCCCGGCCGCCAATCCCCGCGCCGAGGTGCCGGTGCTGATCGACGGCGCGGCGGCGATCTTCGATTCGACCGTCATCCTGGAATACATCGAAGACAGCTGGCCCGAGCCGGCTCTGCTGCCCGCCGGCCCGGCCGACCGGGCCCGGGTGAGAATGATCGAAGAGGTCATGGACACCCATTACGAGGCTATCAACTGGGGCCTTGGCGAGGTCGGCTGGTTCAAACGCGCCGAGGGAGAACTGGCCGCGACGCTCAGGCAGAGCGCTTCGCGCCAGACCCGAAGCTTCTACGCCTGGCTGGAGCGGCAGCTGGGGGAGCGATCCTGGTTCAACGGCGAGAGCTTCGGCTGGGGTGACATCGCCGTCGCACCGTTCGTCGCCGCTTCGGCGGTCCTCGGCACGGCCCCCACGGGCAAGCTGGCCGCGTGGCTGGCGGGAGCGCTGAAGCGGCCCTCCGTCGCCACCACGGTGAGCGAGGCGCGCGCCTTCAACAGAGGCTCGGTGGACGTCGCCGACCTGGTCGCCCGGGGCCTCTTCAGGCGCGAATACCGCGACCATCGCCTGGAATGGATGATCAAATCCGGCGGTCTCGAGGTAGTCCTGGCCGGCCTTCTCGCCGACAACATCCGCTTTACAGCCGATTTCAGCTAGTCTCGAAAAGCCATGCTCGACCGTTTCGACGAACGGCTCGACCCCACCTTCGCCGAGGTCGACCGCGCCGCCCTCATCGCTCGCCTGAAAAGGGTCCTGCCCGCCGATGGCCTGCTTTCCACGGCCGAGGCCATGCGGGTCTATGAATGCGACGGTCTGGCCGCCTATCGCGCCCTGCCCGGACTGGTGGCCCTGCCACGCACGGCCGAAGAGGTTCGCGGCGTGCTCGCCGCCTGCGCCGATCTGGGCGCGCCCGTGGTGGCGCGGGGGGCTGGCACGGGACTCTCCGGCGGGGCCCTTCCCTTTCCCGGCTGCGTGCTGCTCAGCCTGTCGCGGCTTACCGCCATCCTGTCCGTCGATCCGGTGGAACGCATCGCCAGGGTCCAGCCAGGCGTACGCAACCTGGCGATTTCCGAAGCGGTCGCGCCACTTGGCCTGTTCTACGCCCCGGATCCCTCCTCCCAGGTCGCCTGCAGCATCGGCGGCAACGTGGCCGAGAACGCCGGCGGCGTGCACTGCCTCAAATACGGTCTCACCGTGCACAACCTCGCCGCCGTGGAGTTGGCGACCATGGAGGGCGAGATGCTGCGGCTGGGCGGCGAGGCCCTCGACGCGCCGGGTTTCGATCTGATGGCCCTCATCACCGGATCGGAAGGGCTGCTGGGCGTCATCACCGAGGTGACGGTCAGGCTGCTGCCCGCGCCCGTTCACGCCCGCGCCGCCCTGGCCGCCTTCACGGACGTTCGCCGCGCCGGCGAGGCGGTGGCGGCCATCATCGGGGCCGGAATCATTCCGGCCGGCTTGGAGATGATGGACCATCTGGCCCTCACCGCCGCGGAAACCTACGCTCACGCCGGCTATCCTACCGAAGCGGCGGCGATTCTCCTGTGCGA
This sequence comes from Caulobacteraceae bacterium, assembly GCA_035605655.1. Lineage (GTDB taxonomy): Bacteria > Pseudomonadota > Alphaproteobacteria > Caulobacterales > Caulobacteraceae > Acaudatibacter. The sequence continues at coordinate 6,423 of DASZKO010000164.1, read as the reverse complement.
ACTCGACGGATCGCAAGCGGATGTCGCGGCCGAACTGGACCGGGTGGCGGGAATCTGCCGAAAGGCGGGCGCCAGTGAGGTCCGCCTGGCGGCCGACGAAGCCGAGCGGCAAAGGTTCTGGGCCGGCCGCAAGGGCGCCTTTCCGGCCATGGGCCGCCTGGCGCCGGACTACTACTGCATAGACGGCACCATCCCGCGCGGGCGCCTGCCCGATGTACTGGAGGAAATCGCCGCAATGTCCGAGGCCCACGGCTTGCCTGTGGCCAACGTATTTCACGCCGGCGACGGCAATCTCCATCCGCTTATCCTCTATAACGCCAATGAGGCCGGCCAGATGGAGCGAGCCGAGGCTCTCGGCGGGGCGATCCTCGAGCTCTGCGTGCAGGTCGGCGGCACGATCACCGGCGAGCACGGTGTCGGGCGGGAAAAGATCAACCAGATGTGCGCCCAGTTCAGCGACGCGGAAATATCCGCCTTCGCCGCCCTCAAGGCCGCCTTCGATCCGAAGGGCCTGCTCAACCCGGGAAAGGCGATCCCCACCTTGGCCCGCTGCGCCGAGTTCGGAGCCATGCACGTGCACGAGGGCGCGGTCCCCTTTGCCCATCTCGACCGACTCTGAGGACCTGAGCGAGGCCCTGGCCGACCAGGTCCGGCGAGCGGCCTCGCGTGGCGCGCCGCTGAAGATCGTCGGCGGCGGGACGAAGGCGTTCCTGGGCCGCCGCACGCAGGGCGAGCCGCTTCTCGTCGCGCCGCACCGTGGGCTCATCGCCCACGACCCGAGCGAGCTCGTCATCACCGCCCGGGCCGGAACGCCGCTGGCCGAAGTCGAGGCGAGGCTGGCCGACCATGGCCAGATGCTGGCCTTCGAACCGCCCAGCCTGGGGACCGGCGGCACGCTCGGCGGGGCTGTGGCGGCCGGCCTCTCGGGCCCGCGACGGCCATTCGCCGGGGCGGTGCGCGACTTCGTCCTCGGCGTCACGATCCTCGACGGCGCCGGCCGGCGGCTGCGCTTCGGCGGGTCGGTATTCAAGAACGTCGCCGGCTTCGACGCTTTCCGCCTCATGGCCGGGGCCATGGGGCGGCTGGGCGTGCTGCTCGACATCTCCCTGCGCGTGAACCCGCTCCCCCGCGCCGAGTCCTCCGTGGTCTTCGACGAGGACTGGACCTCCGCCCAAAGGCGTCTCCTCGATCTGATGCGCCGGCCTCTGCCGCTCAGCGGCGCCTTCCACGACGGCGAGCGCCTCCATCTGCGCCTCTCGGGCGGCGAGACGGCTGTGGCGGAGGCCAAGACCGAGCTGGGCGGCGAGGAAACGCCGCTCGGCTTGTGGCAGGATCTGCGCGACATGCGCCTCGGGTTGCTCCCCTCCCCCAGGCTATGGCGCCTGTCACTCCCTCGCGCCGCGGTCGTCGACGGCCTCGGGGGTTCCTGGCTCATCGATTGGGCCGGCGCCCAGCGCTGGCTGGTGAGCGAGGCGCCCGGCGAGGTGATCCGGGGCAAGGCGGCGGCGGCGGGCGGCCACGCCACCCTCTTCCGGGGCGCGGCGGAGGACGAGGCGGTCTATCATCCGCTCGAGCGGCCGCTTTTCGATCTGCATCGGCGCCTGGCCGCGGCGCTGGATCCGGCCGGAGTGCTCAATCCCGGCCGGATGTACGAAGGACTCTAGGCCGTGCGCACCACCCTCCAAGGATCACTCGCCGAAACCGCCGCCGGCGCCATCGCCGAAAGCGTCCTTCGCGCCTGCGTCCATTGCGGCATGTGCAACGCCGCGTGCCCGACGTACCAGATGACCGGCGACGAGCTGGACGGTCCGCGCGGCCGCATCTATCTGATGAAGCAGGCCCTGGAAGGCGAGCCGGCCGGCCGACTCACCCAACTCCACCTCGACCGCTGTCTGGGCTGCCGGGCCTGCGAGACCGCCTGCCCCTCGGGCGTCGAATACCATCGCCTGCTGGACGTCGGGCGCGGCGTGGGCGCGCCGACGAGACCGGCCGGCCAGCGCTTGGCGCGCTGGGCGATCCGCCGTTTGGCCCTTTCTCCCCGCTGGCTGGGCTTCCTCTTCAACCTTGGCCGGGCGGTGCGGTTCGCCCTTCCGCGGCCGCTGCGCGAGACCATCCCGCCGAACGTCGCGGCCGGCGTCTGGCCAGCCACCGACCGACCCCGCCGGATGCTGCTGCTGGGCGGCTGCGCGCAGAGCGCCGCGGCCGGCCATTTCAACGCCGCCACCGCCCGGGTCTTCGATCACTGCGGGATCAGCCTCCTCGAAAGCCGCGGCTGCTGCGGGGCGGTGAGTTTCCATCTGGACGCCGGTGAGGAAGCCCGCGCCTTGGCGCGGCGGCTGATCGATGCCTGGACAGACGCGCTCGCCTCCGGCGCCGAGGCGATCGTGGTCAACGCCAGCGGCTGTGCGGCCTTCATTCGCGACTGGCCCGACCTTTTCGCCGAGGAGCCCGCCTACGCGGCGAAGGCGCGACGAGTCGTCGAAGCCCTGCGCGATCCGGTGGAAGTGCTCGGCGGGCTCGAAATCTCGTTAGGGCGCCGCCCGCCCGAGCCGAGGATCGCTGTCCATGATCCGTGCACGCTGTGCAATGGACCGGGCCTCGCCGGGGCGCCGGCGGCCTTGCTGCGGCGCCTGGGATATAGACTCACGCCAGCGGCGGATGGGCGCTGCTGCGGCTCGGCCGGAACCTACGCCCTGCTCCAGCCGCGCTTCGCCCGCCGCCTTCGGGGCGCGAAACTCGCCGCCCTAGGCGCCGGCGACCCAGCCACGATCTATACCGGCAACATCGGCTGCTGGATGCATCTGGCCGCCGCCTCGCCGGTCCCGGTCCGCCACTGGATCGAGGCGGTGGATGATCTGATATCCTGACGTTCATGGCCGGCTACACCCTCTTCGAGACCCCCATCGGCCAGTGCGGCCTCGCCTGGAGCGAGCGCGGCGTGGTGGCCGTCTACTTCCCCGAGGCCAACGAGGCGGCGACCCGGCGGCGAATCGAACACCGCTGGCCGGAACTTGCGGAGGCCAATCCGCCACCGCCCATCGCCGCCGCCGTCGCCGCGATCCGCACCCTGCTGGACGGCGGCCGGCAGGACCTCACCGGCGTCGATCTGGACATGGACGGCATAGAACCGGCTGAACGGGCCATCCTCGAGGCGGCGCGGCGCATTCCGCCAGGCCAGACGCGCACCTACGGCGAACTGGCCGGCGATATCGGGCGGCCGGGCTCCGCGCGCGAAGTGGGCGCGGCCATGGCGCGCAACCGGTTTCCTATCGTCGTGCCCTGCCATCGGGTGCTGGCGGCCGGCGGCGGCTTCGGTGGATTCTCGGCCCCGGGTGGACTGGAAAGCAAGGCGGGGCTGTTGACCATCGAGCGCGCCGCCACCTCGCCGGCTCCCTTGCTCTTCGACGACTTGCCGATTTCCGTCCGGCCGCCGCGACCGCCATGAAAAAAAATGCGCCGCCCAAAAAAAGGGCGACGCGCTTTGAAACGTCCGTTGCCTGGGCGTTCGCGAAGGTCAGCGCCTGAGGGCGTTCCCCAACTTGTCCTGCGCCTTGCCGACTTTGTTCTGGGCGCTACCGCCGACTTTCTCGGCCGCGCCCTTGGCTTGCAGACGGGTGTTGCCGGTCGCCTTGCCGGCGGCTTCCTTGACGGCGCCCTTGGCCTTGGTGGCCGCGCCTTTGATGCGATTTTCGCTCATGGTGGTCCTTTCGCTCGAGGTCTGGAACAACAGCAACGGTCCCCGGCCGTCCCTGGTTCCTGACGTCAAAGGTCGAACCGGACCCCCTGGGCGAGCGGCAGCGTCGAGCCATAGTTCACCGTATTGGTCGCCCGCCGCATGTAGGCCTTCCAGGAATCGGAGCCGGCCTCGCGGCCGCCGCCGGTTTCCTTTTCGCCGCCGAAAGCGCCGCCGATCTCAGCGCCCGAGGGGCCTATATTGACGTTGGCGATGCCGCAGTCCGATCCCCGCGCCGAACAGAAGCGCTCCGCCTCGCGCATATCGAGGGTGAAAATCGACGAAGACAGGCCCTGGGGCGCGGCATTGTTGACGGCGATCGCCTCTTCGAGATCGCTGTAACGGAGCACATAGAGGATCGGGGCGAAGGTCTCGCGCAGCACCACCGCCGACTGAGCGGGCATCTCGACGAGGGCCGGGCGAACGTAGACCCCCGCGCCCGGTCCGGCGACGCGCTCGCCGCCGTGAACCACCCCGCCCTCGGCCCTGGCGTCCGCCAGAGCCCGTTCCATGGCCGTCCACGAAGCTTCGTCGATCAAAGGCCCGACCAGGGTTCCGCCCTCGCGCGGATCGCCGATGGTGACCCCGCCGTAGGCGCTCTTGAGGCGCGGCAGCAAAGTCTCATAGACCTCGTCGTGGACGATCAGCCGGCGCAGGGTGGTGCATCTCTGGCCGGCGGTGCCCATCGCCGCGAAGGCCACCCCGCGCAGGGTGAGATCGAGATCGGCCGAGGGGGCGACGATGGCGGCGTTGTTACCGCCAAGCTCGAGCAGGGCGCGGGCGAAGCGCTGCGCCAGGGCGGGGCCGACCGCGCGGCCCATGGCCGTCGAGCCGGTGGCGGAGACCAGCCGAATCTTGTCGGCGGCGACCAGCGCCTCGCCGACCTCGCGACCGCCGATGAGGACTGTCGAAAGGTGCGCCGGGGCGTCGCCGAAGCGAGCGGCGGCGCGCTCGAAGAGGGCCTGGACGGCGAGCGCGGTCAGCGGTGTCTTTTCCGAGGGTTTCCAGACCACCGGATCGCCGCACACCAAGGCCAGGGCCGCGTTCCACGACCACACCGCCACCGGGAAATTGAAGGCGCTGATCACCCCCACGACGCCGAGCGGCAGCCACGCCTCGCTCATCCGGTGATCGGCGCGTTCGGTGGCCAGGGTGAGGCCGAACAGCTGGCGCGAGAGGCCGACGGCATAGTCACAGATGTCGATCATCTCCTGCACTTCGCCCAGGCCCTCGGAGAGGGTCTTGCCCGCCTCGAGGGTAACCAGGAGTCCCAGATCGGTCTTGGCGGCGCGCAGCTCCTCCCCCAGCAGCCGGACGAGCTCTCCACGCCTTGGGGCCGGAACCGGACGCCAGCCGAGGAAGGCCTCATGCGCCGCCTCGATCGCGACGGCGCATGCCTGGGCCGAGGCATCATGCACGTGGGCGATGACGCCGCCGTCGATCGGCGACGTGACGGCCCGACCACCGCCAGTGAAGACGCTTTCGGCGACGCCCAGCCGAACGAGCAGGGCGCGGACCTCGTCCTTCAGCGAACTCACGCGACCGCGTCCAGGGTGCGCGGGGCGACCTCGTCCATGGCGTAGGCGCGACCGAAGCGATTGGCCAGGAAATCGGAAAGCGCGATCTCTTCCTGGCGCACGAAGCCGGCGGCCCGCAAAGCCCCGCTGGAGAGCATGTCGAGCACGGCGCAGATCGCCGAGGCGGTGGTGATCTGGATCGCGCTTTCAGTCCGCCCGCCCATCGCGCGAGCATAGATTTTGTTGGCGTAGGTCTCCTGGACAAGGTGGCCGTCCTTCAGGCCGGAGACGGTGACGAAGACGATCACCACGTCCTGCAGGGTCGCCGGAACGGAGTGTTCGAGGATGTCCTTCAACAGCCCGCGGCGGTCGCGCAGGCCCAGGTCGTTGAGCAGAGCCTTCATGATCGCCGCATGGCCCGGATAGCGGATAGTCCGGTAGTTGAGGTTGCGGACCTTGCCTTCCAGGGTTTCGCACAGGGTGCCCAGCCCGCCGGAAGTGTTGAAGGCTTCATAGGCCACGCCATCGAGGGCGAAAGCTTCGCATTCCTCGAGCGCCCGGGTCTGGCGCGGCAGGCCGTCCACGATGGCTTCGCAGGGCTCGCAATATTCATTGATCACCCCGTCCGTCGACCAGGTGAGATTGTAGTTGAGCGCATTGGACGGGTACTTGGGCAGGGCGCCCACCCGCAGGCGGACATCGTGCAGGGTGTCGAAATGGCTGGCCAGCTCGGCGGCGACGATCGAGATGAAGCCTGGGGCCAGGCCGCACTGGGGAATGAAGGCGGTCTTGGCCCCCACCGCCAGGGCCTTGACCTTGCGGGTCGAGGCGACGTCCTCGGTGAGATCGAGATAGTGGGCGCCGGCCACCTTGGCCGCCTCGGCCACGTGGATGGTAAGGTGGTAGGGGGCGGCGGAGAGGACCGCGAACTTGCCCTCCAGCATCGCCGCCATGGCGCCGGCGTCGGTCACGTCGAGAACCTTGTGCTCGACGCCGGGCAGGACGCCCAGGGCGGCCAGCGCCTCGGCCGAGCGGTCGGCCACGGTGACGCGGTAGTCCCTCGACGCGGACAGGAAGGCGGCGATGGTCGAACCGATATGGCCCGCCCCGATGACCACGACATCCCTCATGACGCTTCCTCTCATTGCCCTTCGACAAGGAGGAAGATGGCGA
>DASZKO010000218.1:0-2572 GCA_035605655.1 Caulobacteraceae bacterium | reverse complement strand
GAGCACCGCCGAGACGGGATAGAAGCCGCCCGACAGGGCCTTGCCGATCAGGGTGAGGTCGGCCTCGATCCCCTCGTGCTCCTCGGCCAGCAGCTTGCCGGTGCGGCCGAGCCCGGTCTGCACCTCGTCGAGGATCAGGATCACGTCGTGGCGGGTGCACAGCTGGCGGACGGCGGCGAAATAGCCGGCCGGCGGGATGATCACCCCGGCCTCGCCCTGGATTGGCTCCACCAGGAAAGCCACGGTGTTGGGCCCGATCGCCGCTTCCAGGGCGGCGATGTCGCCGAACGGCACGACCTTGAACCCAGGCCCGAATGGCCCAAAGCCGCTCTGAGCCACCGGATCGGTGGAGAAGCCGACCACGGTGAGGGTGCGACCATGGAAATTGTTGGCGCAGACCACGATCTCGGCGGCGCCGGCCGGCACGCCCTTGATCTCATAGCCCCACTTGCGGGCCACCTTGATGGCGCTCTCCACCGCCTCGACGCCGGTATTCATCGGCAGGACGGAATGGGAGCGGGTGAGCGTGCACAGCTCCTCGTAGAAGAGGCCGAGCTGGTCGTTGCGGAAGGCCCGCGAGGTCAGGGTCAGGCGCTGGGCCTGGTCGGTCATGGCCTTGAGGATGCGCGGGTGGCAATGGCCCTGGTTGACCGCCGAATAGGCGCTGAGGGCGTCGAGGTAGCGTCGGCCGTCCACGTCCCACACGTGCACGCCCTCGCCGCGGGTCAGGACCACATCCAGCGGCTTGTAGTTGCGCGCCCCGTACTCCGCCTCCAGGGCCAGGAAGTCGGTTCGGGCGGGCGTGTCGATCTGGCGGACGGCCATGGCCAAGGTCTCCAGTTCTAGATCCGGGCCACGGTCTGCAGGCTGCGCACCGCCGGGGCGGCCTCGCTGACGAGATCGAGGCGCAGGGTCATGCAGAAGGCCCCGCCGCCGGAGAGCATGAAGGGCTCCAGATCGACGCCGGCCACGTCGTAGCCGCGTTCGGCCAGCAGGGCGTGCAGGGTGGCGGGGGGGCGGGCCATGATCAGCTTGCGCCCCAGGCTGACGGCGTTGACGCAGAAGGCCTCGGCGTCGGCGGCGCTGGCTTCGATGCGCTGGTCAGGCGTTGTGCGCTCGAAAAGGGCTCGCTTGGCGGCCTCGGTCAGGGCCGGCGGATAATAGAGGATCTCGCCGCCGCTCAAGGGGCAGAAGCAGGTGTCGAGGTGATAGTAGGCCTCGGTTGCCAGCGGCATGTGGACCACCTCGCGCCCGAAATAGTCCTCGATCACCTTCAGGGAGTCGGGGGTCGAGCGCGGCCCGCTCGCGGTCCAGAAGAGCCGTCGGTTGGCGTCCCAGATGCAGTCGCCCGCCCCCTCCTGGAACACGCCCTCGATGTCGCGGACCTCGCTCACGACGCCTTCGCGGCGCAGCCAGTCGAGGGCGCGGTGGAAGTGCGGCGCCTCGGGCGCCCGTTCGGGGAAGCGGAAGCGGGCCACCAGGGCCTTGCCGTCGAGGACAATCGCGGCGTTGGCGGGAAACACGAGATCGGGCAGGCCGGCGACCCCGCCCATCACCCGCACGTCCGCCCCGGCCCGCTCGAGGGCGCCCTTCAGGGCTTCCCAGCCGGCCCGGGCGGCGCGCTGGTGAGTGACCGGGTCGTCGCTCCACGCCGCCGGCTTCATCCAGGGATTGATCTGGTAGGCGACCTGGAAGTGTTCCGGATCGGTCATCAGGAAGGTGGGGCGGGGGATCATGCGGTCTCCGTGGGGCCGACTCGGTTGGAATGGCTCAAGAAGAAATGGCGCCCTTCGTTGTTAGCGAACAGCAGGCAAACCCCTCGCGTTTCGGCCCATTTCTGACATTATGGGTGGCTCAGTTAGCGTTTTGCCAGGAAGACCCCATGGACGAGACCGACCGCAAGCTGATCACCCTGCTGCGCGCCAACGCCCGCACCCCGGTGGCGGCGCTCGCCAAGGCCCTGAAGGTCTCGCGCGGGACGGTGCAGAACCGCATCGACAAGATGCTCGCCCGCGGCGACATCGGCGGCTTCACCATCCGGGTCACCGAGGCCTCCGACCGGGTGAGGGCGATCATGGCCATCGCTGTCGAGGGCGAGCGCTCGGGCCAGGTGCTGCGCCGGCTGCGCGGCTTCCCCGAGATCCGCTCGGTGCACATGACCAACGGCCGCTGGGACATGATCGCCGAGTTGGAGACCGAGAGCCTGGCCGGCTTCAGCGCCGCCCTCGACGCCATCCGCCTGATCGACGGCATCTCGGCGACGGAGACCAGCCTGCTACTGGCCACCCATCAGACGTGACGGCTCAGCCGAGCAGCTCCATGCGCCCGTCGGCGAGGTGATAAAGGCCGCCGACGATGCGCGCCTTCCCGCTCTTGGCCGCCGGAGCGAGGATGGGGCCAGTCTGCCAGTCTGGGCCAGAGCGCGCACTGTGAGGATCACATTCTCGCGGATCGCCGCGCCGAGCCGAGGCCAGGGCGACGGCCATGGATCCCTGCGACACATCGTCCCCGCCGTTCGCCGCGCGAGTCTCAAGCGGAGAGAATCACCAGAGCGCTGGTGTCGATGCCACCC
>DASZKO010000135.1:0-1733 GCA_035605655.1 Caulobacteraceae bacterium | reverse complement strand
ACCGCGAGCGCGCCTCCGCGGCCGAACATGACGCCGCCCACGCCGCCGACCGCGGGCTGCGCGCCGAGTTCCTCCATCTGGCCGCGGCCTGGCGCGGGCTCGCCAACTACAGCGAACGAAGCCAAGCCCGGCTGGCCTCCCCGGTTAGGGAGATCCGCCAGCGCCGCAAGGATCAGGCCCCCGAGTAGGCGGCGTCGATCAGGCGGCGGGCGCGGGCATCGCCGATCAGCTGGGCCGATTGACGGTTCATCACATAGCCGCCCGACAGCCGACGGTCGGGGTCGGCGAAGGCGCAGCTGCCGCCCCAGCCGGAGTGGCCGACCGTCCGCGCGCCGGGCCCATAAATCCACTGGCCCGCATTGCGCATGACGCCGGCGGCCCACGAGATCTCGAAAGGCAGGACCAGATCGGGACCGGCGATGCGCTGGGCGCAGGCCTGCCGCACGGCGTCCGAGGAAAGGACACGGCGCCCGTCGAGAACGCCGTCGCAGGCGAGGATCGCCATCATCCGGGCCAGGGCCGGGGCGGTGGCGTGGCCGGTCACCGAAGCGATCGCGGCCCGCCGCCATTCGGCGAGGCTGACCCCGCCGGGCGAGGCCCAGCTGGTCAGAAAGGCGACGCGCCTGGGTTCGGTGAGGGGGCCGAGATCAGGGACGGCGGGAGGGCGGCGCACATCGGCGCAGCGGGCATGTTCGGCATCGGGCAGGCCGATCCACAGGTCGAGGCCGAACGGCCCGGCCAGTTCCTCGCGCAGGGCCGTCCCGATGGTCCGGCCGTCGCGGCGGCGGAAGAGCTCCTCGGCGAGATAGCCGAAGGTCACCGGGTGATAGCCGGCGGCGCTCCCCGGCGGCCACATCGGGGTCATGGCCGCCAGCTTGCCGGCGATGAGGTCGTGGTCGAACCAGGCGGCGGGGGCCATGGGCTCGGCGAAGCCGGGCAGGCCGGCCTGATGGGAAAGGGCCTCCCCGACGGTCACCGCGCTCTTGCCGGCGGCGGCGAAACGAGGCCACAGTCCGGCGACCGGCTCGTCGTAGGTCAGGGCCTCCCGATCGACGAGCATCGCCACCATCAATGCGGCCATGGCCTTGGTGGTGGAAAACACCGCGGTCAGGGTGTCGGGCCCAAACGGGATCGTCTCGCCGCGGTCGGCCCAGCCGGCCATCAGGTCGACGACGATCTCCCCCTCGATGGCCAGGGCGAAGCGGGCGCCGAGCTCCAATCCTTGCGCGAAATTGTCCGCGAAGGCGTCACGAACCTTCTCGAAGGGCGGCGGACAAAAGCCGCGGATGTCGACGGTCGCCATCTAGCGCATTCGACGCGCGGACTGAATCGCCCCTGATCGCCCCGGTCGTGTCACAGTGGCCACCCTCCCTCCGCTCTTCCCCGCGAAAGCGGGGATCCAGGTTTTTTGTGATGGCCCATTACGTCTACATCCTGGCCGGCCAAGTGGCGGCGGGCGCGGAAGATCGAACGGATCGAGCCGGTTCCATCCCGCCTGGCGCGATCTGTTCGCGGACATGCAGTAACGAAAACGCCTTGGTCCCCGCTTTCGCGGGGAAGAGCGGGTTTTGAGAGGTCCGTCCGCGCTCATCTCAGCCGTCTCTAGCTTCAAAGCGGGGTGACGTGGACGTCGACGGCGCGCTCGCCGACACTGGCGGCGACATCGCCCACCGCCGCGTTGAGCGCCTCGCGCGGGGCCAGGGCGCCCAGCACCGCGCCGACGAAATGGGCGA
>DASZKO010000076.1:0-1844 GCA_035605655.1 Caulobacteraceae bacterium | reverse complement strand
GGGGTGTTCGCGCTCGGCGCCTGGCGAGCGGGGCGCCGGCTGGCGTTGGCGTAATCCGTCCGAGGGACGGACCTACAGGCAAGCGTACGCTGCTTCGATCAATTTCCGCGCCCGTGAATCGGCGATGAGTTCGGCGGACTGGCGGTTCATGACGTAGGCGCCGGAGAGGCCGCGCTCGGGGTCGGCGAAGGCGCAGCTGCCGCCCCAGCCGGAGTGACCGAAAGTCTGGCGGCCGGGGCCGTAGATCCAGAGGCCCTCGTTACGGATGAAGCCCGCGCCCCAGCTCATCTCATAGGGCAGGACGAGGTCGGCGCCGGCGATGCGCTGCGCCGAGGCGCGCGCCGCGACGCCGGGCTCGAGGATGGCGCGTCCGTCGAGGTCGCCGTCGCGCGCCAGGATCGCCATCAGCCGCGCCAGGGCCGGCGCCGTCGCATGGCCGTTGGCCGAGGGGATCTCCGCACGGCGGTACTCGGCCGCGCTCACGCCGCCGGGGCTCGACCAGGGCGAGAAGAACGCCAGGCGCCTGGGTTCGGTAATCTCGCCAAGGTCAGGCATGGCCGGCGGGCGGCGCATGTCGGCGACGCGGTCGTGCTCGCTGTCCGGCAGGCCGATCCACAGGTCCAGGCCGAGCGGCCCGGCGATGTCCTCGCGCAGGGCGCGGCCCATGGTGCGGCCGTCGACGCGGCGGAAGATCTCGCCCGCCAGATAGCCGAAGGTGACCGGATGGTAGCCGCTGGCGCTCGCCGGCGGCCACAGCGGCGCCATGGCCGCCAGGCGGGCGCAGACGCCGTCCCAATCCATCCAGTCGCGCGGCTCCATCGGACCGCGCAGACCGCACAGTCCCGCCTGGTGCGAGAGGACCTGCTCCACCGTCAGCCCGCCCTTGCCCTCGGCGGCGAACTGCGGCCAGAGGTCGGCGACGCGCGCGCGATAGTCGAGGCGCCCGGCCGAAACCAGGCGGGCGATCATCAGGCTGGCCACCGCCTTGGTGGTGGAGAAGAGCGGGGTCAGGGTGTCGGGCCCGAAGGGGCGGCTCTGGGCGCGGTCGGCGAAGCCGCCCATCAGGTCGACGACGACCTCGCCATCGATCGCCAGGGCGAAGCGCGCGCCCAGCTCCAGCCCGGCGTCGAAATTGGCGGCGAAGGCCTCGCGCACGGGCGCGAACCGCGGCGGGCAGACCCCGGCGATGTCGGTCATCCAAGAAGCTCCAGTTCGACCTTCGCCGGCTCGCCCAGGGCCATGGCCGCGACGTCGCTCACCGCGGTCTCCAGGGCGTCCGGCCCCGCCGCTCCGTCCAGCAGGGCGGCGGTGAAGAGGGCGGTGAGCAGGTCGCCGGTTCCGTTGGGCGCGCTCGCCGCCCGGCGGTGGCTGGCGAGCCACGCCTCGCGCCCGTCTGTCCACAGGACGCCGATCCGCCGCGGCAGGGGAATGGAGGAGACGAGCGTCGGCCGGCCGATCGCCCGCGCCGCCTCGGCGGCGCTGGCCGGATCGCTCACCACATGGCCGGTCAGGCGCTGCAGTTCCCAGGCGTTGGGGGCCAGCAGGCCGGCGCGCGGGACGAGGTGCTCGGCCAGGGCCTGGGCCACCGCGGCGGAGACATAGAGACCCTTGGGCGCATCGCCCATGATCGGATCGACCACCACCAGGGCGTCGGGGCGGACCGCGACCACCCGGTCGATCGCGGCCGCGGCGATCTCCACCTGGGCGGCGTCGGCGAAATAGCCGGCGATCACCGCCCGGGCCTCGCCGAAGGCGCCGGAGGCTTCGATCCCCTGCAGCACCCCCTCGAAGGTCGCCGCGTCCACCGGCCCGCCGCCCGGCGGCCCGAGCCCCGGGTGACGGCC
>DASZKO010000060.1:0-24620 GCA_035605655.1 Caulobacteraceae bacterium | reverse complement strand
GGGTGCGGATATTCGGTCTTCAATCGCCCCACAAGGCCCTCGATCAGCGACACGTAGCCCCAGAAGATTCCCGACTGCATGGCCGCCACCGTGTCGCGGCCGATGACGCTCGCCGGCTTCTGAATGGCGACCCTGGGCAGGCGGGCGGCGGCGTCGTGGAGCGCCTGGACCGAGAGATTGATCCCCGGCGCGATCACCCCGCCCTCGAAAGTTCCGTCGGCGGCCACGAGGTCGAAGGTCGTGGCGGTCCCGGAATCCACCACCAGAAGGGCGCCCTCGTAGGTGCTGTGGGCGCCGATGGCGGTGACGAGGCGGTCGGCCCCCGCCTCGGAGGGCTTCTCGATCCTGACCTCGATGCCGAGGATGGCGTTCTCCCCGACCACGAGGGGTTCGAGGTGCAGGTAGCGCCGAGCGAGGTTTCGCAGGTTGAACAGCGACTGGGGCACCACGCTGGAGATGATGCAGGTGTCCATGGCTTCCATGGAGAGGCCCCCCATGGCCAGGAGCTGAGCAAGCCAGACGGCATATTCATCGGCGGTGCGGGTGGCGTCGGTGCCCGCTCGCCATTGGGCCAGCCAGCGCTCGCCGTCGTGCACCGCGAAGAGGGTGTTGGTGTTGCCCTGTTCGATGGCCAGAAGCATGCCCGCTCCCTCCTAGAAGAAGACGTCGCCGGCGGTGATCCGCCGGAGCGTCCCGTCGGCCGTCCTCAGCCTCAGCGCGCCGTCGCTGTCCAGCCCCTCGGCGACCCCTTCGAGGCTTTCGCCGACCAGTCTGGCCGTGCAGCGCTCGCCAAGCCCATGGGCGCTCGCCGTCCACGCGGCGGCGATCGGCGGAAAGCCGCCGCTCTCCCACACCCGGCGCCAGCGATCGGCGGCCTCGGCCAGAACCTCCAGGGCGACGAGGGGGGGCGGCGGAGGCGCGCGCATGTGGGCCGCCAGCGTGGTCGCGGGACGATCGGCGGCTGCCGGACCGCTGGCGAGATTGACGCCCATGCCGGCGGCGATCCACAAGCCACCGCCCGGCGCCGTTCCGGATTCGATAAGGATTCCGGCGGCTTTCTCTCCCCCGATCAAGAGATCGTTGGGCCATTTCAAGCTGACGAGGCTTGCCGGAACAAAGGCGGTTGCGAGGTCGGCTACCGCCAGGGCCGCGACGAACGAGATCTGGGCCGCCTCGGCCGCTTTGAGCGGGGTGGTGAAAAGCCAGGTGGCGGCGAGGTTGCCCGCGCCTGTCTCCCATGATCGGCCCCGCCGGCCCCGACCGGCGCTCTGGCGCGTGGCGGTGATCCACATTGGCCCGCGCTCGCCGGCTTCGGCCCTGCGCCGCGCCTCGGCGTTGGTGGAATCGACCTCGTCGAGGACGAGGATCGGGACGCCGGCCACTTAAGGCGCGACAAGGGCGACGGCGGCGGCGCGGGCCCAGGGGTCGAGGGCGATGAGCGCCGCCATCACCGCCGGGAAGGCGAAGATCGCGCTGGCGTAGGTCACCGCCACGGCCTCGACGGGCGGAGCATCGGTCTCGCCGGGAGCCGGGTCGAGCCACATGATCTTGATGAGGCGCAGGTAGTAGAAGGCGGCGACCACGCTGCCGACGAGAGCGAGGACGGCGGGGATGGCGAGGCCGGCGCCGATGGCGGCCTTGAAGACGAAGAACTTGGCCCAGAAGCCGCTGAACGGCGGCAGGCCGAGCGCCGAAAGGCAGAACACGGTCATCGCCAGGCACAGCGCCGGTCGCTCGCGCATCAGACCGGCGAAATCCTCCATCCGCTCCATGGGTCGCCCAGCCCGTGAAAGCGCCGCCAGGCAGGCGAAAAAGCCGGTCACGTCGATCACATAGAGGATCATGAAGATCAGCATCGACTGCACACCGGCCGTCCCGCCAGCCGCCAGGCCGACGAGGGCGTAGCCGATGTTGGCGATCGAGGAGTAAGCCCACAGGCGTTTGAGATTGCTCTGCGCCAAACCGGCGAAGGCCCCCACGGCCACCGAGATCAGGGCCAGTGCGATGAGCACCTGACGCCACTGGTCGACCGCGCCGCCGAAGGCCTCCATGAGGACCCGGGCCAGCAGAACCATGGCGGCCAGCTTCGGCGCCCCGGCGAAGAATCCGACCACCGGGGTCGGGGCGCCCTCGTAGACATCCGGCGTCCACATATGGAACGGCGCGGCCGAGACCTTGAAGGCCAGGCCGCAGATCAGGAAGACGAGGCCGAACAGCACGCCGGTTCCGGCCCCCGCATGGGCGGCGGCGGCGATGGCCTCGAAATGGGTCGAGCCGGCGAAGCCGTAGATCAGCGAGGCGCCGTAGAGGAGCAGCCCGCTCGAAAGGGCCCCCAGCACGAAATATTTCAGTCCGGCTTCCGAGGACTTGGCGTCGTCGCGCCGGAACGCCGCCAGGACATAGAGCGCCAGCGACTGCAGCTCGAGGGAGACATAGAGGGAGATGAGGTCGCCGGCCGAGACCATCATCCCCATGCCGAGCGCCGCCAGGATCACCAGGACGGGATATTCGAAGCGATCCACCCCGATGCGGGCGAACCACCTCTGACCGAGTGGAATAGCCGTGGCGCTGGCCAGATAGATCGCCACCTTGGCGAAGACCGCCGCCGGATCGGCGATGAGGCCACCCGCGAAGCCGCGCCCGCTGGGGCCGAGCACCGCGGTGAGCGCCGCCGCCACGAGGGCGGCCACGGCGGCCCCGACGAAGGCCGGCCCAACCATGCCCGCGAAGGCCCCCCAGACCAGGAGGACGAGCGCCGCCCCCGCGAGGACCAGCTCGGGGCCGGCGATCAAGACATTGGCGGTGAAGCTCATCGCCCCCTCACCTCCCCGCCCCGGCATGGAAGACGGCGACGAGATGCTCGGCGCTGGCCTGGGTGATGTGGAACACCAGTCCAGGCTGCAAGCCCAGCGCGAGGGTGGCCAGTATCAGAGGCGCGAAGATCGCCGCCTCGCGCCGCTCGAGATCGCCGATCGCGGCCAGGGCGGGATTGGCGATCTCTCCAAAGATCACCCTGCGATAGAGGGTGAGGGCGTAGAGGGCCGAGAGAATGACGCCGGTGGTGGCGAGGAGGGCCGACCAGGTGCTGGCCGCATAGGTGCCGGTCAGGGAGAGGATCTCGCCGACGAAGCCGCTCGTCCCGGGCAGGCCGACGTTGCCCATGGTGAAGAGCATGAACACCGCCGCGTAGAGCGGCATGCGGTTCACAAGGCCGCCGTAAAGGGCAATTTCGCGGGTGTGCATGCGGTCGTAGACGACACCCACGCAGAGGAAGAGGGCGCCGCTGATCACCCCGTGGCTGAGCATCTGGAAGAGGGCCCCCTGCTCGCCAAGGACATTGCCGGAGAAGATGCCCAGGGTGACGAATCCCATATGGGCCACCGACGAATAGGCGATCAGCTTCTTGAAGTCGGTTTGCCGGAAGGCGACCAGCGAGGTGTAGATCACCGCGATCACCGAAAGCGCGAAGATCAGCGGCGTGAAATGCACGCTGGCGCTGGGGAACATGGTCAGGGAGAAGCGCAGGAAGCCATAGCCGCCCATCTTCAGGAGGATGCCGGCCAGGATGACCGACCCGGCGGTGGGCGCCTCGACGTGGGCGTCGGGCAGCCAGGTATGGACTGGCCACATCGGCAGCTTCACGGCGAAGGAGGCGAAGAAGGCCAACCATAGCCAGATCTGCAACCCCGGATTGAAGTGGTAGGCCATCAGGGCCGGGATCGAAGATGTGTGGGCGATGCCGATCATCCCCAGGATCGCCGCCAGCATCACCACCGAACCCAGCAGCGTGTACAGGAAAAATTTGAAGGCGGCGTAGACCCGGTTGGCGCCCCCCCAGATGCCGATGATCAGGAACATCGGGATCAGCTGACCCTCGAAGAACAGATAGAAGACGATGATGTCGAGGGCGCAGAACACCCCGATCACCAAGGTTTCGAGGATCAGGAAGGCGATCATGTATTCGACCACCCGGGTGGTGATCGAGCGCCAGCTGGCCAGGATGCAGATGGGCATCAAAAAGGCGGTCAGAAGGACGAAGAGCACCGAGATGCCGTCGACGCCCATGCGGTAGTGCAGGCCCTCGAACCAGTTGGCGTTCTCGGTGAACTGGAAGGCGCTCGAGGCCGGGTTGAAGCGGATCACCAGGATCACGGAGAGCAGGAAGACCGCCGTGGTGGTGGCCAGCGCCATCCAGCGTGCGGCGTCGTCGCGCTCGGCGCTGCGGGAGCCGGCGAATTCACGCACCGCCAGGATGGCGGCCACCCCGGCCAACGGCAGGAAGGTGATCAGCGACAGCACCGCCCTACCTCCCGAAGGTCCACAGGGCGAAGCTGAGCAGGCCGGCGACCCCCAGCAGCATCACGAAGGCGTAGTGATAGACGTAGCCGGTCTGCAGCCGCCCGGTGGCGCGGCCCACGGCGTAGGACGCCGCCGAGACGCCGTCGGGTCCCAGTCCGTCGATCAGGCGTTTGTCGCCGACCTTCCAGAAGAGATCGCCCAGGACCTCGGCCCCGCGCACGAAGACGGCATGGTAGATCTCATCGAAGTACCACTTGTGATAGAGGAAGGACCATACCGGCCCTCGGCGGGCGGCGATGGCCGCGGCCAGACCCTCACGGCGGATGTAGAACCACCAGGCGGCGGCGAACCCCAGGGCCGTGACGGTCAGGGGCGCCCAGAGGACCCATTCGGGCGGCGTGCGTTCGGCGGCCCCGGTGACGATGGCCGCCCGCCAGAACCCCGCCTGCCCCGAACCGATGAAGCGCGTGGCGTAAAGGCCGCCGGCCGCCACCGCGCCTACGGCGAGAACGAGCAGCGGACCAAGCATCACCCGGGGCGCCTCGTGAGGCTCGAGAGCGTGGGCGCCGTGATCCCCGTGGCTGCCGTGGCCCTCCCACTTGGGGTGGCCGTGGAAGGTCATGAAGATCAGCCGCCAGGAGTAATAGGAGGTGAGGCCGGCGGCGATGATGCCGACGATGAAGGCGAACATGGCCGAGGCGCTGGCGTGGCTGGCCGTCCAGGCGGCGTTGATCAGGGCGTCCTTGGAGTAAAACCCCGAGAGCCCGAGATCGAGATGCGGCAGGCCGACCCCGGTGATCGAGAGCGTGCCGATCACCATCACCGCATAGGTCACCGGGATGCGCTTCCACAGCCCGCCCATCGCCCGCATGTCCTGCTCGTGATGCATGGCGGTGATCACCGCCCCCGCTCCCAGGAACAGCAGAGCCTTGAAGAAGGCGTGGGTGAAGAGATGGAACATGGCGGCCGGATAGGCCCCCACCCCGGCTCCGAAGAACATGTAGCCGAGCTGCGAACACGTCGAGTAGGCGATCACCCGCTTGATGTCGTTCTGGGCCAGGCCGACGGTGGCGGCGAAGAGGGCGGTGGTCGCGCCGATGATGGTCACGAACGCCCTCGCGGCCGGGGCGTAGTCGTACATCGGCGAGAGCAGGCAGACCATGTAGACGCCGGCGGTGACCATGGTCGCGGCGTGGATCAGGGCCGAGACCGGCGTCGGGCCCTCCATGGCGTCGGGCAGCCAGGTGTGGAGGAGGAACTGGGCCGACTTGCCCATGGCCCCGATGAACAGGAGCACGCACGCGAGGTCCATCAGCCCCCAGGCGTGGCCGGCGAAGCTCCAGGTCATCGCGGCGTGGGCGCCGACCTGAGGGAAGATCTCGGCGAACCGGATCGTCCCGAACGACCAGAAGACGGTCATGATGCCGAGCGCGAAGCCGAAGTCGCCCACCCGGTTGACGATGAAGGCCTTGATCGCCGCATCGTTGGCGCTGGGCTTCTTGTACCAGAACCCGATCAGCAGATAACTGGCCAGACCCACCCCTTCCCAGCCGAAGAACAGCTGCATGAAGTCGGCCGCCGTCACCAGGGCCAGCATGAAGAAGCTGAAGAGGGACAGGTAGGCGAAGAAGCGCGGCTTGTGGGGATCCTCGGCCATGTACCCCCAGCTGTAGAGGTGGACGAGGGCCGAGACGGTGGTCACCACCACCATCATCACCGCCGAGAGGGAATCCACCCTGACCGACCATTCGGAGCGGAAAGCGCCGACGTCGATGAAGGGGGCCAGACGCACGGTGAAGCTCGCCGGCCAGTGGCCGCCGACGACCTGGCTGAACGTCAGCCAGCCCAGCAGGCACGAGAAGAACAGCAGGCCGGTGGTGACCGCCATGGAAGCCGTATCACCGATTCTGCGCCCGGCGAGGCCGGCTACGGCGGCCCCCACGAGGGGGGCGAGCACCAGCAGGGTGACGATGAGCTGAGGGGTCATGGCGTTCGCGTCAGCCCCGCATCACCGACGCGTCATCGACGGCGATGTCGCCGCGATTACGGAAGAAGGTGACCAGGATCGCCAGGCCCACCGCCGCTTCCGCCGCCGCCACGGTGAGCACGAACAGGGCGTAGATCTGGCCGGTGACGTCGTGCAGGAAGACCGAGAACGCCACGAGGTTGATGTTCACGGCGAGCAGGATCAGCTCCACCGACATCAGGATGACGATGACGTTCTTGCGATTCACGAAAATCCCGAACACCCCGATGGTGAAGAGGATCGCCGCCACGGTCAGGTAATGGGTCAGGCCGATGGTCACGTCTCGGTCCCCTCCCCCGGCTTGATCGAGACGAGGCGAAGGCCGGCGGCCGGCGTCCGCGCCACCTGGGCGGCGATGTCCTGCCGCTTGATCCCCACCCGGTGCTTGAGGGTGAGCACGATGGCCCCGATCATCGCCACCAGGAGAACGAGGCCGGCGGCCTGAAAGTAGTAGATGTAGTCGGTGTAGAGCACCGCGCCGATCGCTCCGGCATTGGTCACGCCGGCGGGCTGAACCTGCGGCCCCGTCGAGGCGGATGCCGCTCCGCGCCGGGCGATTGTGGCGGCGACGCTGATCATCTCGACGATCAGGACTCCGGCGACCAGGGCCCCGATTGGCAGGTAGCGGGCGAAGCCCTGGCGAAGCGCGGCGAAGTCGACGTCGAGCATCATCACCACGAAGAGGAACAGCACCGCGACGGCGCCGACGTAGACGACCACCAGGATCATCGCCAGGAACTCCGCGCCCAGGAGAACGAAGAGACCAGCGGCCGAAAAGAAGGCGGTGATCAGAAACAGCACCGAATGCACAGGATTCCTTGCCGTGATCACGGCAAGGCCGGCCACCAGGGTGGTGGCGGCGAGCAGGTAGAAGGTGATGGCCTGCAGGACCATGGCGCTCGCTTGAAAGTCTCCGTCGTCTCAAAGTGAAGCCGGCGCGAACGCGGCGCGGCGCAGGTCTTAGCGGTAGGGGGCGTCGAGTTCCAGATTGGCGGCGATTTCGCGCTCCCAGCGGTCGCCGTTAGCCAGCAGGCGTTCCTTGTCGAAGTAGAGCTCTTCGCGGGTCTCGACCGCGAACTCGGTGTTGGGACCCTCGACGATGGCGTCCACGGGGCAGGCCTCCTGGCACAGGCCGCAATAGATGCATTTGACCATGTCGATGTCGTAGCGGGTGGTCCGCCGCGAACCGTCGGCGCGGGGCTCGGCCTCGATGGTGATGGCCTGGGCCGGGCAGATCGCCTCGCACAGCTTGCAGGCGATGCACCGCTCCTCGCCGTTGGGATAGCGGCGCAGGGCATGCTCGCCGCGGAACCTCGGCGACTGCGGCCCCCGCTCGTTGGGATAGAGCACGGTAGCCTTGGGGCGGATCATGTACTTCATGCCCAGCACGAAGGCTCCGGCGAAGTCCATCAGGGCGGCGCCCCTCAAGGCCTGGGTGATGCGCTGGAACATCGCTACTTTGCTCCGCCGACTTTGCATTCGTAGTTCGACAACTCGCGGCTGTCGTAGCCGTTCTTCAGAACGATCTCGCCCCCATCGGCGTGACACTTGTCGGTGGCCGCCTTGAGGGCGTCGTAGTCGGCCGGGCCATGGTCGAGGTCGTAGGAGCCCGCCCCGCCGGCGCAAGCGGCCAGGATGAGGAGCGCGACGGGGACCAAAAGCGCTTTCATGCGAGGGGACCGAACACGCGATAGGCGCCGATGAGCAGCACCGCGACAATCGAGGCCGGCAGGAAGACCTTCCAACCCAGCCGCATCAGCTGGTCGTAGCGGTATCGGGGCACAATCGCCTTGGCCATGGCGAACAGGAAGAAGAAGAAGATCAGCTTGGCGAAGAACCACATGAACCCGAAGAAGCTGGCGGCCGTCGGCGCCCACGAGGCGGTGAACGGGGTCGGGAACGGAGCCTGCCAGCCGCCGAAGAAGAGCACGGTGAGCATTGCGCACATCAGGACGATGTTGGCGTACTCGCCGATCATGAACAGCAGGTAGGGGGTGGAGGAGTATTCCACCTGATAGCCGGCGACGAGCTCGGATTCGGCCTCGGAAAGATCGAACGGCGGGCGATTGGTCTCGGCCAGGGCCGAGACGAAGAAGATCACCATCATGGGGATCATCACCAGGGCCATGGGGAGCTGCTTGAGCCCCCCTCCCCCCAGGAAGTTCCAGTTCCAGAAGCCGCCGGCCTGGCGCGCGACGATGGTCTGCAGGTTCATCGACCCGGCGAGGAGAATGACGGTGACAATAACGAAGCCGATCGAGACCTCGTAGCTGACCATCTGGGCAGCCGAGCGCAGGGCTCCGAGGAAGGGGTATTTCGAATTGGACGCCCAGCCGCCCATGATGATTCCATAGACTCCGAGCGAGGAGATCGCGAACAGGTAGAGAATGCCGACGTTGATGTTGGCCACCACCCAGCCGGGAGCCAGCGGGACCACCGCCCAGGCCGCGAAGCCGAGGGTGAAGCTGACCAGGGGAGCGAGCAGGAAAACCATCTTGTCCGCCCCGGCCGGCACGACGATCTCCTTCAGTACGAACTTCAGGAAGTCGGCGAAGGATTGCAGCAGGCCGAAGGGACCTACGACGTTGGGACCCTTGCGCATCTGCACCCCGGCCCAGACCTTGCGGTCGGCCAGGAGCAGGAAGGCCAGGGAGAGCAGGATCCACACCAGCACGGCGAGGATTTGACCTACCGTCAGCGCCGCCCAGCCGACCGCGGCCCAGAAAGAATGAGCCGCCATCTATTCCGCCGCCATCTTCAGACCTGCCGCCAGGGCGGCGCACTCGGCCATGGTGGGGCTGGCCCGGGCGATGGGATTGGTGAGGTGGAAGGCCGTGACGGGGCTGGCCAGCGCCGCTCCATCCAGGTCCCCCGCCGCCCCCAGAGCGCCGAGGTCGAGGGCCGCCGGTTTCGCTCCGGGCGCATAGCCGATCTCTCCGAAGCTCGGGTGGTCGCGGAAGAGACGGTCGCGCAGTTGATCTAGGGTATCGTAGGGAAGCTTCGCTTCCAGGTGCTCGGAAAGGGCGCGGAAGATCGCCCAGTCCTCCTTGGCCTCGCCCTTGGGATAGACCGACCGTTCGCCGCGCTGCACCCGCCCTTCGGTGTTCACGTAGAGGCCGCTCTTCTCGGTGTAGGCGGCGCCGGGCAGGACGATGTCGGCCCGGTGGGCGCCGGCATCGCCATGGGTCCCCAGGTAGATGACGAAGGCGTCGGTGCGTGAAAGGTCGATCTCGTCGGCGCCCAGCAGGAAGAGGACATCCGCTGCGCCCGGCTCGAGAAGGGCGCCCGCGGCGTGGCCGCCGGGCCGCGGAACGAAGCCGAGATCGAGGCCGCCGACCCGGGCGGCGGAGGTGTGCAGGATGTTCCAGCCGTTCCAGCCTTCGCGGACCACGCCGACGGCGGCGGCGGCCTGCGCCGCAGCTCGCAGCACGGCCGGCCCGTCAGCTCTTGCCAGGGAGCCTTGCCCGAGGATCACCGCCGGACGCGCCGCGCCGCGGAATGCGGTGGCGAATTCACCTTCGTGGTCTTTAAGTGCAGAGATAGCCTTGGCGTCGGTCCCGAGGGACTCGTAGTCGTAACCGAGCTCGGCGCCGTTGCCGATCAGGCCGAAGCGGGTCTTGCCGCTGAGCCACATCTTTCGCAGGCGGGCGTTCAGTACGGGCGCCTCGAGTCGCGGGTTTGTCCCGACGAGGAGCACGGCGTCGGCCGCCTCGATCCCGGCCAGGGTGGAGTTGAAGAGCCAGCTCTCCCGGGCCCCTTCGCCGAGCGCCAGGCCATCCTGGCGGCAATCGAGGCTGGCGACGCCGAGCGATGTGAAGAGGTCGAGGGCGGCCTTCATGGACTCGGCGTCCTGCAGGTCGCCGGCGATCACCCCGATCCGGTCCGGCGCGGCGGCCTTCAGCCGTTCGGCGACCGCGGCCAAGGCGTCCGGCCACGATACCGGCGCGAGACGGCCGCCCTGGCGGATCATCGGCGTATCGAGGCGCTGGCGGGAGAGCCCGTCGCAGGCGTAGCGGGTCTTGTCGCTGATCCATTCCTCGTTGATGTCGTCGTTGGTCCTCGGCAGGACACGCAGCACCGCCGCGCCGCGGGAATCGACGCGGATGGCGCTTCCCAGCGCATCCATGACATCGATGCTTTCCGTCTTGGTCAGCTCCCAGGACCTGGCGTTGAAGGCGTAAGGCCGCGAGGTCAGGGCCCCCACGGGGCACAGGTCGATGACATTGGCTGAAAGCTCGCTGGTCACCGCCTGGTCGAGATAGGTGGTGATCTCGACGTCTTCGCCGCGCGAGATAAGGCCGATCTCCGAGACGCCGGCCACCTCGGTGATGAAGCGTACGCAGCGGGTGCATTGGATGCACCGGGTCATGATCGTCTTGATCAGCGGACCCATGTATTTTTCTTCCACCGCCCGCTTGTTCTCGGCGTAGCGGGTGGCGTCGCGACCGTAGCCCATGGACTGGTCCTGCAGATCGCACTCCCCGCCCTGGTCGCAGATCGGACAGTCGAGGGGATGATTGATCAGAAGGAACTCCATCACCCCCTCGCGGGCCTTCTTGACCATCGGCGAGTTGGTGAGGATTTCCTGGCCATCGGCGGCCGGCAGGGCGCACGAGGCCTGGGGCTTCGGTGGCCCGGGCTTCACTTCGACCAGGCACATGCGGCAGTTGCCGGCGATCGACAGCCGCTCATGGTAGCAGAAGCGCGGAATCTCCTCCCCGGCCAGCTCGGCGACCTGCAGCACGGTCATGCCGTTCTCGAACTCGATGTCGACGCCGTTGACCTTGGCGGTGGGCATGGACCTACTCCGCCGCGATCAGGGTGGCGCCGGGGACGTTGGCGCGGCGGGAACGGTAGCGGGAGATCCTTTCCTCGATCTCGGGGCGGAAGTGCATGAAGAGGCCCTGGATCGGCCAGGCGGCGGCATCGCCCAGGCCGCAGATCGTGTGGCCCTCGACCTGGCTGGCGACGTCGAGGAGCATGTCGATCTCCTTCGGCTCGGCCACGCCGGTGACCATCCGCTCCATGATCCGCCACATCCAGCCGGTGCCTTCGCGACAAGGCGTGCACTGGCCGCAGCTCTCGTGCTTGTAGAAGTAGCTGAGGCGGGCGATCGCGGCGACCACGTCGCAGGACTGGTCCATGACGATCATCGCCGCGGTGCCGAGCCCCGACTTGCGCCCCGCCAGGTCGTCGAAATCCATCAGGGCGACCTCGGCCTCGGCGGCCGGGATCAGGCGCACCGACGAGCCGCCGGGAATCACCGCCTTGAGGTTTCCCCAGCCGCCGCGCACCCCGCCGAAATGCTCGTCGATGAGTTGGCGCATGGGAATCGACATGGCCTCTTCGACGACGCACGGCTTGTTGACGTGGCCCGACGCGCTCATCAGCTTTGTGCCGGTGTTTTTCGGCCGCCCGAAGCTCGTGAACCACTGGGCTCCGCGGCGCAGAATCTCCGGGGCCACGGCGATGGATTCGACGTTGTTGACCGTGGTCGGACAGCCGTAGACCCCCGCCCCGGCCGGGAACGGCGGCTTCAGCCGCGGCTGGCCCTTCTTGCCCTCCAGGCTCTCCAGCAGGGCCATCTCGTCGCCGCAAATATAGGCCCCCCCGCCATGGGTGAGGCGGATGTCGCAATCCCAGCCGTGAATGTTGTTCTTGCCGATCAGCCTGGCCTCGCGGGCCTCGATGAGGGCCGCCTCCAGCCGCTCGCGCTCGAGGACATATTCACCGCGGATGTAGATGAAGCAGTCATGGGCGCGGATCGCGTAGGAGGCCACCAGGCACCCCTCGATCAGGCGGTGCGGATCGCCGCGCATGATCTCGCGGTCCTTGCAGGTACCGGGCTCGGACTCGTCGGCGTTGACGACCAGATAGTGCGGCCGCTCGCCGATCTGCTTGGGCATGAAGGTCCATTTGAGCCCGGTGGCGAAGCCGGCCCCTCCCCGCCCGCGCAGGCCCGATTCCTTGATCTGATCGCACACCCATTCGGGAGATATGCCGAGCATGTCGGCTGTGCCGTTCCACACTCCGCGGGCCCGCGCCCCTTCCAGCCGCCAGTCGCGGAGGCCGTAGAGGTTGGTGAACACCCGGTCCTTGTCAGCGAGTATCCCGACCACCTAGGCGCCGCTCCTGGCTGAGAACGCCCGCGCCATGGCGATGCGGCGCACGAAGGCGTAGGCGAACAGGCCCCAGCCGAAGACGATGATCCCCACGCCCACGCTGACCAGCCAGGCCGGCGCGCCAGCCAGATAGCGGCCGGCGATCATCACCAGCACCCCCGCGAGGCAGGCCACGAGCCCGGCGTTGCGGGTCCCGCGGTGATAGGCGCGGACCTTCTCGAAATCGGCCTCGCTGAGGGCTTCGCTGGAGGGCGAACTCATGAGGCCGCCTTCTCGGGCATGTTGGGCAGGCGGCCAAGGGGCTTGGCGCGCGAGCCGTCGTAGAGCGCCTCGTCGGTCAGAGTGAGCGGCCCCCCCTGCGGCTCGCAGCCGCGCCGGCCGGCGGCGGAGCCGGGCGGCGGCCTCTTGCCGGCGGCGAAATCGGCCAGCAGACCCACGAGAGTCTGCGGCGTCAGGTCCTCGTAGTAGTCGTCGTTGATCGCCGCCATGGGAGCGTTGGCGCAGGCCCCGAGGCACTCGACCTCTTCCCAGGAGAAGCGGCCGTCCTTGGTCGGCTTCTCGCGCGGGCCGATCCCCTCCTCCAGCACCCGCTTCAGATCATTGGCCCCACGCAGCATGCACGGCGTGGTGCCGCACAGCTGAATGTGGGCGACGCTGCCCACCGGGGCGAGTTGGAACATGGTGTAGAAGGTGACGTTCTCCAGCACCCGGATCACCGGCATGTCGAGAAGCTCGGCGACGACCCGAAGCGCCGGCTCCGGCACCCACCCCTCCTGCTTCTGGATCAGCCACAGGACCGGGATGACCGCCGATTGCGCCCGTCCCGGCGGAAAGCGGGCGATCCATTCGCGCGCCGCCTTCAGGGCCTCCTCGGTGAAGGCGAAGGACGCCGGCTGCTTCGCGGCGAGACGGCGCACGCTCATCGGTCGATCTCGCCGAACACGATATCGAGGGAGCCCAGGATGGCGCTGACGTCGGCCAGCATGTGGCCGCGGTTCATCCAATCCATGGCCGCCAGGTGCGGGAAGCCGGGGGCGCGGATCTTGCAGCGGTAGGGCTTGTTGGTTCCATCGGCGACCAGATAGACGCCGAACTCGCCCTTGGGGGCTTCGACGGCGGCGTACACCTCTCCGGCCGGCACGTGATAGCCCTCGCTGTAGAGCTTGAAGTGATGGATCAGGGCTTCCATCGACTGCTTCATCTCGGCTCGGCGCGGCGGCGTCGCCTTGTGATCGTCGGCGAGCACGAGCCCTGGGGTTTTGCGAAGCAGGTCAATACACTGGCGCATGATTTTGACGGACTGGCGCATTTCCTCGACACGGCACAGGTAGCGGTCATAGCAATCACCGTGGACGCCAACGGGAATCTCGAAGTCCAGCTCGTCGTAGATCTCATAGGGCTGGTTGCGGCGGAGATCCCAGGCGACGCCGGAGCCGCGCAGCATCACCCCGGTGAACCCCCAGGCCAGGGCCTGCTCCTGGCTCACCACCCCGATGTCGACGTTGCGCTGCTTGAAGATCCGGTTGCCGGTGATCAGGCCCTCGATGTCGTCGAGAACGGCCGGAAAGGCCTCGCACCAGCGGCCGATGTCATCGATGAGGGCCGGCGGCAGATCCTGACGCACGCCACCCGGGCGGAAGTAGTTGGCGTGCATCCGCGCCCCGGACGCCCGCTCGTAGAAGACCATCAGCTTCTCGCGCTCTTCGAAGCCCCACAGCGGCGGGGTGAGCGCCCCGACGTCCATGGCCTGGGTGGTGACGTTCATCAGGTGACTGAGCTGGCGTCCGATCTCGCAATAGAGCACCCGGATGATCTGGGCGCGGCGCGGGACCTCCAGGCCCATCAGCCGCTCGATGGCGATGACGAAGGCGTGCTCCTGGTTCATCGGCGCGACGTAGTCGAGCCGATCGAAGTAACCGGTGTTCTGGGTGTACGGCCTGGCCTCGATCAGCTTCTCGGTGCCCCGGTGCAGGAGGCCGATGTGCGGATCGACCCGCTCGACCAGCTCGCCGTCCAGTTCGAGGACGAGGCGCAAAACACCATGCGCGGCCGGATGTTGCGGGCCAAAGTTGATGTTGAATTTGCGGATCGGCGTCTCGCCGACGGGGGCCGGAACGCTCGCGTCGGTCATGACTTCGGCTCCGGCTCGCCCGGCAGCTCGAAGGGATAGCCCTGGCCGGGCTTGGCGTATTCCGCCCCTTCCCACGGCGAAAGGAAGTCCCAGTCGCGGAACTCGACGGACTTGACCGGCTCGTAAACCACCCGGCGCAATTCGTCGTCGTAGCGCACCTCGACGTGGCCGGTCATCGGGAAGTCCTTGCGCATCGGATGGCCGTGAAAGCCATAATCGGTGAGCAGGCGGCGGAGGTCCGGATGGCCGGAGAAGAACACTCCGTACATGTCGAAAGCTTCGCGCTCGAACCATTCGGCCGCCGGGTAGACGCCGGTCACCGAGGGGACGGGCGTGTCTTCGTCGGTCTCTACCTTGATCCGAACCCGGCGGTTCTTGGCGAGCGAAAGCAGGTGATAGACCACGTCGAAGCGCCGCGGCCGCTGCGGATAATCGGCCCCGCAGACATCGATGAGCTGAGCGAACTTGAGGTTCGGATCGTCGCGCAGGCGAGTGAGGACCGCGACGATCCCATCAGGCTGAACGGACAAGCTCAGTTCGCCGAAAGCGATCTTCGGATCGCTGACGAGATCGCCGCAAGCCGCCGCGATGGCTTCGCCGAGCGCGCTCAGCGCCTCGTCGGTGAGCCGCCAGGTCATCTTTCGATGGTTCCCGTGCGGCGGATCTTCTTCTGGAGCTGCAGCACGCCGTAAACCAGCGCCTCGGCGGTGGGCGGGCAGCCGGGGACGTAGATGTCCACCGGGATGATCCGGTCGCAGCCGCGGACCACCGAGTAGCTGAAGTAGTAGTAGCCGCCGCCGTTGGCGCAGCTGCCCATGGAGATCACGTAGCGCGGCTCGGGCATCTGGTCGTAGACCTTGCGCAGAGCCGGAGCCATTTTATTGGTCAAGGTGCCGGCGACGATCATCACGTCCGATTGCCGGGGCGAGCCGCGCGGCGCGAAGCCGAACCGCTCGAGGTCGTAGCGGGGCATGGCCGACTGCATCATCTCCACCGCGCAGCAGGCCAAGCCGAACGTCATCCACATCAGCGAGCCGGTGCGGGCCCAGTTGATCAGGTCATCGGCGGCGGCGACGACAAAGCCCTTGTCGGCCAGATGGCTCGAGACCCCGTCGAAATAGGGATCGTGGGCGCGCGGGTTGTAGCCTTCGACTTCGGTCCGCCCCGCCGTGAGCGCCGCGGGCCTGGTCGGATCGATCACTCCCATTCCAGGGCGCCCTTCTTCCACTCGTAGACGAACCCCACGGTGAGAACGCCGAGGAACGCCAGCATGCTCCAGAAAGCGTAGACGCCGACGGCGTGGGGCAGGTGGATCAGGGCCACCGCCCAGGGGAACAGGAAGGCCACCTCGAGATCGAAGATGATGAACAGGATCGAGACCAGGTAGAAACGGATGTCGAACTTCATCCGCGCGTCGCTGAAAGCGTTGAAGCCGCACTCGTAGCTCGACAGCTTCTCCGGATCGGGGGCCTTGGGCGCCACGATCGCGGCGGCCAGCATGAAGGCCGCGCCCAGCGCGCCGGCGATGGCGAAAAAGATCACGATCGGCAGGTATTGCAGGAGGAAGGCGTTCATGGGTGGCTTTGTGGTGGAACGGAGCGATTCCGCGCCCGCCTTCTAGACCAAGGTGGGCGCCGGTTCAAACGCCGGCGCCGCATTTGCGAGATGGCCGCCGACCTCCCCCCAAATACGCCAAATCAACGGGGAAGTTTGCTGGCGCGAGGATGGCGCGCGCCGGACGGATAGAAGAGTCGGAAAGGGTCATGTCCGAAACATAGCGAGAACATTGCAATTCGTCAAGGCCATTACGCCGTCACGATGATTGACGACCTCAGGACGGCGACCTATCAGGGCCTCCCTCGCGCCGGACCCTTGTCGGGCGCGCCGCTCGCGCGGGTGTAGCTCAGTTGGTTAGAGCGCCGGCCTGTCACGCCGGAGGTCGCGGGTTCAAGTCCCGTCACTCGCGCCACTTTCGCCAAAATAGAGGCGGCTAACGCCAGGCGGCTTCGTTCTTCTTCTCATAGTCGTCGAAGGCCTTGATCAGACCGCCGAGCACTTCGGCCGAGGTTTCGAAAAGGGCCTTGGCCTGTGGCTCTGCGATCTTGCCGATGTCGGCGCGAAGGTGGTCCCTGGTCGCTTCGAGGTGTTGTTTCACCTGGGTAGTGTGGTGGCGGGGATCGTTTTGGGGAAGGTCCATCTCGGTTCCTCCGTGGCGCCCCTCAGCACCAATAGAACCGCGGGCCCCGCCTCACGTTCCCACCCGCACCGGCAGGGGCATGTTGCACACATCGATGTGGCCGGCGGGGCGCTTGTACCATTCGTCATGGCGGAAGCGGCGGTTGTGGGTCAGGGCGGCGAAGGTGGGGCTGTCGGTGCGCAGCGCCTGAAGAGGCGTGCGCTGCGCCGGCGGCAGGTCCGCCGCCAGTCGGATGGAGACGATCGGGGTGCGCTCGGCGGCCGTCTTGTAGAAACCGAGCTCGCCGGTTCCGCGCGGCAGGGACGAGAGGCGCTCCATGCCGCTCACCACGCGGCCGATCAGGGTGACGTTGCGGTCGAGCTGGCGCGGGGCCTGGCCGATGACGGCGTAGAGTTCGGCCCCGCTGCCGGAATCGGCGGCGAGGTCCCTCCCCGCCCCCACCATGCCGTAGCAGTGGACGAGCCAGGTTCGCCGGGAGGCGGGATCGCGGGCGACCGGGAAGCCGTCGGTGAACCCGACTTCAGGGGCATAGGTGTCCAGGTCCGGCAGGGGCGTGAAGGGCCAGGCGCGCGTGTAGGATCGGTCGAATTCCGGCTGGAGAGCCTTCTTCGCCGCGCCGAAGGGCCGCTTGCCGTCCGGATCGGCCCATTGGGCGACGTAGTTTTCCTGTTCGCGGACGACCGCGAGGCCGTCGAAATAGTGCTGGCGAACCAGGGCGGATATATTGGCCACGTGGTTCGGGGCGAAGTCGGGGGCAAGCTCGATGATCACCCGGCCCGATGGAAGATCGAGGTAAAGCGTCCGCGCCGGATCGAGCGGGCGCCATTCGGCCGCCGGCGACTTGGCGAGGATCTCCGCGAGGCTCGGCGCATGCGCCTGTCCGGCGGCGACAGCCGCGGCGAACGAGGCGGCCACGATCGGATTCATTGCTTCCCCTCCCTTTCGGTCACGTGCGCAGGGTCAAGCCGCCATCGGCGGCGATGGCCTGGCCGGTGACGAAGCCGGCCTCGTCGGAAGCGAGAAACAGGGCCACGCGGGCGACGTCAATGGGTTCGCCCAGCCGCCGCAGCACCGACTTCTTGGCCCAGATGCCGGCGATGGTCGGATCGGCGAAATTGCGGGCCGTCATGCCGGTGCGGATGGCGCCCGGCAAGATGGCGTTGGCGGTCACCCCGTGCTTGCCGAGTTCCAGGGCCAGGGTGCGGGTCAGGCCGACGACCCCGGCCTTGGCGGCGCAGTAGGCGGAAAGGCCATAGTCGGTGTGCTCGGCCATGACGCTGGCGGTGCTGATGATCCGTCCGGCCGCCGAGGCGATGAGCGAAGGTATCGCCTGGCGGGTGAGGCGAAAGACGGCGCGCAGGTCCACGGACTGGACGTGGTCCCAGGCCTCGTCGGTCATCTCGGCGGCCAGCACCGAGGCCCCGATGCCGGCGTTGTTGTAGAGGATGTCCAGGCGGCCGAAGGCGGCGAGGGCCCGGCTGACGATCCGCTCCGGGGCTTCGGACGCGGCGACGTCGGCCTCGAGGCTTTCGATACCCGAGGCTTCAAAGGTCAGATCCGCGCCCGGGCGGTCGACGGCCAGCACGCGGGCGCCCTCGCGGGCGAAGAGTTCGGCGCTGGCCCGGCCGATGCCGGACGCCGCCCCCGTGACAATCGCCGCCTTGTCGTTAAGTCTCGCCATCGCCTCGCCTTCCATGCCTGGAGCCCAAGAATGATCAAGCTCGTCTTCGCCCTCGTCCGCCGCCCCGAATACACGCGCGAGAGTTTTCAAGCCTACTGGTTTGACCATCACGCCCCCCTCGTGGCGAGCGTGAGGGAGACGTTGCGCATCCGCCATTATGTCCAGGCCCACAGCCTGCCGGCCGAGGCGTCGGAGGCCTTGCGCGCCTCGCGCGGCGGGCCGGAGGGCTACGACGGCGTCGCCGAGCTGTGGTGGGACAGCCTCGAGGATGTCGCCGCCACGATGGCCCATCCGGCCGGTGTCGAGGCCGGCCGGATGCTGCTCGAGGACGAGCGCAAGTTCATCGATCTGGCCCGCTCACCGCTGTGGTGGTGCGAGGAGCGGGCTATCTTCTGACAGTGATCGTCAAGTCGGGTCCTTGCGACGGCGCAGCCACACGGCGACGGCGAGGAAGGCGGCGGCGAAAGCGAGGCCGAGCCAGGTTTCGGGGCTGGTGAAAAAGCGGACCGGATCGATCTGGCTGACGTCCGGCATGACCTCGCCGCGGGGCATGTCGGCAAAGGCTACATCCACGGCGCCGGTCAAACGCCGGCCGAGCAGGTGGGCGAATTGGCCGCTGGAGAAGGCCACGCCCTCCACCACGCATACGCCCAGCGGCGGCAGCACCGCCCACAGGAACGGCGCGCGCCGGGCCCAGGCCGAGACCATCAGGAGCCAGCCCCAGACCGGCGCGTACCACAGGCTCATGGTGAAAAGGCCCCAGGCCATCATCAGCGACATGCGCCCCATCGGCCACTGGGCCCACAGGGCTGCCACGGCGTTGCCGTTGGCGGCGTGGATGGCGATGGCGATCAGCCAGATGACCAGCTGCGCGGCCAGGACGAGGACGAAGACCACCGCCGGCATGACCGCCAGGGGCACCGCGGCCTTGGTCGCCACGGTCGCCAGGTCCGACACCGGCATCGATTTCCAGAACAGGATGCTGCGGTCGCGGCGTTCGTTGTGAAGGGCGCCCAGGCAGTAGAAGGCGGCCACGATCAGGCCCGCGCCGGTGATGCACACCCAGGCCAAGCCGTAGGGGGCGATGGTGAAGACCACCCGGTTGTCGGTCTTGACCTGGACGTCGGCGGGAACGTGGCCGAGCCCGATCACAAAGCCGAGCAGAACCAGGCCGGCGACCACCGCCGGGGCGATATAGATCGAGCGGTTTTCCCACAACTCGCGGCGCAGGGAGAACCACAGCGGCCGCGTGGCCCTCGGAGCCGCCGGCGCGCGGACCCCGACCTCGGGGGCGAATTCGGAGGCGATGGTCATGCGGCGACTCCCAGGCTGGGCGCGGCCTTGGGGCCGAGCAGGGCGACGAAGAGATCGGCGATGCCGGGCGTGCGCACCTCGCCGAAATCGGCCAGATGCTCGCGGGCCACGCCGTCGAACAGCAGCAGACCGCGGCCGAATACGGTGCGCTGGTGGATGGGGCCGAACGCCCGGGCCAAGTCCAGCTTGTCCGGATTGACCAGGACCTCGCAGAACCGCTGGCCCAGCGCCTCCATGGTGCTCTCCAGCACCACCCGCCCACGGTCGATGAAGACGAGATCGGTGAGGATGTGCTCCACTTCCTCGACCTGGTGGGTGGTGACCACGATCGTGCGGGTGTGGTCGAAATAGTCGTTGAGCAGGGAGTCGTAGAACTGCTTGCGATAGAGGAGGTCGAGCCCCAGTGTCGGCTCGTCGAGGATCAGCAGGCGGGCGTCGATGGCCATCACCAAGGCCAGATGAAGCTGGACGACCATGCCCTTGGAAAGTTCACGCACCCGGCTCGTCCGCTTGATCGTGGTGCGCCTCAGGAACGCCTCGGCCTTGGTCCGATCGAACCGCGGATGGACGCCGGCCACATAGTCGAGGGCCTGGGAGACCTTCATCCAGCGCGGCAGGACGGCCACGTCGGCGATGAAGCAGACTTCTTCCATGAGGGACTCGCGCTTCTTCCACGGATCGCGGCCGAGCACGGTGAGCTCACCCTCGTAGGGGGTGAGGCCCAGGATGGCGTTGAGCGCCGTCGACTTGCCGGCGCCGTTGGGGCCGATGAGGCCCAGGATGCGGCCCTCCTCGACCTTCAGGTCGATGCCGGCCAGGGCGCGGGTAGACCCGTAGGTCTTGGTGAGGCCGCGGGCTTCGATCGTGGCCATGGATCAGTTCTCCTTGCCGGACCGGCCGGCGGCGATGAGGTCCTCGGACTTGAGCCCCAGGCGGCGGATGGTCGCCTCGATCGGCGGCCACTGCTCGGTGAGGAAGCGGGCGCGTTCGTCCTTCAGCAGCTGGGTGCGGGCGCCCGAGTTGATGAACATGCCCAATCCTCGCCTTTTCTCGACCAATTGCTCGTCGACGAGCTGCTGATAGCCCTTGAGCACCGTGAGGGGGTTGAGCCTGTAGTCGGCGGCGATGGTGCGCACCGAGGGCAGCGCATCGCCCTCGCCCAGCACGCCGTCGAGGATCATCGCCACCACGCGGTCGCGTAGCTGGCGGTAGATCGGCTGACTGTCGTTCCACTCCGGCTCCATGAAGGGGCCCTCTTCCGATATGGTGTATTAGTGAAGCACAACACCAAGTCTCGCGCAAGGGGATTTTTGCCTGGTCCTCCGTAGGGAACGCTGGTGCCGGTGCGGTGTTCGGATGAGGTGATGCTCGATCTGGGCCAAGACCGGGAGCGCATGGTCGATCGGCAAGTGGCGGCGCGCGGGGTCCGCGATGGCGCGGTATTGGCCGCCATGCGGGCCGTGCCGCGCGAATGCTTCGTGCCCGAGGCTCTTCGCGAATTCGCCTATGAGGACACGGCCCTCCCGATCGAGGCCGGCCAGACCATCTCCCAGCCTTATATCGTCGGGGTGATGATCGAAGCCGCCGAGATCGCTGCGGGCGACCGGGTGCTGGAGATCGGGGCCGGCTCGGGCTACGCCGCGGCGGTGATGAGCCGGATCGCGGCGCGCATCTACGCCATCGAACGGCACGGCGAACTGACCGCCCTGGCGGAGCGCCGGCTGCGGCGCCTGGGCTATGACAACGTCGAGCTGCGCACCGGCGACGGCAGCCGCGGGTGGCGCGAGGCGGCCCCGTTCGACGCCATTCTGGCGGCCGCCGGCGGGCCGGCCATTCCCCAGGCGTTCAAGGACCAGCTCGACATCGGTGGCCGCCTGGTGATGCCGGTTGGCGAGCGCCGGCGCGAGCAGCGCCTTGTGAAGGTGACCCGCACCTCCGCCAACAGCTTCGAGGAAGAGGATCTGGGCGCGGTGTCCTTCGTGCCCCTTATCGGCGCCCACGGCTGGACGGAACACGAGACCCCTGCGGCCCCTCGCCCGCCCAGCGGCGAGACGACGATCCCGGCCCTGATCGCCGAGGCCGCCGAACCGTTGCCGGACATCGACGATCCGGCGTTCGGGGCGATGTTCGACCGCTTCGGCGGGGCCAAGGTGGTGCTGCTCGGCGAAGCCAGCCACGGGACCTCGGAGTTCTACCGCGCCCGCGCCGCCATCACCTTGCGCCTGATCGAGGCCCACGGCTTCACCATCGTCGCCGCCGAAGCCGACTGGCCCGACGCCGCCAGCCTCGACCGCTTTGTCCGCGACCGGCCCGCATCGGCCGCCACCGAGCCGCCCTTCCGCCGCTTCCCGACCTGGATGTGGCGCAACACCGACGTCGCCGCCTTCACCCGCGACCTGCGGGCCTGGAACCTGGCGCGGCCGGCCGAGCGACGAGCGGGCTTCTACGGCCTGGACCTCTATAATCTGTCCGGCTCGATCGCCGCTGTGCTGGCCTATCTCGACAAGGTGGATCCGGAGGCGGCGGCGGTGGCGCGCCAGCGCTACGGCTGCCTGACGCCATGGGCCAGGGAGCCGCAGGCCTATGGCCGCATGGCCCTGACCTCCGGGTTCGCGGTCTGCGAGGCCGGGGTGGTCAAGATGCTGAGCGAGCTCATCGGCCGCCGGCTCGACTACAGCGCTGGCGACGGTGAGCGCTTTCTCGACGCTACCGCTAACGCCCGGCTGATCAAGAACGCCGAGGCCTATTACCGGGCCATGTACTATGGCGCCGCCGAGAGCTGGAACCTGCGCGACAGCCACATGTTCGAGACCCTGTGCGCCATCCTCGAGGCCAAGGGCCCTGACTCCAAGGCCGTGGTGTGGGCCCACAATTCCCATATCGGCGACGCCTCCAAGACCGAGATGGGGGCGGTGCGCGAGGAGCTGAACATCGGTCAGTTGTGCCGCGAGAGGTTCGGGGCCCAGGCGGCCCTGATCGGCTTCGGGACGCACGCCGGCAAGGTGGCCTGCGCCGATGACTGGGACGGGCCGATGGAGGTCAAGGCGATCAATCCCTCGCGGCCGGACAGCTATGAGCGGCTGGCCCACGACAGCGGCGTGGCCACCTTCCTGCTCGATCTCCGCGAAGGGAGGCACGAACCGCTACGCGGCCGCTTGCTGGAGCCGCGGCTGGAGCGCTTCATCGGGGTGATCTACCGGCCGCACACCGAACGGGGCAGCCATTACTCCGCCTGCCGTCTTCCCGAGCAGTTCGACGCCTGGGCGTGGTTCGACAAGACGAGCGCGGTGACGCCCTTGCCGACCGCGATGGAGCCCGGCGCCGAGGACACCTGGCCGTTCGGACTGTGAGCGCCGCCCGGCGCCGCGAACCGATGGGCGGCCCGGAGCGTTGAAGTCCTCACAGGAAGGAGTTTCCCATGCCCGCCAAATCCGCCGCTCAACAAAAGGCCGCCGGCGCGGCCCTCTCCGCCAAGCGCGGCGACACGCCCAAGAGCAAGCTCAAGGGAGCCTCGAAATCGATGATATCGATGAGCAAAAAGCAGCTCGAGGAGTTCGCCCACACCAAGCGCAAGGGCAAGCCCGAGCACGCCTCGAAGTAGGGGGCCGGCCGCTCCCCGGAGACGCCCCAAGCCGAGGTGTTCGGGAATCCCCCCACGCGGTGTAGGCTGATGTCGACCATCCTCGGGGGAAGAGATTATCGGCCACGCCCTCACCTACGCCAGCTTCGCCCTGCACATCGCCGGGGGGACCGTGGCCCTGTTCGCCGGCCTGCTCGCCCTTTTCACGCGCAAGGGCGGACGCATCCACCGCGCCGCCGGGACGGTGTTCTTCGCGGCCATGCTGGTGATGGCCGCTTTCGCGGCCTGGCTGGCGGTGACCATCCCTGGCCAGCTGGTCAATCTGTTCATCGCCCTCTTCGCCGCCTACCTGGTGACGACGGCTTGGCTGACGGTGCGGCGGCCGGAGGGCGCGGTGGGGATCGGCGAAAAGCTGGCCCTCGTCGTCGGCGTGCTGCTCAGCGCCCCCTTCGTGATCCTCTGCGGCCAGGTGATCCTCGGCCTGCCGCTAATGGTCAAGAGCGTCATTCCGATCGAGGGGCCCGTTCGCATCGCCCTCTTCGGATTCACTACGGTCCTGGTGATCGCCGCACTTTCCGATGTGAGGGTGGTTCTGATCGGGGGCATAAGCGGAGCGCC
Source organism: Caulobacteraceae bacterium (assembly GCA_035605655.1). Taxonomy (GTDB): domain Bacteria; phylum Pseudomonadota; class Alphaproteobacteria; order Caulobacterales; family Caulobacteraceae; genus Acaudatibacter. The sequence continues at coordinate 652 of DASZKO010000060.1, read as the reverse complement.
CCGCATCGGACGCCATTTGTGGCGCATGTGCCTGGGTCTTACGATGGCCGCCGGCTCGGCCTTCACCAACGGCCTGCCGCGCCTGCTGCCCGGCCCCATGCACGTGCCGCCGGCGTTCTTCTTCCCGCAGTTCATCCCGTTGGCCCTGATGGTGTTCTGGCTGATCAAGGTCCGCTTCACGCCGTGGCTTGGTCGCAGCGCGGCGACCGCCTGAGTTCAGGGCCTCAGCCGGGCCATTGCCAGCCCTCGCGCTCGAAACCGAAACGCTGGTAAAGGCCGATGGCCCGCTCGTGACCCGCCGACTCATAAGCGCGGATCACGATGTCGGTCGATGGGCTCCAGCCATGGTGGGCGGCGAGGGGTTCGAACCCCCGACCTCCTGGGTGTAAACCAGGCGCTCTGACCAGCTGAGCTAGCCGCCCCCGGCGCCGACCATAATCCGGGCGGGCAGCGGCGTCAGTGGGTGATCATCAAGCCGCCCTCGACCTCCTCGGTCGGGGCCGGCGCGGCGGGGGGAGCCGGCTCCGTCTCCTCGCGCCACTCGATGGGGGTCAAGGGCCCGGTGAGGGCGCGCAGCAGAACCTCGTCCACCGTCGAGACCGGGATGATCTCCAGGCCCGACTTGACGTTCTCGGGCACCTCGGCGAGGTCC
>DASZKO010000021.1:0-2239 GCA_035605655.1 Caulobacteraceae bacterium | reverse complement strand
GAGGCCGGGTTCGGCGGCCCGCTCAACAGTTTCGAGATCATGAAGGCGTTCATCGAGGCCGGCGCGGCGGGGGTCCATTTCGAGGATCAGCTGGCCAGCGAGAAGAAGTGCGGCCACATGGGCGGCAAGGTGTTGATTCCTACCGGCGCCCACATCCGCAACCTGACCGCCGCCCGCCTGGCGGCAGACGTGTGCGGAACCTCGACCCTGGTCTTCGCCCGCACCGACGCCGAGTCTGCGAGGCTGATCACCTCCGATGTCGACGAACGAGACCGTCCGTTCATCGTCGAGGAGAGCCGCACGCCCGAAGGGTTCTATCGCCTCGAGGAGGGCACGGGGCTCGACCACTGCATCGCTCGCGGCCTCGCCTACGCCCCCTATGCCGACGCCCTGTGGTGGGAGACTTCCCATCCGGATCTCACCGAGGCGCGGGCCTTTGCCGAGGCGGTCCTGAAGGTCCATCCGGGCAAGATCCTGGCCTACAACTGCTCGCCCTCGTTCAACTGGGAAGCCAACATCGACAAGGCGACCATCGCCAAATTCCAGCGCGAACTGGGGGCCATGGGCTACAAGTTCCAGTTCGTCACCCTGGCTGGCTTCCATAGCCTCAACCACGGTATGTTCGAGCTGGCCCTGGGCTACAAGGATCGCGGCATGGAGGCCTATTCCGAGTTGCAGCAGAAGGAATTCGCCTCCGAGGCCGCCGGATACTCGGCCACCCGCCACCAGCGCGAAGTGGGCACCGGCTATTTCGACCAGGTGGCCATGACGCTTTCCGGCGGCGCCTCCTCGACGACGGCGCTCAGCGACTCCACCGAGGCCGCCCAGTTCAAGCATGCGCCGACGCGGGAAGCGGCCTGACCGCCGTGGACGGCGACACCCTCTCGCCGGTCGAGATCGCCGCTGATCTCGCAAGTCTGGATGGGGAAGTCCTCAGCCCCCGGGCTCTCGACTTCCTGGCTGGTCTGCACCGCCGGTTCGATGCGCGCCGGCGCGAGCTCCTCGCCGCCCGGACCGTGCGCCAGGCCCGCTTCGACGCCGGCGAGCGGCCGGATTTCCTGGCCGCCACGGCGAGTATCCGCGGCGGCGACTGGAAGGTCGCGCCCATACCGGCCGATCTTCAGGATCGGCGGGTCGAGATCACCGGTCCGGTCGACCGCAAGATGATCATCAACGCCCTGAACTCCGGGGCCAAGGTGTTCATGGCCGATTTCGAGGACGCCACCTCGCCCACCTGGCGCAACCTCATCGATGGCCAGATCAACCTCAAGGACCGCTGGGCCGGCCAGCTCGCCTTCACCGACCCGGCCAGCGGCAAGGCCTATGCCCTGAACGCCGATCCGGCCGTGCTGATGGTCCGCCCACGTGGCTGGCATCTGCCGGAGAAGCATGTCCGCATCGACGGCGAGGTGATGTCCGGCGCACTCTTCGACTTCGGCCTCTACGTCTTCCACAACGCCCGCGCCCAGATCGCCCAGGGAACCGGTCCTTACTTCTACCTGCCGAAGATGGAGTCCCATCTGGAGGCGCGGCTGTGGAACGAGGTTTTCGTCCACGCCCAGGACGACCTCGGAATTCCCCGGGGGACCATCAAGGCCACGGTGCTGATCGAGACCCTGCCGGCCGCCTTCGAGATGGACGAGATCCTTTACGAGCTGCGCGACCACATGGCCGGCCTCAACTGCGGCCGCTGGGACTATATCTTCTCCTACCTCAAGAGGCTGGGCCGCCAGCCCTGGGCCCTCACCCCCGATCGCGCCCTCATGGGCATGGGCTCGGCCTTCCTGCACGCCTATTCGCTGCGGCTGATCCAGACCTGCCATCGGCGCGGAGCCTTCGCCATGGGCGGCATGGCGGCTCAAATCCCGGTCAAGGGTGATGCCGCCGCCAACGAAGCCGCCTTCGCCCGGGTGCGGGCCGACAAGGAGCGCGAGGCCAGCGACGGCCACGACGGCACCTGGGTCGCCCATCCCGATCTCGTCCCGGTCGCCACGGAGGTCTTCGACCGCCTGATGCCGGCGCCGAACCAGCTCTCCCGCCTACGCGAGGATATCGCCGTCAGCCGCGATGAGATGCTCGAAGCCCATAAGGGTCCGCGCACCGAGGCCGGCCTGCGCGAGAACATCCGCGTCGGGGTCCAGTACATCGAGGCCTGGCTGCGCGGCCGGGGCGCGGTGCCGCTCTATAATCTGATGGAGGACGCCGCCACCGCCGAGATCAGCCGGGCCCAGATCTGGCA
>DASZKO010000216.1:0-7722 GCA_035605655.1 Caulobacteraceae bacterium | reverse complement strand
CGCATCCTCCTGGCCCTGTTCGGGATCATCTCCTGGCGAGCCGTGCCGGAGATGCCGGTGGAGATCATGCACCTGCCGCGCTGGTTCCCGATCCACCTGGCCAAGATCTCCTACTGGGCGCGGACGGTGATCGTGCCCCTCCTGGTGTTGCGCGATGTGCAGCCCAAGGCCCGAAATCCTCGCGGCGTCGGCATCGACGAACTCTTCGTGCGCCCGCCCGGCGAGATGCGCGGCCTGGCCCGCGGCGCTCACCAGAAGGAGCCATGGACGAGCGGCTTCCTGGCCCTGGACGCGGTGCTGCGCGTGGTGCGGCCGTGGTTTCCGGCCCGCTCGCACAAGCGCGCCATCGCCAAGGCCAAGGCCTTCGTCGACGAGCGCCTGAACGGCGAGGACGGCTTGGGGGCCATCTTCCCGGCCATGGCCAATTCGGTGATGATGTACGACGCCCTGGGCCACGGCGAGGCCGATCCGAACCGCTCGATCGCGCGCGCTTCGCTCGAGAAGCTTCTGGTGATCGGCGAGGACGAGGCCTACTGCCAGCCCTGCCTGTCGCCGGTGTGGGACACGGCGCTGGCCGCCCACGCCCTGCTGGAACTGGGCGACGAGGAGAGTGAGGCCGCTGCTTGCGCGGCGCTCGATTGGCTGAAACCGCTGCAGGTGCTGAAGACGGCCGGCGACTGGGCCGTCTGGCGCCCGCATGTGCGGCCGGGCGGCTGGGCCTTTCAGTACCGCAACGACAATTACCCCGATCTCGACGACACGGCGGTGGTGGTGATGGCCATGGATCGGGCGCGGCGCCTCCCACGCCCGGCCGGCGGCGATTTCGGGGAGGCGATCGCCCGCGGCCGCGAATGGGTGGAGGGCTTGCAAAGCCAGAACGGCGGCTGGGGGGCCTTCGACGCCGACAACACCTATCACTATCTCAACAATATTCCGTTCGCGGATCATGGCGCCCTGCTCGATCCACCGACCGCCGACGTGGCGGCCCGCTGCGTGAGCATGCTGGCCCAGCTGGGCGAAGCGAACGACAGCCTACGGATGAAAGCGGCGCTGGACTGGCTGGAAAAGGAGCAGGAGGCCGACGGCAGCTGGTTCGGGCGGTGGGGCGTCAATTATGTGTACGGGACGTGGTCGGTGCTGTGCGCGCTGGCGGCGGCGAAAATCCCCGCCGACTCCGAAATGACCCGCAAGGCCGCGGACTGGCTCACTTCCATCCAGAACCCTGACGGCGGCTGGGGAGAAGGCTGCGATTCCTACAGGCTCGACTATGGAGGTTACGAGAAGGCCCCCTCGGCGGCGTCGCAGACCGCCTGGGCTTTGCTGGGCCTCATGGCCGCGGGGCGAACGGACGATGAGGCGGTGCCGCGCGGGATCGCCTGGCTCAAGGGCCATCAGGACGAGGCCGGCGAATGGCCGGAGGAGGGCTACACCGGCGGCGGGTTCCCTCGCGTCTTCTACCTGCGCTACCACGGCTATGCGAAGTTCTTCCCGCTGTGGGCGCTCGCCCGCTACCGCAATCTCGTGCGCGGCAATTCGCGACAGTTGGCATTTGGAATGTAACCGTAGATAGTGCCCGGCACCGTGCGGGTCGGTTCTCGCGTCGGGGGAGAACGTATCTATGACCCTCGTGGTCGTCGTGGGCCTCACGAGAGAGGCGCGCGTGGTGCGCCGTAGAGCGCGAGTGGTGATCGGCGCCAAGGGGCTCGAGGCAGCCCTCGCCGAAGGCGCGACCGGCGTCATGAGCTTCGGCCTGTGCGGCGGCCTCGATCCGGGGCTCAAGGTCGGCGACACGGTGATCGGCACGGGCGTGGTGTCCGGGGAGGACCGCTACGAACCCGGCCACGCGTGGACGCGGCAGATCGCCTCCGCCTTGCCCCATGCGACCCAAGTCCACTTCGCCGCCAGCGAGAGCATCGTCGGTTCGCGAGGCGAAAAGGCCGACTTGCGGGAGCGGACGGGGGCCGGAGCGGTCGACATGGAGTCCCATCTGGTGGCCCGGGCGGCCGAGAAAGCCGGCGTGCCTTTCGCCATCGTGCGCACGGTGTCGGATTCGGCCCACCATGACCTTCCGCACGCCGCCAAGGCCGGGTTCAAGCCCGACGGCACGGTCGATGTGCTCGCCGTGATAGGCGCCCTGTTCCGCCGGCCCTCGGACCTGGCGCCGCTGATCGCCCTCGCGCGGGCCGCCGGCCAGGCTGTCAAGGCGCTCGAGCACGCCGCCGATTCCATCGCCGGCGATCACGCCCTGAGCTTCAAGCCCCGATCGGCGAGGATCTCCCTGGCCGCGTTGTGGCCCGGCGCGCCCGTCACTCCGCCGCCGGGATGGGTTCCTGCTCCGCAGAGATAAAGCCCCTTCACCGCTCCACGATAGTCGCCCTGGCCGAGGAAGGGCCGCGCCGCCCACAGCTGGTCCAGCGTCATGGCGCCGTGCATGATGTCGCCGCCGGCCAAGCCGAACTTGCGCTCCAGATCCAACGGTGAGAGCGCCATGCGACCCACCACCGAAGCCTTGAAGCCCGGCGCCCAGTGATCGACGGTGTCGATGATGAGATCGGCAGCCGCGTCGCGCTCGTCGTCCCAGCTGCGCCCGCCCGGCAGGACCGGGGCGAACTGCTGGCAGAACAGGCTGGCGACGTGGGCGCCCTTGGGCGCGAGACTGTCGTCCACGGTGCTGGGGATCAGGATTTCGACGATCGGGGCCTTCGACCAGCCGCCAATTTTGGCGTCGAGGAAAGCCCTGTCCATGTAGTCGAGGGTAGGCGCCAGAATGATGCCGCTGCGGTGATGCTCGCCCTCTTCGGGCAGGCAGGAAAATTTCGGCAGCTCGGATAGGGCGACGTTCATCCGGAAGGTGCCTGAACCGACTTTGAAGCCGGCCACCCGGCGGCGGAACTCCTCGCCGAGATCGGCGTCGGCCATGAGCCGATCGTAGAGAACTCTCGGACCGACGTTGGAGACGACCGCGGCGGCCATGACCTCGGCCCCCGACTCCAGCCTCACCCCCACCGCCTTGCCGGCTTCGGTGATCACCCGGGCGACCGGCGCCTCGAGATCGATCTCGACCCCCGCCTCCTCGCAGGCGGCGCGCATGGCGGTGGTGATCGCCCCCATGCCGCCGATGGCGTGCCCCCAGGCCCCCTTCTTGCCGTTCACCTCGCCGAACACGTGATGGAGCAGGACGTAGGCCGAGCCGGGGGTGTCGGGGCTGGCAAAATTGCCGACCACCGCGTCGAAGCCGAAGCCGGCCTTGACCGCCTCGCTCTGGAACCAGGCGTCGAGGAAGGTGCGGGCGCTCTTGGCGAAAAGATCGAGCACATCGCGCTGCCTGGCCAGTGGCAGGCGGGCCAGGGGCCAGCCCTGAACCGCCGCGGCCAGGAGGGCCTTCAGTCCGCCGCCGGCGTTGGGCGGGGTGCGCAGGGCCAGGTCGCGCAGGACATCGGCGACGCCGTCGAGAACTTCGTAATAGCGGGGAAGCGCCTCGGCGTCCTTGTGAGAGAACTTGCGAAACTCGGCCTGGGTGCGCTCCAGGCCGCCGCCGAGCTTGAGATAGCCGCCGTCCGCCTGGGGAAGGAAGTTGGCGATCGGCCGCTCGACGATGCGCAAGCCGCGAGCGGCCAGACCCATGTCGGCGATCACCTTGGGCTGGAGGAGGCTCACCGTATAGCTGGCCACGGAATTGCGGAATCCGGGGTGGAACTCCTCCGTCACCGCAGCCCCGCCGACCACGGCGCGACGCTCGAGCACCTTCACCTCGAGGCCGGCGCGGGCCAGGTAGAAGGCGCACACGAGGCCATTGTGGCCGCCGCCGATGATCACCGCATCGTGGCGCAACGCCATGGCTCCCCTCCCCGCGTTTGAAGAATGCCGCCGCCTATTCGGCCGGCTGGACCTGTTTGCCGGCGCGCGGGTTGGCGGCCTTGATCTCGGCGAGCTTGGCCTGGACGTGGCCCTGGAACACGAACTTCGCCGGCCGCTCGTTGGCGAGGGAGATGTCGGTGGCCATCGGCCCCGAAGTTCGCACCCCGCGCAAGTTCACCGCCAGGGCCTTCAAGGGATGCTTCATGATATGGGTGACGGCGGTGGCCTCGAAGCCGGAATGGACCATACAGTCGCGGCATTTCTCATAGTTGCCGACTCCATAGGCGTCCCAGTCGGTCTCCTCCATGAGTTCCTTGAAGGTCGCCGCGTAGCCTTCGCCCAGGAGATAGCAGGGCCGCTGCCAGCCGAAGACGGTGCGCGTCGGGTTGCCCCACGGGGTGCAGTGGTAGGCCTGATTGCCGGCCAGGAAGTCCAGGAACATGGTCGATTGGGTGAAGCTCCACGCCTTGCCGCCCCGGCCGCGGGCCAGGATATCGCGGAACAGTTGCTTGGTGCGGGTGCGGTTGAGGAAGTGGTCCTGGTCGGGGGCTCGCTCGTAGGCGTAGCCGGGCGAGATGGTGACGCCGTTGACCCCGACCTTCTTCATCTCGTCGAGGAAATCGGCCACCCGGCCGGCGTCGGCCCCCTGGAACAGGGTGCAGTTGATGCTGACCTGGAAGCCGCGGGCCTTGGCGAGCTGGATGGCCTCGACGGCCGTCTCGAACACTCCGCCCTGACACACCGATCGATCGTGCATGGCCTTGTCGCCGTCCAGGTGAACCGACCAGGTGAACATCGGATCGGGCTCGTACTGGTCGAGCTTCTTCTTGAGCAGCAGGGCGTTGGTGCACAGGATGACGAACTTCTTCTTCGCCAGGAACCCGCGGACGATCTTCGGCAGGTCGCGATGCAGCAGCGGCTCGCCGCCGGCGATGGAAACCACCGGCGCGCCGCACTCGTCGACGGCGGCCATGCACTGGTCGTAGCTCAGCCGCTGGTTGAGGATCTCGTCGGGATAATCGATCTTGCCGCACCCGGCGCAAGCCAGGTTGCAGCGAAACAGGGGTTCGAGCATCAGCACGAGCGGATATCGCCTGGCCCCGCTGAAATGCTGTTTGGCGATGTAGGCGCCGATGCGCGTCACCGCCCTCAAGGGAATAGCCACGGTTGATCCTTCTGGTCTCGGCCCGCTACGGGCGCAAGCTTTGCCTCGACATTACGCCCTCAGTTCGGCGGGCAGCCGGAATTGTATGTTCTCCTGCACCCCGTCCATGGGGGTAACGTCCACGGGGCCGATCCGGCGCAGGGCTTCGATCACTTCGCCAATCAGAAGCTCGGGGGCGGAAGCTCCGGCGGTGAGGCCCACGACCTCCTTGCCGGCCACCCAGTCCGGGTCCAGCGCCGTGGCGTCGGCGATCAGGTAGCTGGGTATCCCCTCCTCCAGGCCGATTTCCCGCAAGCGATTGGAATTGGAGCTGTTCTTGGCCCCCACGACCAGCATGACCTCGACCATCTTGCACATGTCGCGGACCGCCGACTGGCGATGCTGGGTGGCGTAGCAGATGTCGGCGGTGTCCGGCCCGACGATGTCGGTGAACCGCTTCATGAGGGAGGAGATCACCGCCTTGGTGTCGTCGACGCTGAGGGTCGTCTGGGTGACATAGGCCAGCGGCAGGTCGGCGGGAAGGTCGAGGGCGGCGACGTCGCCCACCGTCGACACCAGATGGACCGGGGCCTCGATCTGGCCGATCGTTCCCTCGACCTCGGGGTGGCCGGCATGCCCGATGAGGATAAGGTCGCGGCCCTGGCGCACGAAGCGCTTGGCCTGGTTGTGGACCTTGGTGACCAGGGGACAGGTGGCGTCGAGGACCGGCAGGCCACGCTCCGCGGCGGCGCGAATCACCGACTTGGCCACTCCGTGGGCGCTGAACACCACGTGGGCGCCGTCGGGCGCCTGGTCGATCTCCTCGACGAAGATCGCTCCCTTGGCCTTGAGGCTGTCCACCACATGCTTGTTGTGGACGATCTCATGGCGCACGTAGACGGGCGCCTGGTACTTATCCAGCGCCCGCTCGACGATTTCGATCGCCCGCACCACTCCGGCGCAGAAACCGCGGGGCTGGGCCAGAATGACTTTCAAGTCGAACGCTCCGTCTTGGCCGGCCCGCACCGGCGCCGGCCTTGCCCGATTCTCTCGCTGGTGTTTCGCACGGCCGTGCCGATAACAGGTATTACTTGATTGTGGGAGCGCAAGGCAGGCGACGCTGGCGGCGATCCTGGATGCCCACCCCAAAGTAACTGTCGCGCTCACGCCTCAAATCGGCCGCATTAACGGGTCGGGTTGCAGCGTGTTCCCACCGGAGGGGGTAATCATGCAAAAAATTGCTGCTATTGTGGCGCTTTCCGGCATTGCTACGCTTGCCGCCCCTTTCGCGTTTGCGCAAGCCGCGCGCGTCGAGCAATCGGGCCGGACCTTCCATGTGGCCGTATGCCCGGGCATCGCGGCGAAAGGCACGGCCCGTTGCCACGCCCATGTCGTCACCGACAGCAGCGGAAACGTCCTGGCGACCGCCGCCTCGCCGAATGTCACCCCGTCCGGCTTCTCGCCGAGCCAGCTCAAGGCCGCCTACAAGATCGGCGCGACCAGCAAGACCGACAAGGTGGCGATCGTCGACGCCTACGGCTATCCCACCGCGGAATCCGATCTGGCCGTCTATCGGGCCCAATACGGATTGCCGCCGTGCACGACGGCCAACGGCTGCTTCAAGAAGATCAACCAGAGCGGCGGGACGAGCTATCCGCGCACCAACACCGGCTGGGACCAGGAACAGGCCCTCGATCTCGACATGGTCAGCGCCATGTGCCCGACCTGCAAGATCCTTCTCGTCGAAGCCACGACCAACAGCGACGTCAACCTCGGCACGGCGGTGAACGAAGCGGCGGCCCTGCGCGCCCACGTAATCAGCAACAGCTATGGCGGCGGCGAGAGCGGCACGCAGAGCTATGAAGCCTACTACGACCACCCCGGCGTCGCGATCACCGTCAGCACCGGCGACAGCGGCTATGGGGCGCAGTTCCCGGCCACCTCGCCGCACGTCACCGCGGTCGGCGGCACCAGTCTCACGTGGAACGGCACGACCCGCACCGAAACGGCATGGTCGGGCGGCGGCAGCGGCTGCAGCACCATTTACGCAAAGCCGACCTGGCAGACCGACACCGGGTGCCGCAAACGCATGGAGGCGGACGTCTCGGCGGTGGCCGATCCCAACACCGGGGTCGCCGTCTATGGCCCGGGCCACGGGGGCAAGTCAGCCTGGCTGGTGTTCGGCGGCACGAGCGTCGCGGCCCCGCTGATCGGCGGGCTCTACGGCGCCCTCGACACGACGGTGACCTACGACCAGAATCCCTATCAGAACACATCGCATCTCAACGACGTGACCTCGGGTTCCAACGGCTCCTGCTCGACTGCCTACTTCTGTCATGCCGGCAAAGGCTACGACGGCCCGACGGGTCTGGGCACGCCCAACACCGACGCCGCGTTCTAGTCGCCGCCTCTTCGAGCTCCGGATTGCGGCGCGCGGCTTTCCGGTGGCGCCCTCTGCCCCGCCCGGGTCCGTATTGGCCAAATAATGTGGCAGCTCGCAAGCGCCGGGCCGGGCGACGCGAGCCCCGTCGATCCCATCGACGTAAGGGGACTTGTCAGGCGCCACAATCTCGTCATAGGGTCCGTGCTGCCGCATAGATTGGCGATGGGGCGCGACGGATTCCAATCATAGGGATGAACATGAAAAAATTTGCTACCATAGTAGCGCTTTCTGGAATTGCTGCGCTGGCCGCTTCGGGCGCTTACGCCCAGACGGCCCG
>DASZKO010000206.1:0-3326 GCA_035605655.1 Caulobacteraceae bacterium | reverse complement strand
CCGCCAGCGCGCCGCCGGCGTGGGCTCGGTCTCGAAGACATCGAGGGCGGCCATGCCGAGCCGCCCGGCCTTCAGCGCCTCGATCACCGCCGCCTCGTCGACCACCTGACCGCGCGAGACATTGACCAGCAGGCCTTCGGGGCCCAGAGCCGCGACCACTTCGGCCGAGATCAGACCGCGCGTCTCGACGCTCGCCCGGCACGTCACCGCCAGGATGTCGCTCTCCCTGGCCAGTCCGACGAGGCTTTTCGCCATCGGCCACGGCGCCTGGGGCTTCTCGCGCGGGCCCCACCAGGCGCTGGTCATGCCGAACGCCTCGGCCCGCCGGGCCACGGCGGCGCCGATCTCGCCCAGACCGACGATCCCCAGCCGCCGTCCGCCCAGCGAAGCGGTGATGGTCTTTTCGCTCGCCTTCCAGCCCCCGCCGCGCAGCTGGGCGTCGCCGGCGACGATCTTGCGCCAGGCGGCGAGGATCAGGCCCATGGCGTGGTCGGCGACATCGTCGTGATTGACGCCGGGCGAGTGGCTGACCTGAAAGCCGCGCGCCTTGGCCCAGGCCAGGTCCACGCCGTCGAAACCGGAGGTGAAACAGGCGATCAGGCCGAGCCTCGGCAGGCTCTCGGCGAGTTTCTTGTCGAGCGGCGCCTCGCCGGCCACCACCAGGGCGCGGATCGCCCCCACCGCCTCCAGGGGCGGGCCCTCCCAGAACCGCCAGACGGTGAAGTCGGCCTCCAGAACAGGGCTCAGGAAGCCCAGGTGGGGCTGGACGATGAGCAGCGCGGGCTTGGACGCGGGCACGGTCTTACTCCGGGCGGCGAGGGCTGGTCATTAGACCCTCGGCGGTCTCACTTGACCAGAGAGGCGCGCGCGGCGATGGGCGGGGATGATGCGCAGGATCGCCATCGTCGGCTGCTCGGGCGGGGGCAAGTCCACCCTGGCGCTGGCGATCGGGAAGCGCCTCGGCCTGCCGGTTATCCACCTCGACAACCTCTTCTGGAAGCCGGGGTGGACGGAATCCACTCTCGAGGAGATGCGCCCCAAGGTGGACGCCGCGGCGGCCGGCGAAGCCTGGGTGATCGAGGGCAACTTCACCGGCGCCTCGGCCCTGCGCTTCGCTCGGGCCGACACCGTCATCTGGGTCGAGCCGCCGATCTGGCTGTGCCTGTGGCGGGCCTTCGCGCGCATGCTCCTGGCGTTCGGGACCACCCGCCCCGACCTGGCGCCGGGATGCCCCGAACGCTTCGACTTGGCCTTCTATCGCTACATCCTCTCGTGGAACCGCGTCACCCGTCCCAAGATGGCCGACGCCTTGGCGAAAGTCGCGCCGCGCGCCCGACTTGTCCGCCTGGCCAGCGACGAGGCAACGCGGGCCTTCCTGGCCGATCTTCGGCCACGCCATCGCCCGCCCGATGCAACCACCGGCGACCTTGGCCGTTAGTCACGTGCGGGGGCGCTCACTGTTGGTAACTCAGGAGCCTTCCCTTGATCACCAAGCTTCTCATCGCCAGCGTGGCCATCGCCGGATTGGCGGCCAGCGGCGCGACCGCCCACGTTCGCCATCACCACCACGTTCGCCACGGCGGCGGCACGACCTACGCCGCCCCGGCCGAGCCGATCCCGTACGCCCAGCTCGACCATTACCTCAAGGCTTCGCCCAGGGAACGGGCCTCCATCGCGACGGCGGCCGGGGCCTCGACGGGCACGGCGGCCAACGCTTCGGCCAGCGCCGGCGCCGACACCACGGCCGCGGCTCCGGCCCCGGCGGCGACGACCGACACCACGGCCGCCCCGGCGACCACGGCTCCGGCGACGCCCATGCCCAATTCGACCGCCACCACTCCGCCGGCAACGCCTCCGGCCGCCGGCGAGACCACCCCTCCCCCCAGCACCACCCCGCAATAAGGCAGAGACCCTGGCCGGTCCGTTCATGAGCGGACCGGCCGCTTTTTCCTTGGGGAGCGCGCCAAGCGCAACTGTTCGGCGGCCTTGACCGTTAAGGAAGTCGCGGGGGGCTGTTGCTAATTCGGAGACGCCCCGTGATCACCAAGCTTCTCGTCGCGGGGGCCGCCATCGCCGCTCTTTCCTGCGGCGCCGCCACGGCCCATGCCCGCCATCACCACCACCTGCGCCACTCCGGCCTGACCTACGCCGCGCCGCCGCAGCCGATCCCCTATGCCCAGCTCGACAGCTACCTGAGGGGCTCGAGCCGCGAACGGATGGCCATCGGCGCCTCGACCGGCGTGGCGGCCGACACCTCGGCGAGCGCCGGAACCGCCTACGCGCCGCCGTCCGCGCCGGGCGCGGCCAATCCGACCACCTCGGTCACCGCCTCGCCGAACCCCAACGCCCCGACCGATCAGATGAATTCCACCGGCTCGGAAGGCAACACCGCCCCGCCGCCCCCCACGGCGCCCAACGGCAGCCCGCAGTAGCGTTCAAGGGCATAGCCGGCCCGGTCCGGGCAAGTTGGCCCGGGCCGGGCGCGTTCTTCAGCGGGCGAACTTCTGGAACTTGATCCGGTGCGGGATCAGGGAATCGGCGCCCAGGCGGCGTTTCTTGTCTTCTTCGTAGGCTTCGAAGTTGCCTTCGAACCATTCGACGTGACTGTCACCTTCGAAGGCGAGGATGTGGGTGCACAACCGGTCGAGGAACCAGCGGTCGTGACTGATCACCACCGCGCAGCCGGCGAAGAGTTCGAGGGCGTCCTCCAGGTTTTGCAGGGTTTCGATGTCCAGATCGTTGGTCGGCTCGTCGAGGAGGATGACGTTGCCGCCCTCGGTGAGCGTCTTGGCCAGGTGAACGCGGTTGCGCTCGCCGCCGGATAGCTGGCCGACCTTCTTCTGCTGGTCGCCGCCCTTGAAGTTGAACGAGCCGACATAGGCGCGGCTGATCAGCTCGCGGTTTCCCACCTTGATGACATCGAGGCCGCCGGAGATCGACTGCCAGACCGTCTTGCCCGGATCCAGCGCATCGCGGCTCTGATCGACGTAGGCGAGCTTGACCGTCTCTCCCAGACGGATCGAGCCGGCGTCGGGGTTCTCCTGGCCGGTGATCAGCTTGAAAAGGGTGGATTTTCCGGCTCCGTTGGGCCCGATCACGCCCACGATGCCGTTGGGCGGCAGCTTGAAGGACAGACCCTTGAAGAGGATCTTCTCGCCGTATTCCTTTTCCAGGCCGCTCACCTCGATGACCACGTTGCCGAGCCTGGGGCCGGGGGGAATCTGGATGGCCGCGAAGCTCTGCTTCTCCCGCTCCTGCTGGTTGACCATCTCGTCGTAGGCGGCCAGGCGGGCCTTGGACTTGGCCTGGCGGGCCCGGGCCGAGGA
>DASZKO010000177.1:0-2281 GCA_035605655.1 Caulobacteraceae bacterium | reverse complement strand
GCGCGGGTCAGCCGGCCATCGCGGCCCGAGCCGGTCAGCCCGCTGGGATCGACGCCGCTCTCGCGGGCCAGGCGGCGCACCGACGGCGACAGACGCAGCTCGCGCGCCTCGGCGGGGCGCGGCGCGGGAGTGGCCATTTTGGCCCCCTCGGGAGCGGCCGACGCCGTGGCGGCCGGCGGCGCTTCGCCGACGCGGATGCGTCCGAGCACCACCCCGCGCGTCGCCTCCGCCTGCGCCGGCAGGATGAGCTCGGCGAGGATCCCGGCGGCCGGGGCGGCGACCTCGACGGCGACCTTGTCGGTCTCCAGCTCGACCACCGGCTCGTCCTTGGCCACGAGATCGCCGACGGCCTTGAGCCAGGTCAGCACCACCGCCGTGGCGCCCTCCTCCTCAAGGGGTGCGACAAGGTCGATGAGCTCGGCCATCAGAATTGGGCCAGTTCGACGATCTTGGCCGCGATCACCGCCACCGACGGGACGACCGCATCGAGCAGCGCCGGGCTGTGGGGGCTGGGAAAATCGGGCATGGCCAGTCGGGCTACCGGGGCGTCGAGGTCGAGGAAGGCCTCGTCGGCGACCACCGCGGCGATCTCGGCCCCGAAGCCGGCCGTGCGCAGATCCTCGTGGACGATGAGGCAGCGATGGGTGCGGCGCACCGAGGTCAGCACCGCCTCACGATCCCACGGCATGAGCGTGCGCAGATCGATGACGTCGACCGAGCGACCGCTTTGCCGCGCCGCCGCCTCGCAGCGCTCGACCATGGCCCCCCAGCAGACCACGCTCACCTCGTCCCCCGCTTCAGTGATCTTGGCGTCGCCGAACTCCAGGACGTAGTCGTCGCCCGGCCACGGCCGCCGCGCCCAGGCGGCGTCGAGCATGGCCCGATGCTCGAGGAACATCACCGGATCGTCGCCACGCAGGGCGGCGCGCAGCAGGCCGACGGCGTCCTCGGCGTTGGAGGGAACCGCGACCTTCCAGCCCGGAGCGTGGACGAACTGCACCTCGTTGGTCTGGCTGTGCCAGGGATCGCCGCATTTGAAGAAGCCCACCGGCATGCGCACCACCATGGGGGCCGCGAACCGGTTGGCGGTCCGCCAGCGAAGGGCGCCGCAATCGTTGATCTGCTCGGCGGCCGGATCGGCGTATTTGCGGAACTGGATCTCCGGAACCGGCATCAGTCCGGCCAGCGCCATGCCCACCGCCCGGCCGATGATCCCCTCCTCGGAGAGCGAGGTGTCGAACACCCGATCGGCCCCGAACTTCGCCTGCAGGCCCTGGGTCACGCCATGAACCCCGCCCTTAGGCCCGACATCCTCGCCGAACACCAGCAGGCGCGGATTGACGGACAGTTCGTGGGCGAGGGTGCGGGCGATGGCCGCGCTCATGTTGATCCTGGGGCCGCCGGGGCTGGGCGTCGCCTCGCCGGCCGGCGGGGAAAGGCCGGCGGCGCGCAGCCCGCCCATAACCGCCGCCGCGCCGGGCTCGGAAAAAACGTGGCGGCCGACACCGGCCGGATCGGGGTGGGCGCGGGCCTCGGCTTCGATGCGGGCGGTTTCGACGGCGGCGACGGCCCGGGCGGCGATGTCGTCCCATTCGCTCCGGCCGAGGCGATCGGGAATGAGATGCTCGGCCAGGCGAGGCAGGGGATCGCGGGCCCATTCGGCGGCCACCGCCGCTTCGGACTTGTACGCCTGGGTATCCTGGAAGCTGTGCCCTTCCAGGCGGGGCACGGTGAGGCGCAGGAGGACCGGGGCGCGGGCCTCGCGGACATGGGCCACCGCGGTCCCGATCAGGCCGGCGGCCGCCGCCGGGTCGGTCCCGTCGCCGCTCATCACCTCGAGGCCCGAAAAGGCGGCGAGATTGGCGGCGATATCCCCGCCGGGGGTCTGGAAGCTCCCCGGCACCGAAATGCCCCAGCCGTTGTCCTCGATGTAAAAGAGCATCGGCAGTTTCAGCGTGGTCGCCATGGTGAGCGCCGACCAGAAACCGTTCGTCGCCACCGACGCGTCGCCGCCAAGGGCCACGGCGATGGCCCGGCCGTAGGCGCGGTCGCCCAGCACATCGTGGTGATATCCGATCGCCTGGGCCCAGCCGGCCGTGGGGGTGAACTGGGCGCCCACCCCGCCGCACATCGGCAGGGCCGAGGGACCGTCGGGGTTGGGAAAGTTGAACACCGCGCCGATGTCGCGGCCGCCCGAGTAGCCGCCGGCGCGGGCCATGGACGAGCCGAGGGCGTCGGCGATCGGCACGCCGAGGGCCAGCAGCAGGGGGCGGGAGCGATA
>DASZKO010000174.1:0-52341 GCA_035605655.1 Caulobacteraceae bacterium | reverse complement strand
TGGGCCTGGACGTTGCGCTGGAACTGACTCCACCGCGCCTGGGCGGCGCCGTTGGGGCGGCGGTCCATGGCGAGGGGCGCGCGCCGGTCGGGAGCGGCGGCGCGATCGCGCCGGTTCTGTTGCATTTCCTGTCTGCGCTGGTCGCCCCGCTGTGGCTGGTCTTGGGCCGCGGCCGCCGCGGACCCGCCAAGAACGCCCAGGGCGATCAGACCAGCGATTAGCCGCTTCATGGATCGTCTCCAGTCTCGCCATCGCGCCTCAGTTGTCCACGCGTGGGCGCGAGGATCGATCAGCCTTGGCCGTGGCTTGAACGCCTCACCGTCCGGGCCGTTCCGCGCCGAGCCGCCCTCAGCGGCCCAGATTGTCGGTCCGGCCGATGAAAGAGGCGACGTTGTCGTGCAGTTCCTTCAGCGAGGACTCGTGGGCGTAGACCATGTGTCCGGACTGGTAATAGCGGTACTCGATGTTGTTCTGCAGCTTGGCCGGAATCTGAAGGTGGTGGTCCTCGTACCAGCCCTCGTAGAAGGGCGTGGCGAGGTCGAAGTAGCCGCCGTTGACCATGACCTTCAGGTTTGGATTGTACTTCATCGCCGCCGCCAGGTCGGGCATGACATTGAGGATGCCGGGAAGCGGGAAGGGGATGCCGGGGGGCTGGTGATCGAACTTCCAGTCCTTGCCGACGTCGATCTCAGGCTTGTAGGTCTTGCCTTCGCCGTAGCCGAGCTGCTTGCGGACATAGTCGTTGAAAGCCGAGACGTAGGCCGAGCTGATGGCGGCCGACTGCGGATCGTAGTCGGCCTCCTTGCTCAGGGGGTCCATGTCGGGGCCGGAGAATCGGGAGTCGAGGCGCCCGGTGGTCATGCCCTCGGCGTCCTGCAGGTTCTTTTCGAACATCCCGCCGTTCACTCTGAGGTCGGCCTTGAGGATGTAGGCGACCGGCAGGCCGGTGTACTTGGAAAGCTGCTCGGCCACGGCCTGGCGACGGGCCGGATCGAGTTCGCCGCCGGCCTGCAGAGCCTGGGCGTATTCGCCGTTGGCGAAGCTCTCCACCTCGCGCAGGAAGGCGTCGAGATCGGCCGGACGACCGCCCGGCAGGCGATTGTGGTACCAGGCGGTGGCGGCGAAGGTCGGCAGAGTGACGACATAGGCTTCGTCCGAACCCGGGTTGAATTCCGGTCCGTCGGCGGAGAGATCGAAATTGAGAATCTGGGAAAGCAGGATCACACCGTTGAAGTCGACCGACTCGTTGGTCTCCAGCTCGTTGACCACCACCGCCGAACGGGGCGTGCCGTAGCTTTCGCCGAACAGGTATTTGGGCGAATTCCACCGTCCGTAGCGCGACAGAAATCCGATGATGAATTGGGAGAAGGCGTGGGCGTCGGCGTCAACTCCCCAGAAGGCCTTTTCCTTGTCCTTGCCGGCGATGCGGGAGAAACCCGTGCCGGGGGCGTCGATGAACACCATGTCGGTGGCGTCCAGGAGGCTGTAGGCGTTGTCGACCACCGAATAGGGGGCGGCCGGAGTGTGAGTGTCGTCGGCGGTGACCACCCGGCGCGGCCCGAAGGCGCCCATGTGCAGCCACACCGTCGAGGAGCCGGGGCCGCCGTTGTAGAAGAAGGTGATCGGCCGGTTCGCCGAGGGCGCGCCGTTCTTGAAATAGGCGACGTAGAACATCGAAGCCTCGGCGCGCGGGTTGTTCCCGGCCGCTTCGACCTTGGCCTTGTCGTCGGTTTCGGCCGCCACCGCCTTGGCGACCGCGTCGTCCCAGCCCTTGGGATGGACCACGATGGTGCCGGCGACAGCACGGTAGGGGATCTTCTGTCCCTCGACGGTGGCGACGCTCTCGCTGCTGACGGACTCTGGGGTGAAGATTCCCCAGGCCGAGGGGACCGTCTTGTCGGATAGGTTCTTGTCGGAACCGCCCTTGGCGGGCATGTCGGCGGCCAGCACGGGCGCGCCGGCCAGGGCCGCGGCGGCGGCGGCCATCATCAGCAGTCGTTTCATAGGTTCTTTCGCTTCCCCATTGGCCGAGCCCCGGCGCACGCTTCGCCATAGACTCAGCCGCCGCCAACACAAAATTACCAATTGGAAAGGCGCCTTGCCGGAGCTACGTCGGGCGGGAAGGAGCGCGATAATGATCAGAGCCACGCTGGCCCTCGCCCTTGGCCTTTGCGCCACGCCGGCGATGGCGCAGGACGCCGCGAAGGCCGCTTACACGACCGACTGCTCGGCCTGCCACCAGGAGAATGGCCAGGGGGTGAGCGGGTCCTTCCCGGCGCTGGCCGGCGACGCCTTCGTGAAGGGCGATCCGGCGGCGGTGATCGGCGTGGTCCTCAACGGTCGCGCGGCCATGCCGCCGTTCAAGGCGGACCTCGACGATGCCGAAATCGCGGCGGCGGTGAGCTACATCCGCTCGGCCTGGGGCAACGCCGCCGCGCCGGTGACTCCGGCCGCCGTCGCCAAGGTCCGCGCCGCCGCGCCGCGCTGAACGGCCTCATCCCATCAGGGCGGCTTCCGGGGCCACGTCGACCTCGACCTCGAGGGTCTGGGCGCCAGGGGCCAAAAGCACGCCGTCGATGGGCGCGGCGTCGGCGTAGTCGCGGCCGATAGCCAGCACGATGTGGTCGTTGCGCACGGTGACCGCATTGGTCGGATCGAAGCCGATCCAGCCGCTCGAATCGCCGCACCACAGCTGCACCCAGGCGTGGGTGGCGTCGGCGCCCTGCAGGCGCGGGGCCGATCCCGGCTGGCGGGTGCGCAGATAGCCGCTGACGTAGCCGGCCGGCAGACCGAGACCCCTGAGGCCGCTGATCATGATGTGGGCGAAATCCTGGCAAACCCCGTGGCGGGCCTCGAAAGCCGCCGCCGCTGGGGTGGAGACGTCGGTGGCCGCCGGATCGTAGCGGAAGTCATCGCGGATGCGCCGCATCAGCTCGGCGGCGGCCTCGATGATTGCCCGGCCGGGCGTGAAGCTCACCCGGGCGTAGTCGGTGATCGTCGGGATGATCGGGGTGCGGGCGGCGGGATAGAGAAAGGAGGCCGGACCATCGGGGCCCAGGGCCCCCGAGGCTAGGGCGCGGGTGCGCACGCTCTCCCAGGAGGTGGCGAAGGAAAAGGCGATAGGCGGGGCGTCGACCTCGACACGCGAGCGCGCCTCGATGACCAGCTTGCGATGCGGGGTGGTGACGATCACCTGGCGCATGGCCTCGCCGAAAGCGCCGACGCTGGCGACACTCGCCGACGGGGCGGGGGTGAGCTCGATGGTGTTGTGGAGCAGGGTCTGGTCGGCGGTGGTCCGCGGTGTGAGGCGCAAGACGCAGCGGGCGAAGGTGACCTCGCTCTCGTAGGCGTAGGTGGTGCGATGGAGGACGGAGTAGATCACGCCAGGCCGCCCAGCTTGACGGTCGGCACCGCGTTGGCGCCCTGCAGGAAATAGCGATCGGAGATCGCCCCGGACAGCTCGAGCAAGGCGTCCTCGAAACGACGCATGGCGGTCTCGTCGAGCTTGCCGGCCTCGGCGGTCTCGACCTCGGCGCCCAGCGTGAGGAGGATGCGCCGCGGCGGCTCGGGCATGCCATCGTCGACGAGGGACGGCAGGGCGGCCAAGTGAGACTGCAAGGTGACGACCTGGAAGGCCAGGGAGCGGGTGTTGAAGGCGTCCAGGAGGACCATGTCGCGCACGGGAGTCATCGCCAGCCCGACCAGATAACGGGCCCGGTAGGTGATCTGGCTGTCGGCGAGGTCGAGGAGCAGGTCGAGGTCGTCGAGCGTGGCGTCCTCGCCGGCGAAGGCGCGAGCGAAGCGGCAGATGTTGATTCCCCGCTCGATGCGGCGGCCCATGTCCAGGAAGCGCCAGCCGGCGGCCCGGTTCATGTTCTCCTGGGTCAGACCCGACAGGGCGGCGCAGATCTGCAGGGCCGATTCGACCTGGGCTAGGGCGTCGGCTTCGGAGACCACCTCCCTGGCCGGCGAGGCCAGGCCCTGCTCGAGGCTGACCAGCAGGGACCAAAAGTCGGCGCTGAGGCGCTCGCGCATGCTCGACGCGGTGCGGCGGGCGGAGCGGACGAGATGGATCACCGAGCCGTAGGCGGCTCCGTCGTGCAAGGCGATGCGGGCCGCGTCGAGGGCCCGGCCGCCTAGGGCGTCCTTGCCCAGCGCCCCCCAGGCGATCAGCAGTTCCTGCAAGCGGACCAGCGTCTCGCCGGATCCGTGGATGGCGGCTTCAGCGTCCATCAGGCTGGTGCACAGGCTGCGCGCCAGGCGCAGGGTCGCCTCGGCCCGTTCCAGGTAGCGGCCGAGCCAGTAGAGATTGTCGGCGGCCCGTCCGGGGAGATTGCCCAAAAGGCGGCGGACCTCGACCTCGTCCTGGCTCGCCAACAGGGTCACCCGCTCCACGGGCCCCTCGCCGATCACCCACACATCGGCCGTGCGCGTGCCCTCGCCCATGGAAATGGCGCGCGCGTCGGGCTGATCGGACGTACGGCAAAAGCCGCCGGGCATCACCGAATAGCCGTCGGCGGTGGCGGTGACGAAAACCCGCAATACGAAGGGGGCCGGCTCGAGGCGGTCCTCGCGCAGCACCGGTGTGGTCGACAGCCGCGCCACCTCCTGGCCGACGAAATCCTCCGGCCGATCGGCCATCCGGGCCAGAAGCTCGCCCCGCTCGGCGGGGGAGAGCTCGCCGATCACCCGGTTGCCGAAAAAGCCACTGTCCGTCGCCTGGAGATTGAATGCGTTGGCGATAGCGAGGTTCGGGTCGCGCTCGACCCGCGCCTGTTCATATTGCTGGCCGCACCACCAAGTGGCGACGCTGGGCAGCTTCAGCTCCTCGTCGAGCAGGCGCCGGGAAAGGGCCGGCAGGAAGCCGAGGAGCGAGCGCGACTCGACGACCCCGGAACCTGGCATGTTGAGCACGGCCACCTTGCCGCCGCGGATGGCCTCCAGAAGGCCCGGCACGCCAAGCCGCGAGGCACTGTTGAGCTCCAGAGGGTCGATGAAGTCGGCGTCGACCCGCCTGAGGATGACGTCGGCCCGCTTGAGGCCGGCTATGGTGCGCACCCACACCCGCCCATCGCGGACCACGAGGTCGTCGCCCTCGACGAGCAGGAAGCCGAGATAGCGGGCGAGGTGCGCCTGCTCGAAATAGGTCTCGCTGAAGGGACCAGGGGAAAGCAGGCAGATGCGCGGATCGTGGCGTTCGGCGCTGGCCGCCAGGCCGGCGCGCATGGCGTCGAAGAACGGAGCCAGGCGGCGCACGTTCATGGCGTTGTAGAGATTGGGATAGGCGCGTGACAGGACGAGGCGGTTCTCGAGTTCGTAGCCGGCCCCGGAGGGGGCCTGGGTACGGTCGCCGAGCACCCACCAGCGTCCGTCCGGGCCGCGTCCGAGGTCGGCGGCGTAGAGCTGCAGATAGCGCCCGCCCGGCGGCCGCACGCCGCGCAGGGCGCGGATGAAATCGGGGCTGCCGGTCAGCGCCGCGGCCGGCAGGACTCCCTCGGCCAGCATTCGTCCGGGGCCGTAGACGTCGGCCAACAGGCCCTCCATCAGCCGCGCTCTCTGCTCGACGCCGGCGGCCAGGGCGGTCCATTCGGCCGGCCCGATGATCAGGGGAATGGGACCGAGCGGCCAGCTACGCTCCGTCTCCTCGCCCCATACCCGGTGGGAGACTCCCGTGTCGCGGATGTGGCGGGTGGCCAGAGTGAACCGGCTGCGGATGTCCCCTTCCGGGTATTCCGCCAGGTCGCCGAGGAAATCGAGCCAGAGGCGGCGCGGCCGGCCGGTGGTATCGAACAACTCGTCCGGCACACCGGGGAGCGGCTTGTAGCCCTCCAGCCAGCGGCTCAGGCGCGCCGCCCCGGCGGGGTCGAGATCGCGGGCGCGCCGCCGGACGCTGGCGCTCACTTTCACTTCGGACGCCATGTCGAGGTCGAATCCGACTCCTCTAGGCGAATCGCGGCGCGCCGGCCGCTTTGCCCTCTTCTCCTAACCGAATAAGCTCGCCCGAACACCCGGCTACGAGAGGAAGCGCTCCATGCGACTGCGGCAGATCGCCCTGGCCACCTCCGACCTCGACGCGGTGACGAAGACCCTGGGCGATGTATTCGGCCTGAAGGTTGCCTTCCGCGATCCGCACATCATCCACTATGGCCTGAAGAACGCGGTCGCCCCGGCGGGCGCCGCCTTCATCGAGGTGCTGCAGCCGGTCCGGGACGACGCCTCGGCGGCCAGGTTTCTCGAGCGACGCGGCGGCGATGCTGGCTACATGCTGATCTTTCAGTCGCCTGATGCCCCGGCCGAGCGGGCCCGTGTCGCGATGCTGGGCGTGCGGGTGGTCGACGAGATCGAGCGCCCCGACTACCGCGCCAGCCATTTCCATCCGGGCGATTTCGGCGGGGTGCTGAGCTCGATCGACGAGCAGCGTACCGTTTCGGACTATCTAGAACCGCAAGGCGACTGGTGGCCGGCCGGCCGCGACTGGCGCGAGGCGCAAGGCGAAGAGGTGCGCGATCTCACGGCGGTGACCCTCGCCTCGCCTGATCCGGCCGCCCTGGCCGAGCGCTGGGCCGAGCTGCTCAACGCCCCCCTCGACCCGGCCGATCGGCTCAGGCTACCTCTCGCCCGCGGCGAGCTGCGTTTCGTCCATGGCGATGAGCCCGGAACTCGGTTCGCCGGCGTGGAGCTGAAGCTCGTCGATCCGGCCGCCGCCCTCGCCCGCGCCCGCCGAGCGGGCCTCGACATCGATGCCGACGGCGTGCTCGTTTCCGGCGTCCGTTTCAAAGCGGTGGTGTGATGAGACGTGCTCTGGCCTTCGCCGCCCTCGCCGCGGCGATGCTCTGCTCGGCCCCGGCGGCGGCGGCCGGCCATGTCACCGGAGTCGGCGGCATTTTCGTCAAGAGCAAGGACCCCAAGGCGCTCGCCGCCTGGTACCGCGATGTGCTCGGCTTCGAGATCAAGCCATGGGGCGGGGCGACGCTCGCCTATGACGCCCCGGGCCACCCGCCGGTGGTCGCCTGGTCGCCGTTTCCGCAGACCAGCAAATACATGGCGCCGTCGAGCCGGGAATTCATGCTCGACTTCGCGGTCGACGACATGGACGCCATGCTTGCCCGCCTGACGGCCAAGGGCGTGCCCATTCTCAAGCGAACGAACGATCCCACCGGCCGGTTCGCCTGGATCATCGACCCCGACGGCACGAAGATCGAACTCTGGCAGCCGAAATAGGCGCCGCTACCCAGGCACCCGCACCACTGCCCGGAGGCCGCCCAACGGCGAGCGCTCGAGGACGATGTCGCCGCCGTGGCCGCGGAGGATGTCGCGGGCGATGGCGAGGCCCAGGCCCACCCCCTTGGCGTTCTGATTGCGGCCTTCGTCGAGGCGGCCGAAGGGCGCGAAGGCATCCTCGAAGCGGTCCTCGGGTATGCCTGGGCCGTCGTCGTCGATGACGACCTCGACTCCGCCCGCCTCGGCCGGCCGACCGGTCACCTCGATTCTGGCGGCGTGGCCGGCGGCATTCATGATCAGATTGGAGAGCGCTCGCTTCAAGGCATGGGGGCGCACCGGCGCGGTCAGGTTCGGCGGGGCGGCGACGCGCACCTCGGCCCCGGCCCGCGACGCGGCGGCGCTCACCTCGGCGAGCAGGACGGCCAAATCGACCCTCTCGAGGGGCTCGGCCCCTTCCCCGCGGGCGAACGCGAGATAGTCGTCGATCATGTGCTCCATCTCCGCCACGTCGCGCTTCATCTCCTCGATGCGGGCCCCGGGCGGGGAGAGGGCCAACTCCAGGGCCAGACGAGTGAGCGGGGTGCGCAGGTCGTGGCTCACTGCCGCCAGCAGGACGGTCCGCTGGTCGACATGGCGTTGGATGCGGGCCTTCATGTCCAAGAATGCCTTGGCCGCCTGGCGCACCTCGCGCGCGCCGTGCGGGCGGAAGGGCAGATCGGCTCCGCGGCCGAAGGCGTCGGCCGCCTCGGCCAGCCGCTCGATGGCGCGCACCTGGTTGCGGATGAAAAGGATCGAGACCGCGGTGAGTAGGATGGTGGCGATTGTCACCCACAGAAGAAAGATGTGGCCCTGGGTGGCGAACACCCGGTCGTTGGGGGCGATAATCCGCAGCACCCCCTGCGGGACCTTGACCCGGATGTCGACATAAGCCGGGTAGCGGGCGGTATCGAACCACGTCGGGGCGTCGACCCGTTCGGCCAGGGCCTTCCTCAAGGCCCGGTCGACGGGCACGAGAAGAGAGGGCCGCCGGCCGTGCGGCAGGATCGCCCCTTCCTCAAGGGCGATGGAGAGATTCATCGTCTGCTGGGCGCGGTCACCGATCCGCTGCAGATTGGCCGCCGTGGGCGCCGCTTCATAGCTCGCCATCAGCCACGCGACGTCGCCGGCTACACCCTCTGTAAGATGGGCGTTCACGCTCTGCCAATGGGCGTCGAAGAACGCCCAGGTGACGGCGATCTGCATGATCGTCACCGGCAGGATGATGATCAGCAGGCTGCGGCCAAAGAGCGAGGTGGGGGCCCGCCGCTTGATCATCCGCCACAGGAAGGCGGGCCACGGCCGGTTCAGGCGCATCAGTCGGGGGTGAGCATGTAGCCGATGCCGCGCACGGTGCGCAGATAGCGGGGGTTGGCCGGATCGGCTTCGATCTTGCGCCTCAGCCGGGTGACCTGGATGTCCACCGCCCGGCCGGTGGGGTCGGCGCTGTCGCGGGCGAGATCGAGGCGGTCGACGGGGCTGTGGGGGGCGACGGCGAGGCGGCGAAGCAGGCGGACCTCGGCCTCTGTCAGGCGCACCGGCTCGCCGCCCTTGGCGGTCAGTTCGCCGCGGGCCGGATCGAAGGCGCACGGTCCCAGGACCAGGGGTCCCTCCTGGGCCGGAGCGACACGGCGCAGGATGGCCTCGATGCGCAGGGAAAGCTCGCGCGGCTCGAAGGGCTTGGCGAGATAGTCGTCGGCTCCGAGCTTCAGCCCCTCGATGCGGTCGTCGGGCAGGCCGCGGGCGGTGAGGATGAGGATAGGCGTGGCGCCCATTGGCCGGGCCTGGGCGCGTAGCCAGCGGGTGAGGCTGAGGCCGTCCTCGCCCGGCATCATGACATCGACGACCAGCAGGTCGAAGGCGAGCGTCTGCAGCAGACGGCGGGCGGCCGCGGCCGAGGCGGCGGCGCTGACCCGAAAGCCGGCGCGAGCGAGGAATTCCTTGAGCAGTTCGCGGATGCGGTCGTCGTCGTCGACGACGAGGAGGTGACGCCGCGCCGGGTCCGTGGCCATGGCTTCCCTTACGCCGGCCGCCACGGCGAGCCAATTCGTTTGACGAACCAAGCCCGCTCGGTTTCTAACGCCGGCCTTGGCGCGCGCGAGTCAGGAGGAGTTCAGATGGCGCTCATTCCCTACGACGATCGCGACGGCTGGATCTGGCTCGACGGCCGGTTCACGCCTTGGCGCGAGGCGAAAGTGCATGTGCTGACCCACGGCCTGCACTACGCCTCGGCGGTGTTCGAGGGCGAGCGGATGTACGGCGGCGAGGTGTTCAAGCTACGCGAGCACACCGAGCGTCTGTTCCGCTCCGCCGAGATCCTCGATTTCGAGATTCCGTTCACGGTGGACGAGATCGACAAGGCGACCCTGGCCACCTGCGTGAAGAACGGCCTCAGCGATTGCTACGTGCGGCCGATCGCCTGGCGCGGTTCGGAAACCATCGGCGTTTCGGCCCAGAACAGCCGCATCCACGTGGCCATCGCGACGTGGGAATGGCCGAGTTATTTCAAACCGGAGGAGAAGGTCCGCGGCATCGAGCTCACCTGGGCCAAGTACAAACGCCCTTCGCCGGAGACCGCCCCCACCGCCTCCAAGGCCGCCGGACTCTATATGATCTGCACTCTCTCCAAGCATGCCGCCGAGCGCGAGGGCTTCGCCGACGCGATGATGCTCGATTGGCGCGGCTATGTCGCCGAGGCGACCGGGGCCAACGTCTTCTTCGTCGAGAACGGCGCCTTGGTGACCCCGATCCCCGACTGCTTCCTCGATGGCATCACCCGCCGCTCGGTGATGGCCCTGGCCCAGAGCAAGGGGATCGAGGTGGCCGAACGCCACATCCGCCCCGAGGAGCTGGCCGGGTTCAGCGAGTGCTTCATCGTCGGCACCGCCGCCGAGGTGACCCCGGTCTCGCGCATCGGGGACTACCGCTTCAAGCCGGGCGCCATTTCGCTGGGGCTCATGGAGGACTTCGCCAAGCTCGTCCGCCGCGAACTCCAGCCGGCGTAAGAGCGCTCCGCTCCCGCTTCGCTACACCACCCAGCTTTCCGGGGTCGGGTAGGGCTCGCTGCGCAGCAGGCGGCTGAGGCCCACGGCGCAGCGGACGATGAACCAGATCCAGGTTGCGAAGAGCAGCGGGAAGCCGATCAGGATCAGGCACAGGAATCCCGAGACGATGCCGAACATCAGGCCGATCCAGAAGGTGCGAATCTGGAAGGTGTAGTGGCTCTTCAGCCACTCAGGGGCCGTCGGCCGCTCCACATAGGCGAGGACAAGGCCGACGATGGTCGCGACCCAGCCGATCACCGGCACGAAGTGGGCAAGGTAGAGTATGTACACCACGAAGGCCATCTGCCGCTCGTCGTGGGTAACGGAGGCCGCCGGATGTGGCGAAGGAGCCGCAGCCGGCGGTTCGGGCGGCGACGGCGGCGGGGGCGTTTCGAATGGTTCGCTCATGGCGGTGAGGCTATCTCCGAACGGCGACGATCTCCACCCCCGCCATACCCTGGCCAGGGCCCAGAGCGCGGGGCTTTTCCACCCGCACGCGGGCGCTTGCGACCCGCGGCTCGGCCACACAGGCTTCGGCGAGGCGGCGGGCATAGGATTCGACGAGACCTATGTGGCCGCTCTCGGCGATGGCCCGGGCGTGGGCGACGATGGCCTCGTAGTTGACCGTGTCGTCGAGGTGACGCCAGCCATGGGCCTCCACCTCCAGTTCGATATCGACGATGAGCGGCTGTCGCACGCCGATCTCGTGGGCGTAGACGCCGATCTCGGCCTCCACCATCAAACCACGGACGAAGACCTTGGTGGCGGTGACTGTCGAAGCCTCCCTAGTCATGGGCGACGTCCGGGGTGCGCCAGGCCAGGTGCTGGCCGCCATCGACGGCGATCATCTGGCCGGTGACCGAGCGCGCGTCGATGAGATAGGTGAGCGCGGCGGCGATATCTTGTGGGGTGGGGCCGGCGCCGAGCGGGGCGGCAGCGGCCTGGGCGGCGAAACCCTCCGCCGACTGATGAATGGACGCCAGAGTGGGTCCCGGACCGATGGCGTTGACGCGGACGGCGGGGGCGAGGCCCTGCGCCAGGGTCTGGGTCGCCGTCCACAGCGCCGATTTGCTGAGCGTATAGCTGAAGTAGAGCGGGGTGAGGCGCCACACTCTCTGGTCGAGGATGTTGACGATGTGACCTGCGACGCCCTTGGGCAAGGCCCTGGCCATGGCCGAGGCGAGCAGCACCGGGGCGCGCAGGTTGATCGCGACGGCCATGTCGAAGGCGGCCGCTTCGAGGCCTTGGGCGTCGTCGGGCGCGAAGACCGAGGCGGAATTGACCAGCAGAGTGAGCGGCGAGGGCGCGTCTGCGATCAGGCTCGCGCACGCGGCGGGATCGGCGAGGTCGGCCGCCATGGCCGCGGCCTGCCGACCAAGGGCCTCGATGCGGCCCACGACCTCGGCCGCGGCGTCGTCCGGGTGATGCGTGTGAACGACCACGTCGAAACCGGCCTCGCCAGCGGCCATCGCCAGCGCCGCGCCGATTCGCCGGCCGGCGCCGGTGACGAGCGCCCAGCCGCGGCCGCTCGCCGGCTCAGTCGAGACGGTGGAACTCGAAATAGTTGAGCGCCCCCATGACGACGATGAATAGCAGAATGAGGATGACGGCCGAGATTTCCATGCGAGCGCCTTTAGCCTAATCCCAGGACATGGTCGATTCCGTCGGCATTCTGCCGTGTCAGCTCATCGAAGGCCTGATCGGCGGGCGGGCCATCGGCGCGGCGGGTGGCATCGAGCCGGCGCAGGTCCAGCCGGCCAGCCTCGACCTGCGCCTCGGGACGCGGGCCTGGAGAGTGCGCGCGTCGTTTCTGCCGAGGCCCGGCGGGACGGTGGCCGAGCGGATCGCCGAGCTTGCCATGCACGAACTCGATCTTTCCGCCGGGACAGTGCTGGAACGCGGCTGTGTCTATATCGCCGAGCTTCAGGAGCGCCTGGAGCTGCCGGCCGACATCTCTGGCCGGGCCAATCCCAAGAGCTCGACAGGCCGCCTCGACGTCTTCGTGCGCCTGCTAACCGATGCTCAGAGCGCCTTCGACGACATCGCCGCCGGCTACGGCGGGCCGCTGTATCTGGAGATCGCCCCCCAGACGTTTTCGGTGCTGGCCCGAGCGGGCACCCGGCTCAACCAGCTTCGCCTACGCCGCGGCCCACCGGCCCCGCTGGACGTGAAAACCGTCGGCGTCGACCTCGCGGGCGAGGTGGCCGGCTATCGAGCCCGCCGCCACGCCGGGCTCATCGATCTCGACCGTGAGGGCGGCCACGATCCGGCCGACTTCTGGGAGCCTCTGAAGACCAGCCACGGCGGCCTGCTCCTCGATCCCGGGGAATTCTATATCCTCGCCTCGCGGGAGCGGATCGAGATCCCCGTCCTCCAGGCGGCCGAAATGACCCCCATCGACCCGGCCGTAGGCGAATTTCGCGTCCATTATGCCGGCTTCTTCGATCCCGGATTCGGCACTGCCGAGGCCGGGGGCGAAGGCTCGCGCGCCGTGCTGGAAGTGCGCAGCCACGAAACGCCTTTCCTGCTGGAGCACGGCCAGACCGTCGCCCGCCTCACGTTCGAGGCCCTCGCCGAGCGTCCGTCACGCCTCTACGGGTGGAACGGCTCTCACTACCAGCGCCAGGGCCTGCGCCTGGCCAAGCACTTCAGGGAGTGGTGAGAACCTACGCCGCCGCCTTCTCCTCGTGGGGGTCGCGCAGGACATAGCCGCGGCCCCAGACCGTCTCGATGTGATGGTCATCGGCGGCCGCCTTGAGTTTCTTGCGCAGCTTGCAGATGAACACGTCGATGATCTTCAGTTCGGGCTCGTCCATGCCGCCGTAGAGATGATTGAGGAACATCTCCTTGGTGAGCGTCGTGCCTTTGCGCAGGGAGAGCAGCTCGAGCATCTGGTATTCCTTGCCGGTGAGATGGACGCGGATGCCGCGCGCCTCCACGGTCTTGGCTTCAAGGTCCACGGCGATGTCGCCGGTGCGGATCACCGAATGGGCGTGGCCCTTGGAGCGGCGGACGATGGCGTGGATGCGGGCCACCAGCTCCTCGCGGTGGAAGGGCTTGGTCATGTAGTCGTCAGCCCCGCCGCCGAGCGTCTTGACCTTGGAATCGATCTCCTGACTACCGGAGAGGATCATCACAGGCGTGCCGATCCTGGCGACCCGGAGGGTGCGCAGCACTTCCATGCCGCTCATGTCGGGCAGGTTGAGATCGAGAAGGATGAGGTCGTAGTCGTAGATCTTTCCCAGATCCACGCCCTCTTCACCCAGATCAGTGACATAGACGTTGAAGCCCTCGGACTTCAGCATCATCTCGATCCCGCGGGCGACGACCTTGTCGTCCTCGATCAGCAATACGCGCACGTCTCGGCCTCCCAACAGCTCGGGCGGAATCGCCCTCGATGATCGCCGGGAACCTCGCCCCGGACCCACGGCGCGAGACTGTGGCCGTCAGGATTGACGAGGCGTTAATGGTTAACGGCGCCGATCTCATGGCTAGGCTGATTTGCCGGTCCGCGCCAAGCCGGCGCGCATTTGCGCCCGCGCTGTGGCGCGTGAGACACGATGATCAGGGCGCGGCGGCTCCGGGCGGGCGGGCGGCGATGTCCCCCTCCGCCTGTTTGCGCATCGCCGAGAGGTCGTCGCTGATTCTGAAGATGGCGACGTAGAATTCGCAGAAGGCGCGCCACATCAACCCAGCCGCGCCCACCGCCAGCAGGCCGCCGATCAGCACCGGGATGGCCAGCAGAATCGCCGCCCAGCTGCCCTCCCGCAGGGCGACCCCGATCGAGGCTCCGATTACCGAGAAGGCGGCGATTATGATCACCCCAAGACCGGCCCAATAGACCAGGTGGATCACCGGTCCGGTGATCAGGCGCTCGAAGGTGAGCAGCGACCACACCCGTCCCTGGCGCGAACGCCCGCGAACCATCGGGCCGCCCGATTCCATCACCATTGCTGACCGCTTCGCTGCTTGTGGGCGCCGTGCGGGGCCATGGCTACCAGCGCGCACGCCTCGCGGCAATGGTTCCGGGGCGTCGCCCTAAAAGCGGCCCCCGGCGCGGCAGGTGGTCCGCAGTCCGGCCAGCCCGTGGCGGGCGAGGGCGCCGCGCCAGGACTCGAATTCCTCGTGGCTGAGGCCATAGCGGGCGAGAGCTTCCTCCAGGGAGATGAGGCCGGCGCGCACGGCGTTCACCACTTCGGCCTTGCGGCGGATCACCCAGCGGCGGGTGTTGGCCGGAGGGAGCTGGGCGATGCGGTCCTCATCACGGGAATCGGCGCCCGAGACTTCACCGTATGACTGACGGCGTACGCTGACTGACATGGCTCTCAGGGCTCGTCCTCTTCGAGGCGGCGGAGAATGCATGGCGATTGATAACGAGCCCCTAATGCCCATGTGGGAGACGCCGCCTCGCCACGGCGGTTCCCCCGCGCTATGACCGCGCCCGGCTTTTCGTCGAGGAAGGCGTCGCCTCAAGTTCCATGCTGGCCCAGGCCGAAATCGCTGCTGAACAGACCGCGCGCGAGGCGATGGCGCTTCCGGCCGGGGCGCGTGTCGTGGCGGCCATGTCCGGCGGGGTCGATTCGACGGTCACCGCCGCCCTCCTGAGCCGGGCCGGCTATGAGGTGGTGGGCGTCACCCTCCAGCTTTACGACCACGGCGCGGCAGTGCGTCAAAAAGGGGCGTGCTGCGCCGGCCAGGACATCATGGACGCCCGCGCCGCGGCCGAGGCCATCGGCATCCCGCACTACGTGCTCGATTATGAGAGCCGGTTTCGCGCCGCGGTGATCGACGATTTCGCAGAGACCTATGTGCGCGGCGAGACCCCGATCCCGTGCGTGCGCTGCAACCAGACGGTAAAGTTCCGCGACCTTCTCGAGGTGGCCCGCGATCTCGGTGCGGCGGCGCTCGCCACCGGCCACTACGTGCGGCGGGAGGGGGAAGGGCGCTCGGCTCGCCTGCATCGGGCCCTCGACGCCTCGCGCGACCAGAGCTACTTCCTCTTCGCCACCACCCGCCACCAGCTCGCCTTCCTGCGTTTCCCTCTGGGTGGCCTCGACAAGACCGAAGTGCGGCGCGCCGCCGCCGGACTCGGCCTCGCCGTGGCCGACAAGCCTGACAGTCAGGACATCTGCTTTGTGCCGGAAGGCCGCTACACCACGGTGATCGACCGCTTGCGGCCCGGCGCGGCGGGAGCGGGCGATATCGTCCATATCGACGGCCGGGTTCTCGGCCGGCATGGCGGCGTCACCAGCTATACGGTCGGCCAGCGCCGAGGACTCAACATCGCGGCAGGCGATCCTCTGTTCGTGGTCCGCCTCGACGCCGCCCGGCGGGAGGTGATCGTCGGTCCCCGAGAGGCCCTCGCCGCGCCCCGCCTGACGCTGAAGGAAACAAACTGGCTGGGTGATGAGGCGACCGTGGAAGCGGCCGCCGCCGCCGGCGCTGCCGTGCTCGCCCGCGTCCGTTCGACCCGCCCGCCGGCCCGGGCGCGCCTGGAACTGTACCGGAACGAGATCCAGGTCGTGTTCGACACACCAGAGGAAGCCGTCTCGCCGGGCCAGGCCTGCGTGCTCTACGACGCCGCCGAACCCAGCCGAGTCCTCGGAGGCGGCTTCATCGCCAACACCGCTTTGACCCCCCGCTGAACCGGCAAGAACGGAAAACCGCATGTCCACCGATCCCATCGTCATCGTCTCTTACGCCCGTACGCCCATGGGGGGTTTCCAGGGCGCCCTCGCCGGCGCCAGCGCCACCCAGTTGGGAGCCACGGCGGTGAAGGGGGCGGTCCAACGGGCGGGGGTCGATCCAGGCGCAATCGACCAGATCGTCATGGGCTGCGTCCTGCCGGCCGGCCTTGGTCAGGCGCCGGCCCGCCAGGCGGCGATCGGGGCCGGCCTGCCCAATCGCGTTGCCGCGACGACCGTCAACAAGATGTGCGGCTCGGGCCTGCAGGCGGCGATTCTAGCCCATGACGCCCTCATGGCCGGATCCTCCGACATCATCGTCGCCGGCGGCATGGAGAGCATGACCAACGCCCCTTACCTGCTGACCAAGCATCGCGGCGGTGCGCGGATCGGCCACGACCGGGTGATGGACTCGATGTACCTCGACGGACTCGAGGACGCCTACGACCCGGGCAAGCTGATGGGGGCCTTCGCCGAGGAGACCGCGGCCGCCTACCAGTTCACCCGCTCCGACATGGACGCCTATGCCGTCGAGAGCCTGACGCGCGCCAAGACGGCGATAGCGGGCGGGGCCTTCGAGCGCGAGATCGTTCCGGTCGAGATCGCCGGTCGCAAGGGGGTCGAGACAATCAGTCAGGACGAGCAGCCGCTGAAAGCCGACCCGGCCAAGATCCCCACCCTGAAGGCGGCCTTCGCCAAGGACGGGGCGATCACCGCCGCCAACGCCTCGTCGATCTCCGACGGGGCCGCCGCCCTCGTCCTGATGCGGGCCTCGACCGCCGAGCGGCTGGGCTTCGAGCCGGTGGCCAGGGTCGCGGGCCACGGCGTGCACGCTCACGCCCCGGCCCAGTTCACGACCGCCCCGGTCCCGGCCATGCGGCAGGCTCTCGAGCGGGCCGGCTGGAGCAAGGATGAGGTCGATCTCTTCGAGGTCAACGAGGCTTTCGCGGTGGTGGCGATGATCGCCATGCGCGATCTCGGCATCGAGCACGACAAACTCAACGTCAACGGCGGGGCCTGCGCCCTGGGCCACCCGATCGGAGCCTCGGGAGCGCGGATCCTCACGACCCTCTTGGCGGCGCTCGAAGCGCGCGGCGGCAAGAGGGGCCTCGCCTCCCTGTGCATCGGCGGCGGGGAGGCCGTCGCCATGGCCGTGGAGCGGCTCTAGGCTACTGCCCGCCGCCCATCGCCTTGGCGGCGCCGGCGAACTTGCCGGCATTGACAGTCATGCCGTTGGCGAGCTGCACGTCGCCCGGCGCCATGCCGGCCGGACAGGGTCCCAGCCACTTGCCGTCGATGTCGGTGACGTGGTGGCCGTTCATCGCCGCATATCGGGCGCCCGAAATATCGGTTTCGAAGTGGACGTGATAGGCGCTTGCGA
The DNA here is from genome assembly GCA_035605655.1 of Caulobacteraceae bacterium. Taxonomy (GTDB): domain Bacteria; phylum Pseudomonadota; class Alphaproteobacteria; order Caulobacterales; family Caulobacteraceae; genus Acaudatibacter. The sequence continues at coordinate 34,975 of DASZKO010000174.1, read as the reverse complement.
AGTCGCCGCTCGCGGTTCCCTTGCTGGCGATCGTTCCGGCGTCGCCCATGGCGCAGGTGGAGGCGAAGGACCAGCTGCCGTCGAGGCCGCGGCCGACGGTGGGCGCCGCGCACTGCGAGCTGGCCAGTCGGCCGGGATTCATATTGTGGCTGAGCACAGCGCTCTTGGCCTCGGTGGAAGGGTCGACGCAGATCTTCATCCCGCCCATGGCGTTCATCGCCGCCATGGGCCCCTGGCCACCTTCGCGACTGATCGTCTGCTGCCATAGACCCGCCCTTCTCTGGGGCATCGCGCCGCCGCCTCCACTAGCGGCGCGAGCCGGGGTCGGGGCGGGGCCGGAGGCGGTCGCCGGGCCTGGCGATTTCTGGCACGCGGCGAGCGCCAGGGCCGCCGATGAGATCACGATCAAGGTCCGCATAGGTCTCCCCACATAAGGTTTCGACGGCGCTCTCATCGGCGCCTGGCCTTGAGCCTAGCGGCAATTTCGGCGAAACGAAATGGATGCGTGACGACGCCGAACGACAGAGATTCGAGATCGGCCAGGGTGACGGCGTGATCTTCGCCGATTACCGGCGCACAGCCGACAAGCTCTTCATCGACCACGTCGAGGCTCCGCCGGCCCTGCGCGGCACAGGCGCGGCCGGGGCGCTCATGGAAGCGATCGTCGAGGAGGCCCGCGCCGAAGGTCGGACGATCGTGCCGGTATGCGGTTACGCGGCGGCGTGGCTGCGGCGGCGTGAACGGCCAGGCGGCTAGAACCCCGCAATGAGTTCGGCGGGTTCTATCCCGAGCTCCTTCAGCAACGGCTCGGCGTGGGCGATGCGGCCAGTCAGGCTCGCCGGATCGCCGCTGGCCAGGCGCAGCACCGCCTCGGCGATGAATTTGATCGGCTGGACCCGGTCGCGGGTCGCTTCCGTGATTAGGCCATGAACGGCGACCCCCGGTGTCGCCACCAAGCCGGGCGAAACAGCGTTGACGGCGATCCCGTCGCGGGCGACCTCAGCGGCGAGGCCGGTGGAGAAGCGCTCGAGCGCCGCCTTGCACATGCCATAGACCGCCCCCCCGCCGCGGCCGTAGGGCGGCTTGGGATGAATGGCCGCGCCCGACGAGATATTGACGATCCAGCCACGCCGTCGCTCGACCATGGCAGGCAGAACAAGCTGGGCGAGCTGGAAGGGGGCGTGCACCTGGACCTCGAACATCAAACGAAAGCGCTTGTCGGAGAATTCGGCCACGGGCTGAAAGAAGGTCACCGCGGCGTTGTTGACGAGAATGTCGATCGGGCCGACGGCGGCGGCCGCTTCGGCGACGAGGCGCTCGCGCTCACCGGCGTCGGATAGATCGGCCTTGATCGCGTGCGCGGTCCCGCCCGCTGCGCGAATGGACTGAGCGGTTTCGGCAAGGGTGCCGGGAAGGCGGCTTTCGCCGACGGCTTCCGTGCGCGCCGAGATCGCCACGGCCGCGCCTTCCATGGCAAGGCGGGCGGCGATAGCGGCTCCGATCCCCCGGCTGGCCCCGGTGACGAGCGCCGCGCGGCCGCGCAGCACCCCATCCGGATTGATCCTCGCTTCGGCCATTGTCGCCTCCTTAAGCTTGTCGGGAACCAGTCAAGACCCTGGCCGCTAGTTCGCCAAGTCTCAAGGTGCGCTAAGCTCAGGGCGCGCGATTGTGGAGCGCGCGCCCGTGACGCCAATCGATCTCGCCCACACCGGACGCCTGGAAAACGCTCCGCGGGCGACGGTATTCGTCGACATTGCCGATTATCTGGCCGCCGCAAAATCGACGATGGATCAGGCGCGGCGCTCGATCCACCTCCTCAATTGGGCCTTCGAGCCGGACACCCGCTTCGATCCGACCTCTGATACGGCGGAAGGCGAGATCGGGGAGTATCTGAAGGCGCGGGCCGCCGCCGGTCTCGATGTGCGACTTCTTTGCTGGAAGGCGCCCCTGATGGTCGCCGCCGGCCAGCACTTTTTCACTTGGCGCGACCGTCACGTCTTCAGGGGTTCGGCGGTGAAGCTGCTGCTCGATAACGGCCATCCCTTCGGGGCATGCCATCATCAGAAGATGATCGTGGTCGACGACGCCGTCGCCTTTTGTGGCGGGGCGGATATGGGGCCGGACCGCTGGGACACCCAGGCCCATCTCGATGACGACCCCCGGCGGAAGCATGGCCGGAAGACCTACGATTCCCGCCACGAGGTGATGGCCGTGGTCGACGGGCCGGCAGCGAGCGCGCTGGGCGACATCTTTCGCGAACGTTGGCGGAGGGCTTGCGGGGAGATCCTTCCGCGGCCGGGGCCGATCGCCCCCGAAGCGTGGCCCGAGAGGGTGGGCGCCGATCTCACCGACGTTGGCGCGCGGATTTCGCGCACCGTGGGGGCTTGGCGCGGCCACCCCGAGGTGCGCGAGGCCTTCGCCCTCACTCTCGCCTCGTTCGCAGCCGCCCAACGCACCATCTACCTCGAGAATCAATACTTCACCTCGCCGGTGGCGGCCGAGGCTCTAGCCGCGCGCCTCCAGGAGCCGGACGGCCCGGAGGTGATCATGGTCGCTCCCCAGCACTCGCCCAGCTGGTTCGATCGGATGACCATGGACCGCACGCGGGTCGAATTCATCAAGCGCCTGATGACGGCCGACCGTTTCGGTCGTTTCCATTCCTACAGCCCGGTGACGACGCTTGGCCGAATCATCATCGTCCACGCCAAACTGGCGATCGTCGACGACGATTTCCTGCGCATCGGCTCAGCCAACCTGAACAACCGCTCGACCGGCTTCGACACCGAGTGCGATCTGACCTTCCATGCCCGGACCGAGAGCAATCGGGGATTCATCGGCGTCCTGCGCAATCGCCTGGTCGCGCATTGGCTCGGTTGTGACTCCTCCGAACTGGGGGCGGCGCTCAGAGCGCAGGGTCGATTGGGCGCGGCCATCGAGACCTTGCGCGCGGCCGGTCGAAATCGCCTCAGGTCCCTGGGGCCGCGGCGCTTAAGTCCTGTGGCGCGCTTCGTCGCCGCCTTCCACTTAGGCGATCCGGTCGGACCCGACGATTCGTTTCACCTCGTGCGACGCCAGCGGCGCCTGGCGGCGGACGCCAGAGCCGTCGCGCGCGCCCTCAACTCGAGATGAGCAGGCCGATCAATAGGCCGAAGACCGCGGCGACCCCCACGGCCTGCCAGGGGTTCTCCGCCACCCATCCGCCAGCCTGACCGGTGAGGTCGCGGGCCTGGTCGGATGCTTGCCCGTAGAGGTTCTGGGCTGCCCCGGCCGCCTGGTTGAGCTTGCCGCGGACCTGGGCCTTTGCGTCACCGAGCGCGGCTCCGAAGGCGTCCTGGGCCCGGCCGACGCCTTCCCTGGCGGCGCCTTCGATACGATTGTCGTCCATGAGGGTCTCCTCGAAATGTCGTCGGCCCCGCAACGCGCCTCGCCTGGGCGGGTTCCGACCTCTAAGACGCGGACATGGCGGCCAGGGCCGCCTCCAGCAAGGATCGATCGCCGGCAAGGACGACCTGGCCGCCACGTTGTCCGACCGGGCCGCCGGCCCAGTCGGTGACGAGGCCGCCGGCCCCCGCGATCACCGGAATGGCGGCGTCGATATCCCAGCATTTCAGTCCGGCCTCGACGACCAGATCGAGGCGGCCGGCGGCGACCATGGCGTAGGCGTAGGCGTCGCAGCCGAGCCTCGCCAGGCGGGAGGCGCGGCGCAGCGCGCGCCAAGCGGTCATCTCCTCGCGATCGAAGCAGCCCTCGGGGTCGGTGGTGGCGATGATCGCCTGCGAAAGTGGAACCCCGGCGCGGGTCCTGAGCGGCTGCTCGCCATCGTTCGCGATCAGCCGTGAGCCGGCCGCCGAACCAATGAATATTTCGCCCAGGAACGGCTGGCCAATCGAGCCCAGGACTGGCCTTCCCTCGTGGCGCAGGCCGATGAGGGTGGTCCACAGAGGCAGACCGGCGATGAAGCCACGAGTACCGTCGATGGGATCGATCACCCACACGAAGTCGGCGCCGGGTCGATCCTCGCCATGTTCCTCTCCGATCACCCCGTGGTCCGGATAGCGCCGCGAAATGAGGGCGCGGATGGCGCTTTCGGCCCCTTTGTCGGCGGCGGTGACCGGATCGAAGCCGGCTTCGCCGCCCTTATCCTCCAATCCATGATCGGCGCGGAAGAGTGGCAGGATCGCCCGCGCTGAGGCGCGGTTCAATTCGACGAGGAAGGCGTCGAGGTCGTCGAGGAGGATTTGGGCGAGCACCTCGTCTGTCTTAGGTCTAGCGCGGCGCAAAGCCTAGTGCGGCGTTGCACGGCCAGCGCGGCCGCGCCTAAAGAAACCATGGCCCGCTCGGCGCTGATCAAGGACCTGGGCTGGCGCTTCGAGGTCGCCGGATACGATCTCTTTTCCGCCCTCCTGCGCCTTTTCCCGACCGACGCCGTTTCGGCCGCCGGGGCCGCGGTATTCAAGGCCCTGGGACCACTGACCGGAGCGCACCGCACGGCGCGCCTGGGACTTACCCTGGCCTATCCGGACCTGGCCCGGTCCGCGCGCAAGGCGATCCTCGCCGCCCAATGGGACAATTTCGGCCGTTACGTCTTCGAATTTCCTTTGACCGAGCGATTTATGCCGGCGTTCGGCCGCGTCGAGGTCGAAGGCATGGAGCGGTTGGCCGCGATCGCCGCCTCCGGCCGCCCGGCGGTGTTGATCTCCGGGCATTTCTCCAATTTCGAGGTGATGGCGGCGGTGATCGTGGCTGCCGGCATTCGTTGCAATGTGACCTATCGCGCCGCCAACAACCCTTACGTGGACCGGCGGATCATCAATAGCCGGCGTCGCTATGGGGTGACTCTTTTTGCCCCTAAAGGCGGGGAGGGAGCGCGCGAACTCATCGAGGCGATGAACGACGGACGCTCGATCGCCATGCTCAATGACCAGCGCTATGACAGCGGGATCGCAGGGCCCTTTTTCGGCCGCCGGGTGATGACCAATCCGGCCGCCGTCCGCCTGGCCTTGCGATTTTCCGCGCCGATCCAGCCGATGTCGATCGAGCGGCTCAAGGGGGCGAGGTTTCGCTGCGTGATTCATGCCCCGATCGAGATCGCCGACACCGGCCGCCGCGCCGCCGACATGGCAGCGGGGGTGGCCAAGATCAACGCCTTCATCGAGGCGCGCGTTCGCGAGCATCCGGGCGAATGGTGGTGGCTTCACCGGCGCTGGAGCGCCGAGGATTACCGCTTGGCGGCCGAAATCGACTCTAAGGGTTGAGCTCCTTCCATCGCGCCAGAGCCTCAGCCGGGCCGGCGTAGGCCTCCTGGGTGACCGGGTTCCAGTAGCGCAGAGTATCGAGGGGAATGCGCCGCCCGCTCACCGCGCAGATCACGAACCGGCCCGGCCGCACGACCGTGAACTCGCCGTCGCCATAGCGCAGAACGGCAATCTCCTCCTTGCGGGCGGTGAAGTCCTTGTCGTGGGCGTTCATGGGGAGGGTTCTAGAGCAAATGGCGGGGGCCCGTCGATGACAGCGGCGCGGCGGCCGTCGGCGAATTCGAGTTCCACCCCCTCGCCGGCGGCGAGGACGGCGGCGCCGTAGGCCAGGTGGCCGTCGGCCCGGTGAACCAGCGCGAAGCCGCGCTTCAAAGGCGCGCGCGGCTCGAGGGTGAGGCGGCGCTTATCGAGTCCGTCCAGGCGTTCGGCCAGGGCCTCGATCCGCCGCGTGGCGCACGGAGCCAGGCGCCGGGCCAATTGATCGACCCGCCGGCCTTTTTCGTCGATGGCGGCCGCCAGGAGGCGCGGTTTGAGGGCCGTGGCGCTGGCCGCGAAATCGTGGCGGTGGCGGTCGACGTTGCGCTGCAGGGCCGCGCCCAGGCGGCCGGCGGCGAGGTCAAGGGACTGGGTGGCGATGGCCATCAGATCGACCGGCCGAGGAAGGCCCCGGGCTGCGGCGGCGAGGCGGTTGCGGCGGTTGTCGACCGCCTGGGCGCCGCATTGGATCAGCCGGCGCTGGTAGTCGGCGAGCGCCCCGGCCAGATCGGCGAACACGGGGGTGACCAGTTCCGCCGCCGCCGTCGGGGTCGGGGCGCGGCGGTCCGATACGAAATCGATGAGGGTGGTATCGGTCTCGTGGCCCACCGCCGACACCAGGGGGATGGGCGAGGCGGACGCGGCTCTCGCCAACGCCTCGTCGTTGAACGGCCACAGGTCCTCCACCGAGCCGCCGCCGCGGGCGACGATGATGAGGTCTGGCCTGGGAATTGGGCCGGCCGGATCGAGGCGCCCGAATCCTTCGATGGCGGCGCGCACCTGGCTGGCCGCCGCCTCGCCCTGAACGACCACCGGCCAGACGACCACCCGGCATGGCCAGCGGTCGGCGATGCGGTGGAGAATGTCGCGAATGACCGCCCCGGTGGGGCTGGTGATCACCCCGATCACCGCCGGCATGGCGGGCAAAGGACGCTTTCTGTCCGGGGCGAAGAGGCCCTCCTCGGCGAGCTTCGCCTTGAGGCGCTCGAGCTGAGCGAGCAGGGCCCCCACCCCGGCCGGAGCCATGGTCTCGATGATGATCTGGTATTGCGAGCGAGCGGGATAGGTAGTGACCTTGCCGGTGACGATCACCTCGAGCCCGGTTTGCGGGCGCATGCCAAGCGCGGCGGCCTGGGCGCGCCAGATCACCCCGGAAATGCAGGCGCGGTCATCCTTCAGATCGAGATAGACGTGGCCGTTGGAATGGAAGGTGACCTTGGAGATTTCGCCGCGCAGCCGAACGTAACCGTAGGCGTCCTCCACGGTGCGCTTCAGGGCGAAGGCCAGCTCCGAGACCGAATAGGCCTTGGCGTTCGCCGCCTCGCCGGCGAGATCGAGTTGGGTGTCGGACATTGCGCGAGCCTAGCCCATATGGGGCCGATTCCTCAGGGTCTCAACGCGGCAGGTGAGTTCGCAGGACCTCATCGATGATCCGCTCCAGCTCGACGAGGGTGGCGCAGGTCTTGGCCACCCGGCAGAAGCGGGCATAGGTGTCCATCTTCGAGTCCCCCTGACCCCAATAGGTCTGCGGCTCTGGATTGAGCCAGATCACCGAGCGGGTCTGTTCGCTCAGGCGGCGCATCAGATCGAGACGCGGGTCGGCGTAGTTGGAACGCCCGTCGCCCAGGATGATCACCGTGGTACGGCGATCGAGGCGTGGCCCGTGATGGTCGAAGAGATCCTCCAGGGCGCGCCCATAGTCGGTGGGGCGATAGCCGATCCGGGCGAGGATGAGGGCGATGGCCACCTCGACGGTCTCGTCGTCCAGTAAATCGTTCACGCCCACCAGGCGGTCGGAAAAGGCGAAGGCGTCGAGGCGCTCGACCACCTCTTTGAGGCTGTAGAGGAGCAGCAGGAGGAACTGAGCGGCCGCCGCCACCGAGCGCGAGACATCGCAGACGACGACGATCTGCGGTTTCTCGATGGTCTTGGATTTCCAGGCCAGATTGAAAGGCACCCCGTCGCTGGCGAGGCTTCGGCGAACAGTATGGCGGACATCGAGCTTGCCGACCCGGGCGCGATGGCGGCGGCGGGCGTAGCGCTGGGCGAGGCGCTTGGCCATTCGGCGCACCAGCGCGTGCATGGCGGCGATATCCTCCTCACCGATCGAGCTTAGGGCTTGGCGGCCGAGGATCTCCTCGCGAAGACGCCGGCCGGTCTGGCCGGCATAGAGGCTCGCCTGGCGCTCGACGAAGGTCTGGGCGTCGCGAAAGAGGGCGGCGCGGCCCTCCGCCAGCCGCTCGGCCTCCGCGCGCGAGCCAACCTCACGCAGCGCCTGGATACGGCTTTCGAGGGCTCTGAGGCCCATCTCGTCGAGCACGCGGCGGGCGATCGGGCCACGCTGGGTGGGCAGCTGGATCTCGCCCGCCCCCGCCCGCCCGGCAGCCGCCTCGATGGCTTCGGCCAGCGCCGCCTGGTCGCCGGAGAGAATCATCGTTTCCAGATCGGCGTCACCGGCCGACGCCTGGCCGGTCGATCCTCGGGCCAGGGACGAGCGGGTGAAGAAGGTCTCGAAACAGGCGTCGAACCGCGTGACCTCCTCGGCGTTCTTGGCCAAAGTCACGGCCAAAGCGTCCTTGAGCAGAGTCCGTTCGGCAAACCCGACCGCGGCGACGGCGCGGTGGGCGTCGATGGCTTCGGCCGGCGAGACTTGGACTTCGTTGGCTCGCAGCGCCCGCACGAAATCCTCCAGGGTGCGGTGCATGGGCTCCTGGGTGGTCAAGCTGGAGGCGGAGGCTGAGCCAGGAACTCTCCGACCCTGGGCTCTACGGCGGCGATGTCCTGCTCGAATTTCAGAAGGACGTTGAGAGTCTCCCTGACGAGGACCGGATCAAGGCTGCGCGCGTGCAGCAGGACGAGGGCGCGGGCCCAGTCGACGGTCTCGGAGATCGACGGCAGCTTGCGCAGATCGAGGCCGCGCAAGCTCTGGACAAAGGCGACGAGCTGGCTCCTCAGCCGCGCCTCGATGGCCGGCACGCGAGCGGCGACGATGCGCTCCTCCAGTTTCTGGTCGGGAAGGGGAATGTGCAGGTGGAGGCAGCGGCGCTTGAGGGCATCGCCCAGGTCACGGACGTTGTTGGAGGTCAAAAAAACCATCGGCGGGATCACCGCCTTGACCACCCCGATCTCCGGGATCGAAACCTGGAAGGCCGACAGGATCTCCAACAGGAAGGCCTCGAAGGCCTCATCGCTTTTGTCGATCTCGTCGATCAACAGGACCGCCCCGCCCGGGGCGCGGATGGCCTGGAGCAGGGGGCGCGGCTCGAGGAACGGCTCGGAGAAGAAGAGATCCCCCGTTCCATGCAGTCGGGCCATGGCCGAGGCGAGGTCGGGAGCATCGACGAGCGCGGGACCCATGTGGTCCCTCAGGATCTGAGTATAGAGGAGCTGCTTGCCATACTTCCATTCGTAAAGGGCGCGGCTCTCGTCGAGACCTTCGTAGCACTGCAGACGGATCAGCGGCAGATTGAGGAGCGCCGCGGCGCACAGCGCCAGCTCCGTCTTGCCGACCCCAGCTACGCCCTCGACCAGGATCGGCTTCTGCAGGTGCGCGGCCATGTAGAGCGCCGTGGCGATGCGCCGGGAGGCGATGTACCCGACCCCTGCCAGCCCTTCGATGATGGCCTCGACCGAGGCGAGTGGCGCGGACTGGGTTGAGGACAAATCCATCGGCGCCCTACAGGGTCAGCGATTCGGCCGCATCGCCGGCGGGCTGAGGCGGCGCCGACCCTTCCCGGAGCGATTTTCCGTAGATGCGGTAGGTCTTGTAGATGCGCGCTCCGAAGCCTTCGAGGATATGGCGCATGGGCACGTTGTCTTCGAGGATCCACGAGTATTCCGCCTCGGTGATGCCGAGCTTGACCGCCTCGCGACGGAAGCAGTCGAGGATCAGGAACGGCGCGAAGGCGCCGCGCGGATCGCGGGAGAACTTGCGCTTGATACCCATCAGGGGCACGCGGCCGCGCTTCACGCCCCTGACCTTCAGGCGCCACAACAGTTTGGCCCAGCCGAACGGGACGAGCTTACCGCCGAGGTCATGGATTGCGTCGTTGAGATTGGGCAAGAGGGCCCCGAAGCCGGCCGGCTCGCCATCGATCTCCACAAACCAGATGAGGCGCGGATGGAGGATGAGGCGCAGGGATTCGCCCAGGTGCCGGGTCTCGGCCTCGGTGACGGGGGCGGCGCCCCAGTTCTCGGCCCAGGCGTCGTTCCAGATATCCACAAGGGTGCGGACCTCGCCGTCGAAATCATTCATGCGAATTGGCCGAAGGACGACGCCTTTGGCGAGCGGCCGGGCGAGGCGGGCTTGGACGCCGGGGGTGAAGGTCGGCACACCGGAAATGTAAGCGTAAACGTCCTTCACCTTGGAATAGCCCTGCGCCTCGATGCGCCGCCCGGCATAGGCCGGGTCGTGGCCCATCATCAGCATCGGGGGGGTGTCGAAGCCGTCGATCAGCAGGCCGACCTCCTCGTTGATGGAGAGGTTGAAGGGGCCCATGATCTGGGCGCAACCGCGATCCTTCAGCCACGCCTCGGCGACGGCCAACAGGGCTCTGAACACCTCCGGATCGTCCTCCGAGGCGATCATCCCGAAATAGCCCGCCGGCGCGGCTGAATCGGTGCGCGCCAGGTGATCGATCTGGGCGCTGATCCGGCCGACGTCTCGCCCGTCGCGGCGAGCCAGCCAGAATTGGTGGTCGGCGTGCTGGAAGAAGGGGTTGTGCTTGGGCGAAAGCGCTTCGCGGCGCTCGAACATCAGGGGAGCGACCCAGTTGGGATCGGTGGCGTTCAGGCGCATCGGCACGCGGATGAAACGCTCCAGCTCGGCCGAGGTGGTCACCGGCAGGATCTCGATCGCCATGGTCACCCTTCGGCGTAGAGGAGCAGGCTGACGGCGCCGGCGGCGAAGGCGACGGGGGCGCCCCAAGCGGCGGCAAGCGGCGGCAGGACGCCGGTCTGGCCCATTGCGGTAAGGAGGCCGTCGGCGACCAGATAGAGCAGGCCGCAGCAGAGGCCGAAAATCACCGGGATGGTCCGGTTGCTGCGGGCGTAGCCGAGCGCGGTGGGCAGCGCCAGGAGCAGCATGATGATCGGCGCCGCCGCCTCTGCCAGGGTGCGGTAGATACGGGTCAGGAACTCGCTGGGACTGCGGGTCACAGGACCTTTGCCGAACAGGGAGCGATAGGCCGCCCCCGATGTCATCTCGTAGGACCCGGCGAAGAGCTGGGCGGCGTCGGCGGGCCTGAGGGTCGTAGGCCAGTCGGTGGCCGCCACCGTCATGGTGTCGGCGTGATCTTGATGGAGGTCGGTGACCGCGGCGTTGGTCAGGCGCCATGTCCGCCCGGTCCAGGCGGCGATGGGGGCGGCGATTCGACGGACAAGCGCCTTTTGGGTGTCGCGTTCATAGACAGACACCCCGTGCAGCACCTTGCCGTCGGGCGAGGCGGACTTCACCAGCACGACATTGCCGTCGATGCGGAACCAGCGCGGGGTCGGGGCTTTCGCCGCTGGCCCAGGCGCCGAGGCCGCCCACCAGGTCGCCAGGGCCTGCTCGGCGCGTGGAGTGATCTGATCGGCGACGACCAGGTCCAGCGCCGCCACGGCGAGGGCCACGGGAAGAGTGCGGCGAAAGATCTGCAGCAGCGAAAGGCCGCTGATGCGCATCACCACCAGCTCGCTGTTTCGGGCCAGCTGGGCGAAGGTGAAGAGGGCCCCGGCCAGGACCGCGAAGGGGGCGACCTGTTCGAAGAGATAGGGCAGGCGAAGGGCCATGTAGCGGAGGATCTGGATCGCCCCGCCGCGGGCAAGGATGTCACTGGTGCGCTCCAGGAGGTCGATGAGCTGGAGAAGGCCCATCAGGGCCGCCGCGGCCGCCAGGGTCCGCACGGCCATGATCCGCGTGAGATAGGCCGAGAGGCTGAGCGCGCCCTTGGCCCGCATGGCCGAAGTGGGGGCCTTGGAGCGGCGTTCGAACATCTGCTCGAATCGACGGAAAAGGCCTGAAAGCGGCGTCTCGCCCGGCCGCCGGCGGCTGGACATGAACAGCCACACGCCAAATCCGGCCAGGGCCAGGAAGAGCCCGCCCATGGCCAGTAGCGGATCGACCGCGCCGGAGGCGGCGAAGCCCTTGCACAGAGTGACGCCGTGGTGAAAGGCGACCAGCACCACCGCGCCCACGATCATCCCTGGAGTCCGCCGCCCGCGCTTGACGGCCATGGCGAGTGGCAGGGCGAGCAGGGGCAGGAAAGGCACGCCGAGAGCTCGGGCCAGGCGGGCGTAAAGTTCGGCCTCGAGGACCCGCTTGGGGATGAGGGCGTCCGGCCTGTGAATCTCCTCGACCAGTTCGGGGATTGTCAGCTCCTGCTCGTCGCCGCCGCGCGGGGCCAAAGCGGTCTCGTTGCTGAGTATCTGGCGATCGTTGAAGTCGCCGAAGCGCAGCAGGCGTTCGCCTCGCGGGTTGTCGCTGAGCATCAGGCCGCCGGTAAGATGCAGGTCGGTGGTCTTGCGATCGGGTTGGAGAGCGAGAAGCCCTTCGTCGGCCGTGACCACCGTCTCGCCTGTGGGCGAGGCGCGGCGGATGAAAACACCCTTGAGCCTTCGGCCGGTGGGATCGACGTCGTCGGCGGTGATGGTGAAGTTCGGGCCGGCGTTGATGAACACCTGCGGGTCGAGCTGGGCGGTCCAGCCGGCCTGGGTGGCGGCATTGAGCACCGCTCGGTAGCCAAACCGGCTGTACGGCTGCAGGTAGCCGACAAGCACGAGGCTGAGAATGCCGAGGATCACGCCGACGAAAACCAGGGGGGCGGCGATCCGCTCGAAGGATACGCCACCGGCGAGAATCGCGTCCAGCTCGCTGTCGTCGCCCAGGCGTGCAATGACAATGAACATCGCCACGCAGAACGACGCCGGCAAAGCCAGGCCCAGCTGGTAGGGGACGAGGTTGGTGACCAAGCCGAAGAGGTAGCCGAGGTGGGCCCCGTTACTCTCCAGTTGGTTGATCAGGCGAAGCGTCTGGTCGAGCAGGAAGGCGACCAGGGTGACGCCCAGCACGCCGAGGGCCGGCATGGCCAGCAGGCGCAGCAGGTAGCCATCGAGGATCGAAGGTCGCCAGGTGGTCTTGTGAGAAACCGGGGCGGCGAGCGCCAACGAAGTCACGTCGCTAGGCGACCCCGCCGGCGCGCCGCCGATCCGAGTCGAGGAAGCCAAGCCGCCGCCCGACATCGGCGAAGATGGCCAGGGCGGTGTCGATTTGCGCCGTGCTGTGGGCGGCGCTGACGCTGGTGCGCAGCAGGCAGACGTCGGTGGGCGTGGCCGGCGGTATGGCCAGGTTGAGATAGAGCCCGGACTCCAGCAGCATCTTCCAGAAGGCCACCGCCACGTCCTGGTTGGGCATGGCCACGGCGATGATCGGATTGGCTTCGGGACCGGTCTGGAATCCCATCGACTGCAGGCCATCGTAGAGACGCCGGGCGTTGCGCATCAGATTGGCGCGCAGGGATGGTTCGCGCTGCAAACGGGAGAGGGCCTCGAGAGTCGAGGCGACCACGCCCGGCGGCAGAGACGCGGTGAACATGTAGGGCCGGCAGACGATCCGCATGACATCGAAATCGGGACTGTCCGAGACACAGAAGCCACCGACACTGCCGAGACTTTTGGAGAAGGTGCCGACGATGAAGTCGACGTCGGCCTCGACGCCCGCCGCTTCGGCCAGGCCCCGGCCGGTTTCGCCCAGAACGCCAAGGGAATGGGCTTCGTCGACCAGAAGATAGGCGCCGGTCTCGCGCTTGACCGCGGCGATCTCCTTCAAGGGAGCGGTGTCACCGAGCATCGAATAGATTCCCTCGACCACGATCAGGCGGTCCCCGGGCTGACCGGCCAGGCGGCGAAGGCGCTTGTAGAGATCATCGGGATTGTTGTGGCGGAAACGGATGACCTCGCCGTGGCCCAGCCGCGAGCCGTCGTAGATGCTGGCATGGCTGTCGGCGTCGAGCAGGAGGTGGTCGCCGCGACCAACCAGGGCCGATAGGACCCCCAGGTTGGCCTGGTAGCCGGTGCTGAAGACCATGGCGTGCTCGCGGCCGTAGAAGTCGGCCAGGGCGCGTTCGAGCCGGATATGGCCGCCATAGGTGCCGTTGGCGACTCGCGAGCCGGTGGTGCCAGTACCCTGGCTGCGCGTCGCCTCCACGGCCTCGTGGATGCAAGCCGGATCGAAGGTGAGGCCGAGGTAGTTGTTGGTGCCCAGCAAAATCGTCCGGCGGCCGGCGAGCATGCCTTCGGTGGGCGAGAGCACGCTGTCGAACTGCACGTCGACGCCGTGGGCGTGCAGGGCCTCATAGACGAGCCGTTGAGCGGCGTGTTTGGCGAGTATCGTCATTGGGAGGTCCCGCTTCGCAGATCTTCGACTGCGTTAATCAGATCACCGACCGTCTGAATCTGGGCGATCCGATCGAGGGGGATCGAGATATCATAGAAGTCCTCGATCGCCATGACGAAATTCATGACACCCAGAGAGTCCATTCCGAGGTCCTCGACAATGTCGGTGCGGTCGCTGATCCGCACCGGATGACCCAGCACCTGTTCGAAGATCGTTGAGATATCTTCTCTTATGCCTTTTTCGGGCGAATCCACGGCATCGTCCACAAGCGCCAACTGTCGAGTTTGCCTCATCCCGTCCTTCGCCCCGCCTCGGTGAGTCAGTCCCCACCGTAACAGCTTTGCGACCGAAGCTTCAACCACGCCTGGAACACCGGCAATCCTAAAGCCAGCCGGCGGCCCGATACCATTTCACCGTTGCGGCGAAGCCCATGGCGAGATCGAAGCGCGCCGCGGGCGCTCCCGGAACCAGTTCCTCAGGCCTCACCGCCCAATCGGCGTGGAGCATTTCCCTGGCTTTGCCGCGAGTGAAGATCGGAGCCGAACCGTGGGCGCCGCCCAGCGTCTCGGAGATCGCCGCCGCAGCCATCACCGCCCAACCGGGGACGGCGAGCAGCGCCGGGCGCCGGCCCGTGGTGGCGGCGGCGGCGCGCAGGATCTCGCCCCATTCATATCCGGCGGACCGCGCTCCTCCGAGGGCGAAGACGCCGCTGATCGCCGGCCGATCGAGCACAGCGACGACGGCGGCGGCGACGTCGTCGGCGTGGATGAGCGCCAGGCGGGCGGCGCGGGTGGCCGGCACAGGAAGGACGGGCCAGCGGCCGGCCACGCGGAAAAGCGCCAGGGTCTCGCGGTCGCCCGGTCCATAGACCACCGGCGGGCGAAGGACGACGAGCCGCTTGCCCAGGGCGGCGCGGACGGCCTCTTCGCCAGCCTGCTTGCTGGCGGCGTAATCGGAGAGCGTGGGCTGCCGCGCCGCCAGGCTCGAAATCAGAACCATCTGGCCCCCGGACATCGCGGCGGCCAGCGCGGCGGCGCCGTCGCGGTTCACGGCCATGAAGGCGGCGCGATCGCGGGCTTTGATCAGTCCGGCGCAGTGGATGACGACCTCGGCGCCTCGGACGAGGCTCGCCAGGGCGGCGCCGTCGGCGAGATCGCCTCTCACGGTTTCATGGCCGTCTCGGCGCAGAGAAGCTTCATCGACGTCGCGGCGGATGAGGGCGCGCACCTGCCACCCGCCCTCCTTCAGCGCCAGCGTCAGGCGGGCGCCCAAGAATCCCGTCGCCCCTGTCAGGGCGGCGATCCCTCGCCCCATGGTCAGGCGATGACGGGCTGAGCGGTTTCGGAGAAGGCGCCGGACAAGTAGAGGGCTTTGGCGCGCGAGCGGCTGAGCTTGCCCGACGAGGTCTGCGGCAGACTGTGCGGCGGGACGAGGACCACATCGACCTCCAGTCCGTGGGAAGAGCGCAAGATGGAAGCGGTGCAGGCGCGCAGCTCGGCCCGCGCGGCCTGATCGCGGGTGCGGCACTGGACGAGGGCCACAACCTTCTCGTCCTCGGGCGTGGGGACGGAGAATGCGGCGACGTCGCCGCTGCGCAGCGCCTCGACCTGGCGCTCGGCGGTCCATTCAAGGTCCTGCGGCCAGACATTCCGACCATGGACTATGATCAAGTCCTTGGCCCGGCCGGTTATAACCACCTGGCCGTCCAGGAGGTAGCCAAGGTCACCGGTGTCGAGCCAACCGTCCGGAGTGACGACCCGGGCAGTCTCCTCCGGGGCTCGAAAATAGGCTCTCATCAGGCTGGGTCCGGCCGCGAAAATCCGACCCACCTGGCGCTCGCCTAGCACTTCGTCGGCGGGGCCGCGGACTTCGAGCCGATGGCCGGGCAGGACCGGCCCGCAAAGAGCAAACTCGCGGGCGCGACCGCCGGGCCGAGGCGCCGCGGCGGCGTTGGCGCGCTCCAGGCGGTCGGTGTCGGCGACGTCGGTGAGCAGCCCCTGGCCCGCAGGGCTGAGGGTAAGGGCCAGGGTCGCCTCGGCCATGCCATAGCTGGCCACGAAGGCCCGTTCGTCGAAGCCCGACTCGGCGAAGGCCTCGGCGAAGGCGCGCAGGGGACCCGGACGGATCATGTCGCCGCCCACTCCCGCTATCCGCCATGACGAGAGATCCAGCTCGCCGCTCGTCAGAGCCGTGGCCCGCCGGGCCGCCAGGTCATAGCCGAAGGTCGGTGCATAGGAGATGGTGCCGCCGCGCCGGGAGATCATGTCGAGCCACAGGCCCGGCCGGCGCACGAAGGCGGTCGTCGGCAAGAGGTCGATGGAGACCTGGAAGGCCATGCCGGTCAGCAGCATGCCTACCAGGCCCATGTCGTGATAGAGCGGCAGCCAGGAGACGGCCCTGTCGGCCGCCCCCACGGCCAGGCCATCGGCCCCGCCGATCGCCTGGACATTGGCCATCAGGGCGCTCTGGGACACCGCCACCCCCACTGGGAATCGCGTGCTGCCGGAAGAGTACTGCAGATAGCACAGCCCCCCCGGATCGGGCGAAGGGAGCGTCGACTCGGAGGCTTGCGGAATGTCGGCCAGGGCGCCGGCCGCGCAGAGTGTCAGGCCCTCGGCGGCTTCGGCGAACCACGGGGCCAGTTCAGTCGGCGCGAAGGCGGCCCGGACGTCTGCCGAGATCAGCATCCGGCGGATGTGCTCGACGTACGCCTCCTTGCCGCCGAAAGGAGCGGGAAGGGGAGTCGGGGCAGGGGCGAGGCCGGCGTACTGGCAGGCGAAGAAGGTCCTCAGGAAGTCACCGCTACTCTCGGCCGCCAGGGCCACCCGGTCGCCGGGCTCGAGGCCCGCCGCCAGCAACCGGCCGGCGAGCGCCACGGCCTGCTCGCGAAGGGTGGAGTAGGGGAGGACCTCGATGAGTTCGCCGCGCGAGGAGTGGAGGTTGACGCCAGTGGGCTGGGCGGCGGCGTAGTCGAGCGCCTCGCCGAGCGTGGCGAAATCGCCGGGCCGGTTGGTGCGGTCGGGCGCGGTTGGCGTCGGGGTCAAAGGGCGGCGTCCACTACAAAATTCGTCCGGGCGGGTGATGACTTGGCCATGACCATGACACGACAGGCCTTAGCGCGTCATTATCGACATTGCCTTAAGACCTGATAGTCGATATCGGCGCCGCCCGTCGAGCGGATGCGGACAAGGGGAGTCGATGAACGACGCGGCCCACAGCGAGACCGCGGAAGTCGCCCATCCCGGCCTCGCCGCAGAAGTGAGGCGAGTGCTCAGCGCGGTGGCGGCGCGGCGCGAGGCAGGGCGCAGCGTGCGGCCCTTGGCCAGGCTTTGGCCGCTTCTGGCCAACCATGGGTTCGACGCCTTCCTGGGCCTGACCTTCCTCCTGCTCTCGACAGGCGCCCTGCTGGCGCTCACCTGGGGCGCGCGGATGGTCCTCGACGAGGGGTTCGGCCTGCACAGCCGCGCCGCCCTGGAGCACGTTTTCCTGTGGCTGGGGGCGGCCGCCGCGATCCTGGCGGTGACCACCGGACTGCGTCTGTATTTCACTTACAAGCTCGGCGAACGGATTATCGCCGACCTGCGTCAACAAGTGTTTCGTCATGTTTTAGGCCTCGATCTGGCCCACTTCCGTGAACTGAAGACCGGCGAGGTCCTTTCCCGGCTCACCACCGACATGACCATAGTCGAGACCACGGTGGGAATCGTCCTGCCGGGCGCGCTGCGCAACTTCCTCACGATCTGCGGGGCCCTGGTGATGATGGTTTTCGTCAGCCCCAATATCACCGGCCTCATCCTGGTGCTCATCCCCCTTCTGCTGACCCCTCTGTTCCTCGTCGGCCGTCGGATTCAGCGGCTGTCGGTCCGCGCCCAGGACCGCTTCGCCGAGGCGGTCGGCCACGCTGGCGAGGGCCTCGAGGCCATCGACACTGTTCAGGCCTTCGGCCAGGAAGAGACCATCGCCGCCCGCTTCAACGCCGCCATCGAGCGCGCCTTCAACGCCTCGCGCGCTCAGCTGCGGGTCAGCGGCCTGATGTCCTGCCTGATGATTGCCCTGATCTTCGCCGGCATGCTCACGCTGCTCTTCCAGTGCGCCCTGGCGGTGATCGTCTACAAGACGATGACCGGCGGCAACCTGCTTCAGCTTCTCATCCTGGCCATGGTGGCGGCTACCGGTCTGCGCGACCTGGCGGAGATCTGGAGCCAGATCCAAAAAGCCTCGGGGGCGGCCGAGCGGATCGTCGACATGCTCGAGGCCGCCCCCGCCATCGCCGCTCCACCACGTCCGACTCCCATGCCCACCCCGGCCCGCGGCGAGGTGCGTTTCGAGGCGGTCGGTTTCGCCTATCCCGGCCGCGAGACCCTGGCGCTCGACGATTTCTCTCTTCACGTGCGCCCCGGCGAGCGGGTGGCCCTCGTAGGCCCCTCCGGTTCGGGCAAGAGCACGGTCTTCCGCCTGCTCCTGCGCTTCTATGATCCGATATCCGGAACGGTGCGCATTGATGGCGTCGATCTGCGTCAGGCCGACCCTAAAGCGGTGCGGGCCCGGGTCGCCTTCGTCGCCCAGGACGCGCCCCTGTTTTCGTCCTCCGCGGCCGACAACATCGCCTTTGGCCGTCGCGGCGCGGTGGAGGCCGAGATCCGCGCCGCCGCCAGGGCGGCCCAGGCCGAAGCCTTCCTCTCGGCCCTCCCCAAGGGTTTCGACACCTTGATGGGCGAGCGGGCCAAGACCCTTTCCGGCGGCCAGAGGCAGCGCATCGCCATTGCCCGGGCGCTGGTCCGCCGCTCGCCGATCCTGCTGCTGGACGAAGCCACCAGCGCGCTGGATGCCGAGAGCGAACGCCTGGTCCAGGCAGCCTTGCACGAGGCCATGGAAGGGCGCACGACCCTGGTCATCGCCCACCGCCTGGCGACGGTCCTCGAAGCCGACCGAATCATCGTCATGGAGGCCGGGAAGGTCGTTGAGCGGGGCCGCCACACCGAGCTGATGGCCCGCGGCGGCCTCTATGCTCGCCTCGCTCGACTTCAGTTCGGGGCCGTGGCCGCCTGAGCCTCCAGCCGAATGGCGAGGGATCTGTTCAGCCGCAGTCGAAGGATCGCATTCACGAGGAGCGTGAAGTTGAGGGCGGTCAGCTCGAAGAGGAAAAACCACGCAGGGCTGCCAGCCAGGATGGAGGCGAAGGCCGCAAAGGTGCGAACGTTGGAGCCCATCACCCCGCTGGCTTTGACCAACGGCGCAAAGATCTCGCCGTAGTCCACGCGGGCCTGCGCCGCGGTCGCCCCGCCGGCGGCGATCGGCCGCTCCATCGCCGCCTCGAGGCGGTCCTCGCCCGGGCTGAGGGCCCGTGAGATGGCGAGGTAAGCCCCGCCGAGCGCCGCGCCCAGGCCGCCGGCGCCGGCCCCGGTCTGGCGCATCCAAGCCGCCCCGTAGACCCAGCGGCGGTAGGTCTTGCGACCGGTCTCGTAGGCGTTGGCCTGGAGGAAATGCGAGCTCGCGGCGGCGAGGCTGAGGGCCCAGGCCCAGGCCCCGAGGCTGCGCTGCAGGACAAGCGCGAAAGCCAGGTAGATGAGGCCTTGGCTGACATGGTCGCACACCCCGTCGATGAGTTCGCCAAGCGGCGAGGCGAGGCCGGTCCGCCGGGCGAGATCGCCGTCCGCCCCGTCCAGAACATGCCAGGCGAGTTGGGCCGCCAGCCCGACGAAGGCGCCCCATGGCCACGGGATGAAGACATAGGCGCCCGCCGCCGCTCCGGCAGCCGCGACGCTGGTCACCGAAACCTGGTTGGGCGTGACCGGCGTGCGCACCAGGATATCGACCAGAGCCCGCGAAGCGGGATGGATGAGCCATAGGTTGCTGGGCGACTCGATTTCCCGAGGCCGCCCCGGGGTCGGCCCGGGAAGAATTGACATCGACCGAGGGTTGGTCTCCACAGGCGCTCGTATATGGCAGTCTTGTGACATAGGGCGCCAAACGATACCGTGAATCGGTGCGAGGGACGGCTGGCCCGCGCCGGATTCAATCAACTGGACTTAAGCCGTAAGGATTCGAAGAAGAATGGCAAAGATTCGCGCCGCGATCGTCGGGGTTGGCAATTGCGCGAGTTCGCTGGTGCAGGGCGTGGCCTACTACCGCACCGCCAACGACAACACCGCCGGCCTGATGCACTGGGATATCGGCGGCTACGAACCCGGCGACGTTGAATTCGTGCTCGCTTACGACATCGACGAGCGCAAGGTCGGCGCCGACCTCTCACGGGCCATCTTCGCCAAGCCCAACTGCACGGCAGTGTTCGCCGAGGTTCCGGACAGCGGAGTGAAGGTGCGCATGGGGGCCGTGCTCGACGGCATGGCCGACCACATGGAGCACATGCCGGCCGAGCGCAGCTTCGTGAAGTCCACCGCCCCCGAGGCCGAGAGGGCCCAGATCGTCCAGGCCCTGCGCGAATCGGGAGCCGAGGTCCTGATCAACTTCCTGCCGGTCGGCTCGGAGGACGCCACTCGCCTCTACATGGAATGCGCCCTCGAGGCCAAGGTAGGGGTGGTCAACTGCATGCCGGTGTTCATCGCCAGTGAGCCGGAGTGGGCGGCCCGCTTTGAAGCCGCCGGCCTGCCCATCGTCGGCGATGACATCAAGGCGCAGTTCGGGGCCACAATCGTCCACCGCGCCCTGACCAACCTCATGCGCCAGCGCGGGGTGCGCATGGACCGCACCTATCAACTCAACACCGGGGGCAACACCGACTTCCTCAACATGATGGATCGCGGCCGCTTGATGTCGAAGAAGATCTCCAAGACCGAGGCGGTGCAGTCGGTGATGGCCGCGCGCTTGGCCGACGAGAACATCCACGTCGGACCCAGCGACTATGTCCCGTGGCTCAACGACAACAAGCTGTGTTTCCTCAGGCTCGAAGGCGCGCTTTTCGGCAATGTTCCGATGAATATCGAGGTGCGCCTGTCGGTGGAGGACTCCCCCAATTCGGCCGGGGTCGTGATCGACGCTCTGCGCTGCGCCAAGCTGGCCATGGACCGTGGCGAGGCCGGCGTCCTCGTTGGACCCTCGGCCTTCTTCTGCAAGCATCCGCCGGTGCAGTTCACCGATGACGAGGCCGAGCGGCGCACCAACGCCTTCATTCACGAACGCGCGGCCCCCGAGGCAGGCGCGGCCCAGGGTCTGCAGGGCCTGATCGTCGCCGCCGGCGAGGGCATCCGCTTGCGCGATGTCGCCCACTCCAAGCCGCTGGCGCTTATCAACGGCGTGCCGCTCATCGAGCGGGTGATCGTCACCGCCCACAAGGCGGGGGTGAGCCGCTTCGTGGTCGTCACCGGCTATGAGGGAAAGCGCCTGGAGACTTTCCTGGCCGGCCTCTCCGAACGTTTGGCGATCCCCATCGTCACGCTGCGCAACTTCGCCTGGAAGGGGCCCAACGGTCTCTCGGTGGTCGCCGCCGAACCCTATCTCGAAGATCGTTTCGTCCTGATGATGGCCGACCACCTGCTCGATCCAGGAATCATTTCCGACCTGACGGCCGTCCCGGCCGGGGCCGACGAGGTGGTGCTGGCGGTCGACCGCCGCCTCGCCAACCCCCTGGTCGATCTTTCGGACGTCACTCGAGTGAAGACCGACCCCGCCGGCCGGATCACCACGCTCGGCAAGCTCATGGAAGGTCACGATGCCTTCGACACCGGCGTCTTTTTCGCCTCGAAGTCCCTGATCGAGGCGATCCGGGAGGACGTCGAAGCCGGCGGCGAGGGCGGCATCTCCGACGGCATGCGTCGCCTCGCCGCCAAGGGGCAGGCGAGGACCTTCGACATCGGCGACCGCTTCTGGCTCGACGTCGATGACACCGCCGCTCACGGCCACGCCGAACGCCTGAGCGCCTGAGAGAACATCAATAGGGTCGGCCGTCCCGATGGCGATAAAAGTCATCGGCGGGTTCCGCGATCATGTCGGCGTCGGGATAGACGCAGCGGTCGGCCTCGTCGCGGTCGCCGATCTCCAGCAGCTTGGCTGGGGCGTCCGAGCGGTTGATCAGATGATGGCCGTCGGGATCGCCGGCCTTGAAAGCGGCGCAGTCGCCGGCCCGTAGCACCTCTTCTCCGGCTTCGGTGATGAGGGTGACCTCGCCTTCGACCACCCACACGAACTCGTCCTCGTCGCTGTGCCAGTGGCGCTGGCTCGACCAGGCCCCGGGCGGCAGGGTCAGCAGGCTCACCCCGTAGTGGCTGAGCCCGCCGGCGTCGCCGAGACGCCGCCGCGAGCGGGCGGCGCAAGGTGCGTCATAGGGCGGAGGATAGTGCGATCCGTGATGCTCCGGCAGGGACTCGACGTCGATTTTCTTCATTGGCGCAACTCCGAAAGGCGGGTTATGGCGCGATTACTATAGCCCGCCGGAGGCCGCCATCGATCCCATCGCCCTCGCCCGCGAACTCATCCGCCGCCCCTCGGTGACACCCGCCGACGCCGGGGCGATGGATGTGGTCGAGCAGGCTCTCGCCGGCCTCGGATTCACTTGCCGGCGGATGCGCTTCGGGTCGATCGAAAACCTCTACGCCCGGCGCGGAACCGCACGGCCCAACCTCTGCTTCGCGGGCCACACCGATGTCGTCCCGCCTGGTGACGAAGGCGCCTGGATCCATCCCCCCTTCGCCGGCGAGATCGATGGCGAGATTCTGCATGGCCGGGGCGCGGCCGACATGAAGGGCGCTATCGCGGCTTTCATCGCCGCCGTCGCCAGTCTCGAATCGCCCGTGGCCGGCTCGCTCAGCCTGCTTATCACCGGCGATGAGGAGGGCGAGGCTGAGGATGGCACCCGAGCCGTGATTGCCGCCTTGGCCGACGAAGGCGAGGCCATCGACCACTGTTTGGTCGGCGAGCCGACCTCGACACAACGATTGGGTGACATGATCAAGATCGGGCGCCGCGGCAGCGTCAATGCGAGGATCACCGTCGAAGGTATCCAGGGTCATGTGGCCTATCCCGAACGGGCCGCAAATCCGGCCCCGGTGCTCGTCCGCTTCCTGGCCGCCGTGGAGGCGCGGCAGCTCGACAACGGCCATCCCGGATTTCCGCCGTCCAATCTCGAGATCACCAGCATCGACATCGGCAATCCGGCGTCCAATGTCATTCCCGCCAAGGCGACCGCCCGCCTCAACATTCGCTTCAATCCGGCCCATCGCGGCCTCGAGCTGGCTGCCTGGCTCGAGGAGGAGGCGCGCACGGCGGGCCAAGGCTTCGCGGGCCAGGTCGACGTGGCGGTGAAGATCAGTGGCGAGGCATTCCTCACGGAACCGGGGCCATTCACCGAAGTCGTCGCCGCTTCGGTGGAGGCGGTGAGCGGCGTCGCGCCAGAACTTTCCACCACGGGCGGGACCTCCGACGCCCGCTTCATCCGAGCCCTGTGCCCGGTCGTCGAGTTCGGGCTTGTCGGGGCCACAATGCACAAGGTGGACGAGCAGGTCCCGGTGGCGGAGGTCCGCGCCCTGACGCACATCTACCGGCGGCTGATCGGCGACTACTTCGCCGCCTTTTCCGGATAGTCGACGCTCACCAGCACGAGTCCGGCGGCCGGGGCAACCGGTCCGCACGCCGCCCGATCCTTCGCCGTGAGGGCGGCGGCGAAATCGGCGACGCTCCAGCGTCCCAGCCCCACCTGGGCCAAGGAGCCGGCCATGGACCGCACCTGGCGATGCAGGAAGGAGCGGGCGGCGAAGGCCAGCCTCACCTCCTCGCCCGCCCGCTCGATGCTCGTCTTGTCGAGGGTTTTGACCGGTGACGCGGCCTGGCAGGCGGCGTCGCGGAAGGTGGTGAAGTCGTGCCGGCCGATCAGCTGCTCGGCGGCCTTCCCCATGGCCACGAGATCGAGCGGGGCGCGAATGTGCCACACCTGGCCGGCCTCGAGGGCCGGCGGTCCGGGCCGGTTGAGAATACGGTAGAGGTAACGGCGGCCAAGGGCCGAGAACCGGGCGTGGAAGTCCGCCGCCGCCTCGACCACGTCCAGCACCGCGATGGGCACGCCCGTCAGGTGGGCGTTCACGGCGTTCATCACCACTGCCGCCGGCCAGGCCTTGACGAGGTCGAAATGGATCACCTGGCCGGCCGCGTGCACGCCGGTGTCGGTGCGCCCGGCGGCATGGACACGCGCCGCCTCGCCGCTGAAGGCGGCGATCGCCCGCTCGACCTCGGCTTGGACCGTCGGCAGGCCGTCCTGGGCCTGGAAGCCGTTGAACGGCCCGCCCTCATATTCCAGGGTCAGGCGATAGCGCGGCACCGGGCTACAGCCGGGTCCCGGCCGGAATGGGAAAGCCGCGCAGGAATTCCTCCGCCGAGCCCGGGGCGCGGCCTTCGCGCTGGGCCCTGAGGATTCGCACGGCGCCCTCCTGGCCGGCAATCAGCAGGCCATCGTCGAGCGCGACGCCGGGCTCGCCATGCCCATCCTCGACGCGGCTCAAGAGGGCCTTGATGCGCACCGGCCCGCGCGGCGAAGGAGCGGAGAACCACGCTCCCGGTTGGGGCGAGAGGCCGCGAATCTGCCCATCCACCCGCGCCGCGATGCGGTCCCAGCGAATAGCCGACTCGGCCGTTTTGATCCTGCGGGCATAGGTCGTACCCTCGGTCGCCTGGGGGATGAGCTCCGCGTCGCCGCGCTCGAGGCGGGCCAAGGCCTCGACCATCAGGGCCGCTCCGCCCTCGGCCAGACGTTCGCTCAGCGTTCCGGCGGTGTCGGCCGCGTCGATGCGGGTGCTGAACGTGGCCAGGACCGGCCCCTCGTCGAGCCCCTCGGTGATCCGCATCACCTGCGCTCCGGTCACCGCATCGCCGGCCATGATCGCCCGCTGGATCGGCGCGGCGCCGCGCCAACGCGGTAGCAGGGAGGCGTGCAGGTTGAAGCAGCCCAGCCGCGGAGCGACGAGTATGCCCGCGGGGAGAATCTGGCCAAAAGCCACGACCACTGCCGCGTCCAGGTCGAGTTCCGCAAAGGCGGCGACCTCGTTCCTATCGCGCAGGTCGGCGGGCGTACGCACTTCAAGGCCGGCGGCTTCGGCGAAGGCGTGGACGGGAGAAGGCGCCATGGCGTGGCCTCGGCCGCGCGGAGCGGGGGGCTGGGAATAGACACAGGCCATCTCATGGCCCGCCGCGACGACGGCCGCCAGGGTAGGGACCGCGAACCGAGGCGTGCCGAGGAAGGCCAGACGCATGTCAGCTCGGGCCGGGGATGGTCAGGCGGCCTTGGCGGCCTTGCGGACCTTGGCGACGGCGCGGTCGCGCCTCAGGCGCGAAAGGTGGTCGATGAACAGCACTCCGTCGAGGTGGTCGATCTCGTGCTGGATGCACACCGCGAAAAGGCCATCGCCCTCTTCCTCCACGGGCTCGCCGTCGTAGTTCAAATAGCGGAGCCGGACCTTGGCCGAGCGCTCGACCTCCTCGTAGATCTCCGGCACCGACAGGCAGCCCTCCTCGTAAGGCACGGTCTCCTCCGACGCCCACAGGATCTCCGGATTGACGAAATGGCGGGGGGCCTTGGCCTCCTCGTCGCGCGACAGGTCCATGACCAGAATCCGCTTGGGCACCCCGACCTGGATCGCCGCCAGGCCGATGCCGGGGGCGGCGTACATGGTCTCCAGCATATCGTCCATCAGGCCGCGCAGTTCGTCGTCCACCTTGGTCACCGGCGCCGAGATCGTCTTGAGGGTGGCCAGGTCGCCGTCGACAGTGAAGATGCGCCGGATCGTCATGGCGCCGAGGTAGGGGCCGCCTCGCCGAGCGTCAAGGTCGGCTGCTCGGCCGGGTTGTCGACGGCCAGTTTGACCAGGGGCCGCGGCGCCGCCTCGATCGGAGCGAGCTCTCGGATCTCCGCACCCTGGTGGTCGACCTTCAGGCCTTCGAAGCGCCGCGCCTGGCTGAGCACCTGCGTCTCCAGCGAGCCGACGAATTCGTTGTACTTGTTCACTGCGGCGCCCAGCGCCTTGCCCACCCCCGCCACATGGGCGCCCATCACCGCCAGGCGCTTGTAGAGGTCGCGGCCGAGGCTGGCGATCTCGCGGGCGTTGATGTGCTGCTGTTCGACCCGCCAGCCGTAGACCACCGCCTTGCACAGGGCGAAGAGGCTCGATGGCGTGGTGAGGATCACCCGCCGCTCCATGGCCTGAGTGTAGAGATCGGGCAGTCGTTCGGAGGCGGCCGACAGGAAGGCGTCACCGGGGATGAACATGGCCACAAAGTCCGGCGAGGTCTCCAACTGGTCCCAGTAGGCCTTGCCCGCCAGGCCCTGCATGTGGGCCTTGACGCTGGCGGCGTGGCGGGCGAGGGCCGCTTCGCGGACCACCTCGTCGGTGGCCTCCAGAGCCTCCAGATAGGCGGTGAGCGAGCACTTGGCGTCGATGACGAACACGCCGCCGCCCGGCAGGCGCACGGTGACGTCCGGACGCACCGCCCCGCCCTCGACCGCCACGTGCAGCTGCTCGACGAAGTCGTGCGGAGAGGTCATCCCGGCCATTTCGAGCACATTACGCAGCATCTGCTCGCCCCAGCGGCCCTGGACCCCGGCCCCCCGGCGCAAGGCGGCGGAGAGCCTGCGCGCCTCCTCCTGGGTCGCCGTCGAGGCGGCCAGCAGCTGGTCGATCTGGGCCTTCAGGGCGCCGCCCTCCCGGGCCCGCGCCTCGTCGGCGGCGGCGACCTTGGCTTCGAACTTGGCCAGGGTTTCGGCCACCGGCTTGAGCTGGGCCTCTAGCTTGGCCTGGGCGAGGGCCTCCTGGGCGGTGAAGGTCTCCGTGGCCCGCTTCACCAGCTCCTCGGCGACGGCATTGGCGGTGAACGCCGCCTGGTGCTTCAGGCCTTCGCCGCCGTGGCGCAGCAGATCGAGTTCCACCTCCGCCCGTCCGGCCCGCGCCCGCTCGGCCATGGCCCAGATAAGGCAGCCGATGGCGGCGGCCAGGGCGGTGAGGGCGAAAAACAGCAATCCGTTCATGGTCCGTTCGATAGCACGAATCGGCGGCGGAGCCACTGATCGCAAGATAGGCTAAGACAGATCGGCATGGTCCAGAATCCCATGACCCTCGCCTTCCGCTGCCCCAAAGAGCTGGAAGGCCTCATCCCGGCGCCGATCCCGGCGGCTCAGGGCCTGCCCGCTTGGCTCAAGGCCATGCCGCAGCAGGCCTTCAGCGCCCTCGTCGATGGCGAGGACGATACGGTGAAGCGCTGCCCGCCCTTCATCGACGCCATGACCTCCGGCTTCCTGATGCCGCTTGTCTGCGACCTTGCCGTGACGGCCGGCGAATTCACCTGGGACGCCGAGCTTCCCGCCGGTCTCGCGGGCTATCCGCGCGCTCCGATCGGCTTCCACGACCCGGCCCAGGTCATTGGCTCGCCGCTGTTCGAGTCCGACCGCTTCCTCGTCAAGTTCCACAACCTGTGGACCATCGCCGCGCCGCAGGGCTGGGCCCTCCTCATCACCCATCCGTTCAACCGCTTCGACCTGCCTTTCACGACCCTGACCGGTTTGGTCGATTGCGACCGCTACACAGACGCCTTTATCCACTTCCCGGCCGTTTGGCGCGACGAGGCCTTCACAGGCGTGCTGCCGAGGGGGACGCCGATCGCCCAGTGCATCCCCGTGAAGCGCGAGAGCTGGGCCTTGGCGACCGCCGTCCTCACCGAAGCGCAAACCCAGAGCGCGCATAACCTGATGATGGAGATCGGCCGCGAGAAAGGGGTCTACCGCCGCCGCTTTCGCGCCTAACCGGCCAGGAACGTCGCCGCGGCGCTGGGACGCAGGAAAAATCGGCCGTGCGCGGTCGCCGCCAGGGCCTTGATCGCCGGCCCCGGTCCTCGCGCCCGCGCCGCCTGCCGTAGCATCGCCTCACCGCCGTCGCGCTCACCCAGCTCCAGCAGGCATTTGGCCAGCTCGATCCGCCGCGCCCAGTCCGACGGCTGTCCCTGCAGGACCGTTCGGTAGAGGTCGGCGGCGGCGGCGAATTCGCCATCGACCGCCATGATCCTGGCGAGGCCGATCGCCGCGTCGCGCCGCTCAGGCGCCGCCGCCCGCGCCCTGACGAACTCGGCCCGGGCGCCCGCACGGTCGTTGCGGCGCAGATGGATGTAGCCAAGACCGATCATAAGGACGACGGCGTCAGGGGCCACCGCAAGGCCGGCATCGAAAACCTCCCTGGCCTCCTCGTAGCGTCCCAACTCGCCTAGCCGGTCGCCGAGCTGTTGGAACGCCGGCGGGTGGGCCGGCCGACGGGTGACGGCCAATCGCAGGGTCGTCAGCGCCTCTTCGCCGCGCCCGGCCTCGGCCAGGGCCTGGGCGAGCTGCGTCTCGATAGCCGGGTCGCCATCGCGCCGCGCCGCCTTTTGCAGGGGATCGATCGCTTCCCCGGGCCGGCCCTGCAAAATAAGCACGCTCCCCAGGAGACGGGCGGCGGCGGTGTTGCCGCGATCCGATTTCAGGATCTTGGCGGCAAGCTGTCCGGCCTCCTCGAGTCTGCCGGCGCCAAAGGCTCGGGCGGCGGCCTCCAGCGCCTGGGCCACCGGCCCCGCGACCTGCGGGCGCCCGCGTTTCATCGGCCGCCTTTGCGCCATGGCGCGGCGCTGCGTGGATCCAAGCCCCCTATCGGCAATACGTCCGCCTGCTCCATAGCGCGCCCTCATGGCTGGCCTCGCGCGCCATAGCAACGATGGGCGCGACCAAGAAGCCCGGATCGGCCCTGGCCGCGGCGCGTTTCACCTGCGACCTCCATCGCGGCCGGCATCTCCTTGGACACCCCTCAACCACAAAACCCCTATGACGCCCTCGGCGTCGCGCCGACCTCGGAGGAGGTAGTCATTCGCGCTGCCTGGCGGGCCCTGATGCGCAAGCATCTCGCCGCGGATCACGGCCAGCCGCTGCCAGGCGACCGGCGGGCCCGCGAAATCAATGCCGCCTACGAACTGCTGAGCGACCCGGCCCGCCGTCGAGCCTGGGATCACGCCCATAAGGGCGCCTCGGCCACGGCCGCGCCGGCGGCGCCAGTCGCTGCGGCGGGCGCGGCCGCGCTCACACCGGCCCGCCGCCACGCCTTGGCCGGCCTAGGTTTCGTGCTCGGCATCCTCATGGTCATCGCGATTGGCCTCAGCCTTCGGCACACCCCCAAGGCGCCGGCGTCCCCACCGGCTGCGCGGCCGGGTCTGAAGATTCACAAGCCGGCGCCTCGGCCGCCGAGTTCCCTGCCGTGTTACGTGAACGGCGCCCCGGCGGGAAACATGCCGCTGGCCGCCTGCGCGGCGCGCAACGGCGTGGCCACCGGTCCCCTCGAAACCGGCATTGAGCCGGCCAGCGCCAAGGACCGAGCCCCGGGCCTGGTCGTTGTCCCGCCGCGTTCGGCTCCCGCCGCCACACCGGCCACGGCGCCGGCATCGCCACCGTCAGGTCAGGGCGGCGCCGCCGACTCCATCGCCCTCGCCCGCGCCTTCTATGGCGCGCTGGGGGGCGGCGACGGTTACGCAGCCGCGGCGATGATCGAGCCGGAAAAGCGGCGCTACGGGCGGCTCTCGGGGGCCCAGATGTCGCGCTTCTACGGCTCCCTACGCGAGCCCCTGCGTCTGACCTCGATGTATCCCTTGGCCCCGGACACCATCTTCGTGCGCTACCGTTTCACCACCCGCGGCGGCGGCGTGTGCGTGGGCGCGGCCAATGTGATTACCGCCCAGCGCGGCGGGCGCCTCTTCATCCACGCCATCCGCGCCTACAAAGGATGTTGATAAGGAGCTCCGATCGATGAAACTCTATCTCGCGCCCGGCGCGTGCAGTCTCGCCGACCATATTGCCCTGCACGAGGCTGGAATGACCTTCGACCGGGTCAGGGTCGACCTCAAGGCCGGCCAGACCCACGACGGGTCCGACTATAAGCGGATCAACCCCAAGGGCTATGTGCCGGCGCTTCGACTCGACGACGGCGAAGTGCTCACCGAGAATATCGCCATTCTTTCCTGGGTGGCCGATCAGGCCCCGGCCCTGGCCCCCAAGGGCCCCTTGGCCCGCTATCGCCTGCTCGAGATGCTCGCCTTCATTTCCACCGAGGTCCACAAGGCCTTCAAACCCTTCTTCGCCGGCGGCAGCGAAGCCGACAAGACCAAGGCGGCCGAAACGATCGAGCGACGGCTCTCGTTCCTCGCGGAGGGAATGGAGCACGACTACCTCTTCGGCGAGGCCTTCACGGTCGCCGACGCCTACCTCTTCGTCATGGAAATGTGGGCCCGCAAGAACGGCCTGTCGCTGCCGGGCCGCCTGGCCGGGCACTTCGAGCGGATGAACGCCCGGGCGGCTGTCCGCCAGGCCCTCGAGCACGAAGGCTTGAGCCAGGGCGCACAGGCCGGAGGTTGAGGTCAGATCGTCGCTCTTTCCTCGAAGCTCGCGACGCCCGGGTCATCGATTTCGCTGCGCTCGACGAACGTCACCGCGGCGCCGGCCGGTCCTTGGGCGCACAGATCGAGGAATCGGTTCACCCCGTCCGGCCCGCCGGCGGCCAGAACCTCCACCGATCCGTCCTGGCGGTTCCTCACCCAGCCGTCGAGGCCCAGGCGCAGCGCCTCCCCGCGCGCCCACCAGCGAAAGCCCACACCCTGGACGCGGCCGCGGATCAGGGCCAAAACGGCGATCCTTTTCATCCCCTTCAGATGATACGCCAACGCCGGCAGCCGCAAGGTCCGCTTCATTGACCTCCGACATGATCGAGACCCGCGGGCGCCAGGTATTTCCGATCTTGAGCGCCACGGAGGTGGAACGCCTCGAGCGATTCGGCGAACGGCGGAGCTGGCGGCCCGGCGAGGCCGTGGTGAAGGCCGGGGAAGCCGGCCATGGCCTCATCGTCGTGCTGTCCGGCGCGATCGAAATGAGCTTGGTCGACGAGACGGGCGCCCGCAGCGTCATCGTCAGCCATGAGCCCGGGTCGTTTCTGGGCGAGCTGGCCCAGCTGTCCGGACGCCCGGTATTCGTCGATGGAGTGGCCACCCAAGCCGTCGATGCGCTCGTCATCCCGCCAGCCCGTCTGCGGGCGCTCATGATCGCCGAGGCCGAGCTGGGCGAGACGATCATGAGAGCCCTGATCCTCCGGCGTGTCGCCCTGATCGAGACGCACGCGGGCGGATTGGCGATCGTCGGCTCGGTTGGTCATGCCGATGTCCTGCGGCTGGAGGAATTTCTCCGCCGCGCGGGCCAACCCCATGGGTTCTTGGATATTGACAAGGACTCGGACGCCGCCGCCCTGCTCGACAAGTTCCATGTCGATCGGGCCGAACTGCCGATCGTGGTCTGCCCGACGGGGCAGTTTCTCCGCAATCCGAGCATCGAACAGCTGGCCTCCTGCCTGGGCATGGTCAGGCCGCTCGACGGCTCGCGCGTCTGGGACGTGGCCATAGTCGGGGCTGGTCCCGCGGGGCTGGCGGCGGCCGTCTACGCCGGATCCGAGGGGCTGTCGGTCATCGCCCTCGACAGCGCCGCTTTCGGGGGTCAGGCGGGCGCCTCGGCGCGCATCGAGAACTATCTCGGCTTTCCCACCGGCATCACCGGCATGGCCCTGATGGCCAGGGCCTATAACCAGGCCCAGAAATTCGGCGTCGAGATGGCCATCCCCAAGGCGGTTGTGAGTCTGACGCGCGTCGGCGCTGAGCTCATCCTTTCCATCGGCGGGGACGAACGCCTCCGGGCCCGCTCAGTGGTGATCGCCTGCGGGGCCCGCTATCGGCGCCTCGGGGCGAGCAACCTGGCCGACTTCGAAGGCGCCAGCGTCCATTATTGGGCCTCGCCGGTCGAAGCCAGCCTGTGCGCCGACCAGGAGGTGGCCCTGGTCGGCGGCGGTAACTCGGCCGGCCAGGCGGTGGTGTACCTCGCGGGCAAGGCGAAGAAGGTCTGGCTGCTCGTTCGGGCCGGCGGCCTGGAGGCCAGCATGTCGCGCTATTTGATCGAGCGCATAGCCTCGCTACCCAATGTCGAACTGGTCACTGGGGTCGAGGTGGAGACGCTCGAGGGCGAAGGCGGAATGCTCGAAGCCATTGTCTGGCGCGAGAAAGCCAGCGGGCGAACGTCGCGGCGCTCCTTCCGGCATCTCTTCCTTTTCATCGGCGCTGATCCGTGCACGGGCTGGCTTGATGGGTCCGGCGTCGAACTCGACGAACGCGGCTTCATCCTCGCCGGAGCCCATCCCGCCGCCAGGCCCATGGAGACCAGCGTGCCGGGCATCTTCGCCGTCGGCGACGTGCGGGGAGGCTCGGTCAAGCGGGTTGCCGCTGCGGTCGGCGAAGGCGCCCAGGTGGTCGCCGCCCTTCATGCTCATCTCGCCGACAATCCGCTGAAGGAGAAAGCCTGAGGTGGCCGACGTCTGCGCCCACGCCGCCTTCTTGCGCCGCGTCACCCCCAGCGCCAAAGGCTGCGAGGAATGCCTGGCGCTGGGCTCGCCCTGGGTCCATCTGCGCCTGTGCCGGGCCTGCGGCCACGTGGGCTGCTGCGACGAGTCCCCGCACCGCCACGCCACCGCCCATTTCCACGCCACTCGCCACCCGATCATCGAGGGCTACGACCCGCCGGAAGGCTGGGGCTGGTGCTACATCGACGAGCTGTTCCTCGATCTGGGCGACGACACCACGGCGCAGCTCGGACCCATCCCCCGTTACGTCTGAGAGGCTTTTACCCCGACACGAAAGGAGTGCGCGCATGGAGATCGGATTCGTCGGCGCGGGAGGCATGGGCGCCGGCATCGCCGCCAATCTCGTCAAGTCCGGCCACACGCTCAAGGTCTGGAACCGCTCACCAGAGCCAGTCCACCGGCTCGTCGCGCTCGGCGCGGCCCAGGCGGCGAGCGCCAAAGAGGCGTTCGACGCCGACGTGGTCTTCTCGATGCTCGCCGACGACGACGTGATTGAAACGGTGATTGTGGCATCTGGCGCGCTCGATGGAGCGCGGCGCGGCATGGTCCACGCCAACCTGGCCACCGTCTCTCCCGCCTTCGCCGGCCGGCTCGCCGAGCTCCACCGCTCGCGCGGCCTGGGTTACGTCGCCACGCCGGTGTTGGGCCGGCCCGACGTCGCCGCCGCCGGCCAGCTCAACGTCCTCCTCGCCGGCCCTGCCGATCATGCGGAGCGCGTGCGGCCGCTGCTCGGAGCCTTCGCCAAGGCCGTCTGGCCGCTTGGCGAGGATCCGGCCCGGGCCAACGTCGTCAAGCTGGCCTGCAACTTCGCGCTTGCCAGCATGATCGAGACCCTGGGCGAGGCCGCCGCCCTGACCAGCGCCTGGGGCGTCGCCCCGCGCGACGTCTTCGAGGTCATGACCAGCACGCTCTTCGCCGCGCCCGCCTACAAGACCTATGCCGACATCATCGCCGCCGCCCGGTTCTCGCCGCCCGGATTCAGCCTGCCGCTCGGCATGAAGGACGTCCGCTTGGCGCTGCAAGCCGGCGAGGCCCGCGCGACGCCTCTGCCGATTGCCTCCTTGCTGCGCGATCAGTTCATCGCCGCCATCGCCCATGGCGACGGCGACAAGGACTGGTCGGCCATCGCCGCCGGCGCCTTCCGCAACGCCGGCCGGCCGCTGATCGGCGGCCAAACCGAATGACTTTGTGCGCCGGTGGCCGCAGAGTGAATCATTCTGGCCAATTGGAAAGGAGGGAAACGCCGTGACCTACGCCCCCGCCACGCGCGCGTTCTATGACGCCGACAGCCACATCATGGAGCTGCCCGACTTCCTCAAAAAGTACGCCGATCCGGCCCTGCGCGAGGCGATCCCCGAGGTGAGCTATTCCGCCTCCATCGTCACCGACGAGGAGGTAGCGGTGATCATGGGCCAGGGCGGGCGCCACAGCCCCGAGCATGTCGCCGCCCAGATCGCCCTGGGCGAAAAGCTGATCGAGTCGTCCAAGGAGATCCAGGCGCTGGGCGCCTTCGACGGAGCCGAGCGGAGCCAGGCTCTCGACCTGCTCGGCTTCCGCCGCCAGCTCGTCTTCGCCACCCATTCGGTGGCCATGCCGTTCTCGGCCAGCTCGAAGATCGATCCCATCCTCCGCTACGGCGCCGCGCGGGCCCACAACCGCCACATGGCCGATTTCTGCGCCGCCGACCCGCGCCTGATGGGCGTGGCCGTCGTTCCCCTCGACGATCCGGCTCTGGCCATGGCCGAGCTCGATCTGGTGTTGGACGCGGGCCTCGCCGCCGTCTGGACGCCGCACCGGCCGTGCGGCGAGCGCTCGCCCGGCCACGTCGACCTCGACCCGTTCTGGGCCCGCTTGGCGGAGGCGGGCACGCCTTTCGCCCTCCACGTCGGCGGCGCGCCCCTGCAACTCGCCCGGGCGTGGATGAACAATGGCCGGGCCGCGACCAAGGACTGGCTGGGCGGCGGTGAGAACCTGCGCACCAAGGATATCGCCCTCCTGCACGAGGGCCCCGAGGCCTTTCTGACCATGCTGGTCCTCGACGGCGTCCTCGAACGCCATCCGCGCCTCACCGGAGCCTGCGTCGAGCTGGGGGCAGGCTGGGTCCCGGAACTGCTGCGGCGGCTGGACTGGGTGGTCAAGCACTGGAGCCGCAACGACGCCAATCTCCAGGGCTTCGAGCGCCCCCCGTCACGCCAGATCACCGACCAGCTCGCCTTCACCCCTTTCGTCTTCGAGGCGGTGGGCGATCTCATCGACCAGTCGAACCCCGACCTCTACCTCTTCTCCACCGACTACCCGCACATCGAGGGCGGGCGAAACCCCATCGCCCGCTTCGAGACGGCCCTGGGCGAGCGCCCGGAGACCGTGCGCGACAAGTTCTACGCCGAAAACTTCCTGCGCATCTTCCCGGCCGCCCGCCGCGAGCCGGCGAAGGCGGAGTCGATCGCGCCACCTCCCCCACCAAGTGGGAGGAGGTCATGATTTGAAATGACGCGCGTCCCTCCCCTTCATGGCTACCGCATTCACATATCTCGCCAGGCGGCCAAAAATCACCCTTAGGGGAGCAACGCCGACGCTCTCCTCCCCCACGGGGGGAGGGGGACCCCGAAGGGGCGGAGGGGGTTGGGGAAAGGGCGCCGGCGCACGGCCCCTCCCCGTCCCCCGGCTATCGCCGGTACTCCCCCAAGTGGCGCACG
>DASZKO010000162.1:0-9748 GCA_035605655.1 Caulobacteraceae bacterium | reverse complement strand
GTCGAGCGCCGCGGCCCATCTCGCCGGACGCGACGACGGCGTGGTCACCGTGGCCGCGGTGCTGGAGCGGACCGGCGACTTCGCGGCCTATCTCGACGAGGCGGGGGATGAGGCGGCCATCGCCGCCCTCCGCCGTTCCCGCTCCACCGGCCGCCCAGTGGGAGCCCCCGAATGGCTGGCCGCGCTGGAAGCCTCATCGAAACGGACGCTCGCCCCGGCCCGCCGCGGGCCCAAGCCGAAAGCCCTGTCGAGCGAAGATCAGGCGGAGCTATTTAGTGCACTGTCACCGTAATTGCCCCAGCCGAGGGGAGGCGAGTCACGCGTCGACACGATATCTATTTCCCGAACGATCTATTTCCCGAACGGCTTCGCCGGACACGGCTTCAGTTCGCGGGCGGACCTTTGATCGGCGTCGTCACGAGGTCGTCGATGCAGCGACAGAGCGCCGCCAGATCGATGGGCTTCTGCATCAACGGCCGGTCCTTCAGGTCTGGGGGGA
Source organism: Caulobacteraceae bacterium (assembly GCA_035605655.1). Taxonomy (GTDB): domain Bacteria; phylum Pseudomonadota; class Alphaproteobacteria; order Caulobacterales; family Caulobacteraceae; genus Acaudatibacter. The sequence continues at coordinate 9,249 of DASZKO010000162.1, read as the reverse complement.
GCGCCGTCGCGGCGTATCCACTCAGGAATACGAAGGGAATTTTGTCTCGAGCGAGCTGCACTGCGGCGCGAAAACTGCGATCGCCGTGCATGTTGATGTCCAGCACGGCCGCCTCGACGGCCTGGCTCTTCATCAGAGTCATGGCCGCGTCGACCCGCCCCACCGGCCCGACAACCTCGTACCCGGCCTCATCGAGCGCGGACTCGATCTGATCGGCGATCACCCATTCGTCCTCCAGCACCAGAACCCGAGGGCGCCGAGCACCGGCCATCAGGACTCCTCGAGGGGAAAGGCGATGCGAGCGCCGAGGCCCTCCGGCCTGAAGTCGAAAGCAGCGCTGCCTCCGAGGTTGTAGGATGTCTCCTTCTCGATCAGCCTCAAACCAAAGCCGCGCTTCCGCGAGTTCGCGACCGTCGGCCCGTCCGACTCGGTCCACTGAAAATCCAACCCCTCGCCGGCACTGCCCGCGCTCGTCGACCAGTGGATCGAAACCCGGCCGGCCGGTTCCGACAAGGCGCCGTACTTTCCCGCGTTGGTCGCCAGCTCATGCAGCACCATGCCCAGGGACAGGGCGAGCTTGGGCTTGAGCCTGACCTCCGGACCCTCGATGGTCAGACGCTCCGATCCGAAAGGCGCCAGTTCCGTACGGACCAATTCGGCGAGGGAGCTCTCCATCCAGTTTTCACGCGACAGCAGCTCGTAGGATCGCGCCATGGCCTGGAGCCTGCCGATGAACGCCTCCAGGAAAGCCTCCGGGGATCCAGAGCTCTTGTAGGTCTGCTGGGCGATCCCGATAGCCACCATCAGCATGTTTTTTACGCGATGGTTCAATTCGGCGATCAAGGTGTGCTGGTGCGCTTGCGCCTGAGCCAGTCGGGTGACGTCGAGGAAAGTGACGACCACGCCTTCGACGTGACGATCGGAATCCAGATAGGGTGCGATACGCAGGATGTAGTGCTTGGAGGTCTCGGGCTGGGAGATCTCCCGCTCCGAAATCTCGCCGTTTTCGAAGACATAGCGGATGTCTTCGAACAATCGGGGCAATGAGAGCCGGCTGTTCAGATCGGTCAGCGGCCGTCCGCGGTCCCCGGGCAGGATGTTGAACAGGTCCTTGACGGCCGGGGTGAAGCTGCGGATCTTCAGGTTTCGGTCCAGGAAGACCGTTGGAATCTGCGTGCTCTCGAACAGATTGTGCAGATCGCTGTTGGCCCGATCCAGCGCATCGATCTTCTGGGTCAGCTCGGCGTTGACGGTGTTGAGTTCTTCGTTGAGGGATTGAAGCTCCTCCTTGGAGGCTTCGAGTTCCTCGTTGCTCGACTGCAGCTCCTCGTTGACCGACAGCAGCTCCTCGTTGGACGAGCGCAGCTCCTCCAGCGCGGTTTCATATTCCTCGATCAGCGACTGCAACCGTTCCTTGGTGTCACGCAACTCCTGCTCGAGGAGCAGCGCCGCCCCGGATTCGACCGCGGGATTTCCGCCGCGGGCCTCTTCCACGCTGAGCGGCGGCCCGCGATCGCTGAAGAGGACGATGTAGAGCGGATCTTCGCCATGCCGTTCGGCAAGCGGCTCGACCGTGATGTCGACCATCTGCAGATGGCCATCTCCGCCATCGACCGGAACTGCATTGCGCGAGATCCTGGCGCTGGATTCGACGGCTTCGCGGAACGCCGACCGAAGATCGAGGCGCAAACCTTTGCGCGCCAGGGTCATCAGCTGACGGGTCGGCGCGCCGGGCGCCAGTTCGAGATATCGATTGGTCCGGGTCGAGAAATGCACGATGTCGCCCTCTCGGGTGACCAGCACATGGGCCGGCGCGAACTGTTCCAGAACCTGGGTTTCCAGCGCCTGCCGCAGCGCCGCGCCCGGGGCCGAAACCGGCGGTCGGCGGTTCTGACCGGGGAGACCGGCGGAGGGATGATTGCGGATCGTCATGGGCAGACGCGGCGCCAGGCTGACGTTTTCCCGGCTGCGGTAGATGCGATGTTTTTTGTCGACCGCGGCGAACAGTTCGGAGAACTTGCCGATGCTCTCCGAGAGCCCGAGGAACAGATAGCCGCCCTCCCGCAGCGAATAGTGGAAGGTCGGCAGCACCAGGTTCTGGATGTCCGTCCCGAAATAGATCAGCAGGTTGCGACAGGAGATCAGGTCCAGCCGCGAATACGGTGGGTCGCGAATGACGCTGTGCGGCGAGAAAATGCAAAGATCGCGCACCTCCTTGCACAGAAGGAAGCTGCCGCCGTCAGACACGAAGAACCGCTTGCGGCGCTCCGGCGAAACGCCTTCCAGCAAGGCTTCGGGATAGCGGCCGGCCCGCGCGACGCCCAGGCCGAATTCGTCGATGTCGGTGGCGAAGACCTGGACCCGGGGCCGAGCGGTCAGGGCGCTCATGTGCTCGCACAGCAGCATGGCGATCGAATAGACCTCCTCGCCCGTGGAGCAGCCTGGCACCCAGACCCGGACGCTGTCCTCGGCGCCTCGGCCTTCGAACAGTTTGGGGATCACGATCTCCCGAAGCTTGTCGAAAGCGTCGACGTCACGGAAGAAATTGGTCACGTTGATCAGCAGATCGTGAAAGAGCGCCTGGACCTCCTTGGGATCGCTTTTCAATCGTTCGACGTAGGCCTCCTGGTTCGGCGACTGAGTCACGTGCATGCGCCGCTGGACGCGGCGGAAAAAGGTCTTGGACTTATAGCCGCTGAAGTCGTGGCCAAGCTGGTTGCGCAGGATGGCGCAGACCTCCGCGCGGGCTTCCGATTGAGCCGCTTGCGCGACATCGTCGTCGTTGCTCTCCGCCAGCATGAGCGCGAACTCGGCCAGCTTGGCGCCCATCTGGTCGACCGGAAGCGCGAAATCGATGAAGCCCGCGGAAATCGCGCTGTCCGGCATGGAGGCGTGGCGCGGACCATGCCCGTCGGCGACCTGCGCCAGGGTGAGACCGCCGCGTTCCTTGATGGCCTTGGTTCCCAGCGTCCCGTCGCCATCGCCGCCGGACAGCACGACCGCGGCGGCGTGCTCGCCGCGGTCGATGGCCAGAGAACTGAAGAAGATGTCGATCGGCTTGCGCTCGCGGCGGCTGCTGCTGGCCTTTTGAAGCTCCAGGCGACCGGCCTTGATGCCGATGATGGCGTCGGAGGGCAGCACATAGACGAAATCGGGCCGGACCTCGGCCTCGTCCTCCGCGACGACGACGCCGAGGTCGGTGTAGCGCGCGATGATCTCGGGGAGCAGGCTCTCTCGATCGGGACTGAGGTGCGTCACGACGATGAAGGCGAGCCCCGGCGCGGGCGGCACGCCCTGGAAGAAGCCCTCCAGCGCCTCGACGCCGCCGGCGGAGGCGCCGATGCCGACGATGGGGAAGATGGAACGCCCTTTTGTCACGACTCGGCTTTCTGAAGAGTTCGGCATTTGCTTAACGCGCCAAAGCTCGAAACGAAGCCGTAAACGAGGGCGGCCGGCAGCCGTCGCGCCGCTACGGCGACTTCCTCGAGCGGGAAATTGCCGAGGACGCGCGGGCAGCATAGCATGGAAACCTATCCCATCGGCCGTGTGAGAATTTCGGCCGCGCGGCGAGGCCGAACCGTCGGGGCCCTGGAGGCCTGTGTCGACAACTCGCCACCCGTCGCAAAACCGTTCCATTTGGCGGCGGCAGCGCCTATATGGGGACCCTTACCCGCCCGGCCGCAAGGCCGGGCGCCGCTGTTTCTGAAGGGACCTCAGCCACGATGACCGACATCCTCATGCCCAAGGCGACGGCCGTGTGGCTGGTGGACAATTCCTCCCTGACCTTCGAGCAGATCGCCGACTTCTGCGGCCTGCATCCGCTCGAGGTAAAGGGCATCGCCGACGGCGAGGTGGCCCGCGACATCCGCGGCGCCGACCCGATCTCCAATGGCCAGCTGACCCGCGAGGAGCTGGACCGCGCCCAGGCCGATTCCAGCTATCGGATGAACGCCCAGAAGAGCCGCCACGCCGACATGCTCAAGCCGCAGCGCAAGGGTTCGCGCTACACGCCGGTCTCGCGCCGCCAGGACCGTCCGGACGCCATCGCCTGGTTCGTCCGCAACCATCCCGAGGTGACCGACGCCCAGATTTCCAAGACGCTCGGGACCACCAAGGCGACCATCGAGCAGGTGCGCAACCGCACCCATTGGAACGCCGCCAACGTCAAGCCGGTGGATCCGGTTTCGCTTGGCCTTGTCACCCAGCTCGAACTCGACGCGCTGGTGAAGAAGGCCGCCGAAAAGAAGGCCCGCGACGACGCCAAGCGCCGCGTCGACGAGCCGGAGGGCCCCTCCCTGATCCCCTCGGCGGACAGCGGAGCCGAGGAGGCGGCGCAGGAGACCTGAGCGAAGCTTTCTAGTGGACGCGGGTCTTCAGGGACTCCAGTTCTTCCTTCAATCGTAGCTTCTGTCGTTTCAGTTCCATGAGCCGGAAATCATCCGTGGCCGGTCGACCGATCTCGTCCTCGATCGCGCGTTCCAGAGACTGGTGACGCAGGTCGAGTTCGCGAATTCGGGCTTCGATGGCCATGTCGGCTACCTCCTTGTGTTGTCCATTTCGCGAGTGAACACCTCTCACGCGCGTCTGTCAGATCACATATGGTTGTGCGGCCGTCTGGGAAGGGGCGATGGATAGAAAGCAGGCGCCAAGGCTGGTCGTGGGGGTTTCCGGCGCCTCGGGGGCGATCCTCGGGGTGCGGGTGCTGGAGGCCTGCGCCGAGCTGGGCGTGGAGACCCATCTGGTCGCCAGCCGCGCCGCCGCCCTGACGCTCGCCCAGGAAATGGACCTGACCCTGGCCGATCTCGCGGCCAAGGCGAGCGTGACCTACCGCGCCGGCGACATCGGCGCGGCCATCGCCTCGGGCTCCTATCCGACGATGGGCATGATCATCGCCCCGTGCTCGGTGCGGACGATGAGCGAAATCGCCACCGGGGTGACCTCCTCCCTGCTCAGCCGGGCCGCCGACGTGACCCTGAAGGAGCGCCGGCCCCTGGTGCTCATGGTCCGCGAAAGCCCGCTGCACCTGGGCCATCTGCGCACCCTGACGGCCCTGGCCGAGATGGGCGCGACGATCGCCCCGCCGGTCCCGGCCTTCTACGCCAAGCCGGCCGATGTCGGCGAGATCGCCGACCAGTGCGTCGGCCGCGCCCTCGAACTGTTCGGCCTCGGCTGGCGCGGCGTCCGCCGCTGGGGCGAGGACGTGGCGGCCATCGAAGAGGAGGCCGGTTGAGGCTGTGGGATTACGCCCGGGCGGCGTGGGGCCGGCCCGGCGTCGAGGCCGCCTGCCTCGCCCTGCAGGACACCCACGGACAATGCATTCCCCTCTTGCTCTGGCGGGCCTGGGCGGCGAGCGAGGGCCGCCCGGCCGGCGACCTGGCTGGCGTGATCGATTTGGCGCGGACCTGGGAGGACGAGGTGATCGCGTCGCTGAGGGGCGCCCGCCGGCGCCTGGCCGGCGAGAGCGCCGTGCGCGAGCGGGTGCGGGCCGCCGAACTGGCCGCCGAGCGCCGTCTCCTCGAGTTGCTCGAGACCGAAACGCCGGCCCCGAACGCGGCGCGCGACGACCTGGGCCACGCCTTGACCACCCTCGCCCGCGCCTGGAACGGCGCCGCCATGGAAGACGAGATCGCCGCCCTGGCCCGTCTGCTTCGCTGAGAATTGCCGCCGCCAACGGCTCTGCTAGTATGCGCGCCCACATGGACGACGAGACGGCCGATCCTGACGAGGCGTTGAGGCTGACTCTGGCGGGCCTGCGCCAGGCCCACCAGGATCTCGACGCGGCGGTGCACGCCCTGCAATCCCTGCCGAAACCCAACCAGCTGCAGATCGCCCGCCTGAAGAAGCAGAAGCTGGCCCTGCGCGACCAGATTGCCCACATCGACAAGCGGCTGACGCCCGACATCATCGCCTGAGCGGCTTGCCGCCGGCCCCGCCAGCGGCCATATCGCCGGCCATGGACAGAGAATTGCTGGACGGGGTGGTCGCCGCCGCCCTGGCCGCCGGGGCCGAGGCCGCCGAGGCGGTCTTCGCCGAGCGCGCCGCCCTGAGCGTCACCGTGCGTCTGGGAGCCCTCGAGGAAGTCGAGCGCGAAGAATCCCGCGAACTGGGCGTGCGGACTTTCATCGGGGCCCGCCAGGCCAGCGTTTCGGGCGCCGATGTCTCGGCCGACGGCCGCGCCCGCCTGGTCGAGCGGGTGATCGCCATGACCAGGATGGCGGCCGAGGACCCCTATGCCGGCCTGGCCCCGGCCGAGCGCCTGGCGAACGGCGCGAGGCGGGACCTCGATCTCTACGATCCCCTCGAATCCGGCCCCGCGGCGCTGGAAGCCCGCGCCCGCCAGGCGGAGGACAGCGCCCTGGCCATAGCCGGGGTGACCAATTCGGGCGGGGCCTGGGCGACCTGGTCGTCATCGGCCTGGCGCCTGGCGACGAGCGGCGGATTCCATGGCGAGTATCGGGCCACGGCCTCGTCCATCTCGGCCCAGGCGATCGCCGGCGAGGGCGCGGCCATGGAGCAGGCCGGCGAGGGCCGCGCCACCCGCTGGGACGAGGACCTCCCCGGACCGGAGGAGATCGGGAGCACGGCCGGACGGCGGGCGGTGGCGAGCCTCGGGGCCCGCAAGATCGCCTCGACGACCGCCCCGGTGATCTTCGAAAACCGCCTGTCGTCGTCGCTTCTGGGCCCCCTGATCGGGGCCATCTCCGGCCCGTCGGTGGCCCGGGGCGTGTCGTTCCTCAAGGACAGGCTCGGCGCGGCGGTGTTCGCCAGGGGCGTGCGCCTCACCGACGATCCGCATCGCCGCCGAGGCCTCGGCTCCTCGCCCTTCGACGACGAGGGGGTGGCCAACCAGGTCACGGACATCATCGACGACGGGGTGCTGACCACCTGGCTGCTCAACGCCAGTTCGGCCCGGCAGCTGGGCCTCGCGACCACCGGCCACGCTTCGCGCGGGCTGGCCGGGCCGCCCGGCGTCGGCGTCAACAACCTGACCCTTGCGACCGGCGACCGCGACCAGGCCGGACTGATGGCCGACGCGGGCGCGGGCCTGCTGGTGACGTCGATGTTCGGGCCCTCGCTCAACAGCAACACCGGCGACTGGTCGGTGGGCTGCTCGGGCCACTGGTTCGAGGCCGGCCAGATCGCCTACCCGGTGACCGAGATCACCGTGGCCGGCAACCTCATCGACATCTACGCCCGCCTCGTTCCCGGATCGGATCTCGAATTCCGCGGCCGGGTGAACGCGCCGTCGATCCTCGTCGACGCCTTGAGCATCGCGGGCAAGTAGGATGGCCGATCAGCAGCTTCTCCACCTGGTGATCGGCGGCGAACTGAAGGACGTCGGCGGCCTGGAGTTCCGCGACCTTTCCAAGGTCGATCTGGTGGGCGCCTATCCCAATTACCAGGAGGCCTTCCGCGCCTGGCAGGCCCGCGCCCAGGCGACCGTGGACAACGCCCACATGCGCTACTTCATCATCCACGCCCACCGCCTGCTCGATCCCTCGGTCGACGGCGAGTCCTGAAGCCGCTCTCAGCGCAGGACGGTCTTGCCGTTCTTGATCACCGTGACGCCGCGCGCCTTGACGCGGGCCTCGAACGAGATCGTCTTGCCGTCGCGCCACAGATCGACGGTGATGAGGTCGCCGGGGAAGACCGGGGCGGAAAACCGCACCTCGTGCGAGGCGATCGACTCGGCGTCGAAATCGGTGATCCCGGCCAGGATGGCGCGGCAGGTGATCCCGTAGGTGCACAGGCCATGTAGGATCGGCCGCTCGAACCCCGCCATCCGGGCGACGTCCGGATCCGAATGCAGCGGATTGCGGTCGCCGTTGAGGCGATAGAGTAGGGCCTGGTCGGAGCGGGTGGCGAAATCGAGGGAGAGGTCGGCCGGCCGGGTCGGAACGGCATGCGGGACCGGGGCCCCTTCGCTGGGCCCGCCGAAGCCGCCGTCGCCCCGGGCGAAGGTCGAGCCGGTGAGGGTGGCGACTTTTTCGCCCGCCTCGTTGGTCCAGGTGGTCTCGTTGATCACCACCGCGCCCTTGTCCTTGCCCTTGTCGAAGGCGCCGATGGTGCGCGAGGCGGCGGTGAAGGTCCCTTCGGCCGGCAAGGGGCGGTGCAGCTCCACTTTCTGCTCGCCGTGGACGACCATCAGGTAATTGATCTGGCTGACCCTGAGGCCCTCCGGCAGGCTCGGCTCGGCGCGGGTGGCGCGGCCGCGCGCGGCCAGGACCGTGGCGGCGGTGGGGACGACTTTCAGGCCCTTTTCGTAAACGAAAGGCAGCTCGCGCCCGTCGAGGGGATCGGCCCCCAGCCCGATGCCCAGCGCATAGAGCATGACGTCCTTGTCGCCGTAGGAAAACGTCCGGGGGGCGGACGCCTGCTGCAGGATGTCGGGATAGTGGATGGGCATGGGCTCTCTCCTCGGGGACCTGGCCTCATTAAGGGGAAATCGGCGCCACGGTGGCAAGGGGCGGCGAGGTTTGCCCCCCGCGTGGCGATCGGTTAAGAGGGCGCCCGCCTCTCATCAATCCACCGACGGTCCGGGCGGCGGGACGCGCGCCACGGGACCCCTTTTTCATCGAGCTGAAACGTCATGACCGACATCACCCAGACCGGGGCCCCCGGCCCACTTCAGGGCAACGTCCTCTTCTACTCCAGGCCCGAACCGCTGAGCAGCGAGACCCATGCCAAGCTCGGCCTGCGCCGCATCGCCCGCCCCTACGGCTTCGCCGAGGCCAGCCACGTGATTCCCCTGACGGTGACCGAGTTTCCTCAGGCGGCCCTGGCCTCGCCGATCATTTTCGCCGGCGATCGTCACCAGCCGCTGGCGGTGATGGGCGTCAACGCCCGCCGCAACATCTACATCCGCGACGACGGCACGTTCGAGCCGGGGGTCTATATCCCGGCTTATGTCCGCCGCTATCCCTTCGTCCTGGCGTCCGACGACGCGCGCGAGAAAATGGTCGTGTGCATCGATCGCGACGCCCCGATGGTCGGCGACCTGCCCGACGTGGCGCTCTTCGACGCCGAGGGCCAGCCCACCGACTACACCAAGAGCTGCATCGACTTCTGCAACAACTTCGAGGTCGAGCTGCGCCGCACCGAATCCTTCGTCTCCGTGCTGACCGAGCTCGATCTCTTCGAGACCAAGACGGCCTCGTACAACCCGGTCAATCCGGACGGGACGGCGGCCGGTCCGCCGCAGCTGGTGGCCGAGTACTACGCGGTCTCCGAGGAAAAGCTGAAGGCCCT